>JBDKGB010000031.1:0-16052 GCA_039798485.1 Bacteroidota bacterium
CTGGTGAGGGTTGGGGAAATCCACCTGTAAATGGAGTTTCTGGGTATACCTGGGATTATTCTTCCACTACACTTGACCAATTGTATCAAGGTGCAGATGCACCAAACATTCAGTATTCAGCCGTGACTGTTGGTGTCTCCAATGCCGCAGCTTCAGGAACAGCCAATCACCATACCCGTCATACTGTGGGCAGTTCGAATTTCATCTTAGCAGATTCGCTCTTCACAGGGTATCGGGCTATTCGAATCAATGCTTCATTTCCCGCCAGCACTCTTCCATCAAGTGGGGTGACCAACCTTAAGGTAAATATCGTTCCAGACCTTGGTGCTTTAACCGATTTTCAATCGATCAACTACTTTTCATTTACCTATCCGAAATTGCCCAATATCGCTGGAGCAGTTCAATCGACGTTTAAAGTTCAAAATCATCCGATTCAAACCAAAACTCGCCTTGACCTAACGAACCTAACTTCAGCATCACCCATGGTGTGGGCGATGGGTGACTTTTACCGTTCACTCACATTAACAACGAGTGGAAGTGCCAAAACAATCTTGATTCCGAACAATCCATCTGGAAACATCCAAAATATATGGATCCAAGATGCAGCTACGTTTACCCAAGTAAGCGCCTTGTACCCTGTTAATCCAGCGACTTCACCTGGGACATTTACTGATTTTGCTCAATTGAGTGCTGAAAAGGCCTTGCTGATGGTGTACAATCCCTACCTGCAAAGTGCAAGTGCTCAATATGCTGCCTACCGCATGTCACCTGAAGGTGGAAATTACAATGTGATTCTGGCGGATGTGTACGAACTTTACCAACAATTTGGAGGAGGAATTCACAAGCACATCAACGGCATTCGACGCTTTGCCCATTTCATGCACACCCAAGCTACTGAAAAACCTGTTGGGCTCTTCTTGATGGGTAAAGGAATTCGTGAAGCGAATGTTTCTGGATTGGCTTTTAATGGTCCTGGAGGTCGTTCAAACATTTCCAATTATTCCTTGAACTTGATTCCATCGTTTGGTTTCCCTTCAAGCGACAACTGCATTACCTCTAATCTGCCAGGTACAACAAAATGGACATCATTGATCCCTACAGGGCGCGTTGTAGCTCGAAACAATGATGAATTGGCCAACTATCTGGAGAAATTGATTCTGTACGAGCAGCAACAAGATCCAAATTCGGTGTACAATTCTTCAACGAAAGATTGGCAAAAACAAGTTCTACACTTTGTCGGCGGAACAGACATTGGGCAGCAAACGACCTTTCAAGGGTACATGGCCAATCTTAAAAACACCATTGAACATTCCAATTACGGTGGGCATGTTAAAACCGTTGCAAAGACCAATGATGACCCCCTTCCTCCTGGTGAGTTGAATGCCATCATGGACCGCATCCATGAGGGAGTTTCCTTGATCAATTTCTTTGGTCACTCTGAGCCTACAACTTCTGGTTTTGAAATCAACATCGACGAACCGGCAAACTGGGATAACTACGGAAGATATCCTGTCATGATTGCCAATTCATGTTATAATGGAAATATTTTTGAAAGCACGATCTCAAAATCCGAACAGTTTATTTCAACACCAGACTATGGGCCAATCGCCTATTTAGGAACCGTGAATCTGGGATTTGCATCTACGCTCTATCAGTTTTCCAATGAGTTGTACAAAGAACTTAGTGTCAACAATTACGGTAAAACCCTTGGTGAACAAATGCACAATGTTGTGGCCACCATGGAAACCTTTGGTACCAATTTATTTACAGAATCCACGGCAACACAAATGTCCTTGAATGGCGATCCGATGTTGCGCATGAACCCGCACGAAAAACCGGAAATCGAGCTTACAGAACAAGGGGTGTCCTTCAGCCCAGAAACATTGGATCTCAGTGTAGATAGCATTGAAATTTCCATCGCACTAAAGAACCTTGGTCGCTCGGTTGTGGATACCTTCTCGTTGGATATCGTTCGTGACCTACCTGGCTCGAATGTAGATTCCCTTTACTCTTTTTACTTGAATGGATTGGATTACACGGACACCATTCATTTCAAAGTTCCTTTGCTTCCAGGTGCAGGCGTTGGCTTGAACACATTTACAATTAAAGCAGATTTACCAACATTCATCGATGAGCAGTACGATGAAATCGTGAACAATCAAATTTCAAAGACACTGTTTATCAATGTGGAGGGAATTCAACCTGTATTACCCTATCCTTTTGCCGTTGTGCCCAATGACAGTGTAACGGTAATGGCCTCTACCGTGAACCCGATTGCACCAATGAACACCTATCGCTTTGAATTGGATACGATTGATTTTGTCGGAGCGCCAAGTCCATTTCATCGCTATGCCATTGTCACAGGATTGGGTGGAATCAAAACGGTACCTCCTGCAAACTGGATCTTGAGTTCAAACCAGCAAAGTGCGCCACTTGTATGTACGGATAGTACGGTTTATTTCTGGCGTGTTACAGTTGACTCCAACGAGCCGATGTGGAGAGAAAGTTCATTCCAATACATTGAAAACAAAGAAGGATGGGGTCAAGACCATTTCTACCAATTCAAAGACAACGATTTCAGTGGAGTAAACTACGACAGAAGCACGCGAACACGTGATTTCTTCCCTTACACCAGAGACCTTTCAGTAGATGTTTTATACACAACTGCCACTCCGCAGATATACGGAAACCTCTACTCCATTGACCAACAGATGCAAGACTATGGCATCTTGAATTACAATCCAAAGTGGCACGTGGCCATCATCGATCAGTATTCCCTTGAACCATGGCAAACGCGTTTTGGCAATCAAAACCTTGATCATTTTTTCGGTAACAACAACGACAATTACAATAGACCATGGAAGTATTTCACCTTCCATCAAAACGATGTTGCCAAACGTGCAGCATTCAAGGCGATGATCGAAAATTCAGTTCCCGACGGTGACTATATCCTGATTTATTCACCAATGACTGCAGTTTACGACCAATGGGAACCAGAAATTTTTACCATGTTCCAAAACCTTGGGTCAGATAGCATTGTTCCGGGAAGACCAAATCTACCTTTTGCATTCTTTTGCCGAAAAGGCGATACCTCAAGTGTCGTTGAACGCTATGCGATGTATGGTGGTCAGGACGTTCACCTTGATGCCGTGCTTGAAGCTGTTGCTTTTGCTGGATTGGAAAAAGGTCCTCTCATTGGTCCCGCAGCGGAATGGAAATCACTGTTCTGGAAACAAGATTCGCTGGGAACGAACAATGCAGATTCAACAGTGCTTTATGTCAATGCGTATGATGCGGCCATGAACTTGCAAAATACGATACCGGTTCAATTCACTCACAACGATTCCATTATCAACCTTGGTGGATTGGTCGATGCCGCGCAGTATCCATATCTAAGACTAGGGGCCTTTTACAAAGATTCACTCGGCTTCACTCCAGCGCAAATAGACCGATGGCATGTGCTATTCACACCACTTCCTGAAGCTGCCATTGATGGAACCTCCGGAATAACTTGGTTACCAAACAGCGACACACTTTCCGAAGGACAACAGGTACAGTTTGCCGTGGATGTAAAAAACATCTTCAACATCCCGATGGACTCCTTACTCGTATCGTATTGGATTGAAGATGCCAATCAAGTGAAGCATGTGCTGCCTTATCCGCGACAAGACTCACTGCTCGTTGGTGAAACGATGCGGGATACCATTTCCTTTTCTACCCTAGGTCTTGCAGGAATGAACACCTTGTGGATGGAAGTGAATCCGTATGTAGCATCGGGAAGTTCCGTTACCGACCAACCCGAGCAGGTGCACTTCAATAATTTAATCCAAGTGCCATTTATGGTCAATGGAGATAACTTGCACCCTATTTTGGATGTTACGTTCAATGGTAGACACATCCTCAACGGAGACATTATTGCGCCGGAAAGCGAAGTATTGATTTCATTGAAAGATGAAAATCAGTTCCAAATCATGAACGATGTTTCGGATACGACCTTGTTTGGCATTTACCTGACTGATCCCGATGGGATCCAAAAGCGCATTCCGTTTGTCGATGGTAATGGCAATACTGTGATGCAGTGGATTCCAGCTGAAACGCAAAACAAACGCTTCAAAATTGTTTATCCTGCCTTGTTCGAAAAGGATGGGAAATACACCTTGTTCGTTCAAGGTTCCGACCGTAGTGGAAATGCATCTGGTGACATGGAATACCGCATCTCGTTTGAAGTCATCCATGAGTCGATGATCACCTATATGATGAATTATCCGAATCCATTTAGCACGAGTACACGTTTTGTGTTTACATTGACTGGTAATGAAGTGCCGGATGAAATGATCATACAAATCATGACGGTATCTGGAAAGGTCGTTCGTGAAATCACTGAAGATCAACTTGGACCGATTCAAATTGGACGAAACATCAGTGAATATTCTTGGGATGGAACCGATGAATTTGGTGATCCTTTGGCGAATGGTGTTTACCTCTATCGTGTAAAGGCACAAATCAATGGGGAAGACATCAAGCACCTCGAATCTGGCGCTGACACGCATTTCAAGAAGGAATTCGGGAAAATGTACATTCTTCGATAATCAGAAGAAACGGCAGCAGAAAATCGCGGTATCGTCCACCAACGAGAGATCTCCGCGCCATTCATCGAGTTTGGAAAAAATCAAGGAGTTCATGTCTTCCATCTTCAATGGATAGTAACTATTTACGAGTTTGACCAAGCGCTCGATGCCAAAAAATTCATCGTCACTATTTTCTAACTCCACTACCCCATCCGTGTACAAGACGAGTGTTGTATTTGGTCCTAATGTGAGTCTCCCCGATTGAATAAAAGGCAATTCGTCAAACATGCCTAAACCAATGCATCCAGCATCAAGCATTTCAACCTTTCTTCCGTTGGTAATGAAAGGGTAATTGTGTCCAGCATTGATGTATTTCAATTCGCGTGTTGTTGCGTTGTAGTGTGCAATGAAAAAAGTAATGAACTTCTCGCCTTTGGCACTTTTCATGACCTTTTTGTTCAACTCCTCAATCAAAAACTCCATTTCGAAGCGCTGGTAATTAAAGACCGTGCGAACCGTTGCTTGAAAGTTCGCCATCAGCATAGCTGCACCAATCCCCTTTCCAGAGACATCGCCAATGCAGATGATGTATTCTTCATCACCCAGAGGAATGAAGTCGTAATAATCTCCCCCCACCTCGTGACGAGGCGTATATTTCGCAGAGATGTCCATCCTTCTATTCGACGGCAAATCTGACGGGAAAAGCAAGCGCTGCATTTCTGATGCAACTTCCAACTCTTTTTTGATGCGTTCCTGAATGATGCTTTGGCGTGCCATCCGCTTATTTTCGATGGCCACCACAATAATGTTCGTTAAGGTTTGAATGAATCCAAGGTTATTCAGACTATCAATGACGAGTTTGTTTTCTTTATTTATCCCTGCAATGAGCAAGTAAGCGAGTGGACGTTCTTTATGAATAACAGGGACAACAACATCAAATTCAGTGAGAATGTGCGAGTGGGAAGATTCGATCATGGTTGTTTCCTTGAAGCGCGTTAGGTCGCGGATTACATCGATCTCTTTGACCTTACCTTTGATGCCAACACGCAGCAAACAATTCCATTCTGTTTGGTGATTGTAGAGGACAAATTTCGAAAAGCCCAATTGTTCTTTCAAGATAAAAGAGAAGAGTTGAATCAGTCGATCTACCCCCTCATTCGCGTTGATGGCAGACGTCACCTCCAAGAGCGAATGCAGCTTGAAGTCCTTGAGGACCAACTGATCTTCTAAATTCCGAATGAGTTTTTCTTTCATTTGAGTTTTTCGAGCAACTGCGGCAATTGTCGTAAAGCCGCCATCTCTCTGAATTTTTCTTTCACTTCCGCGCAAGGACTACCAAAATAGGTTTTACCACCTTCCAAATCTTTCGAAATTCCCGATTGCGCCAACACAATTGCTCCCTCTCCAATGGTCACATCACTGGCACATCCAACCTGCCCCCATAAAATGACGCGATCTTGAATCCGCACACAACCCGCAAGACCAACATTGGCCGCCATTAAACAATGCTTTCCGATGACTGTATCGTGACCAACATGCACTTGATTGTCGATTTTTGTTCCCTCACCAATGCGTGTTATTCCGGTAACACCTGAATCTATGGTACACAGCGCGCCAATTTCCACATCGCGTTCGATCACTACTCCGCCACAACTGTGCATGCGGTGGTAACCATCCGTTTTTTTCTTGTAGTAAAATGCAGAATGTCCGATCACCGTATTCGCGCCGATGATGGCGTTTTCACCTATTTCCGTGCGGTCCATCAACACAACTCCCGCATGAATGATCGCATGGGCGCCAATTTTCACGTCATGTCCAATGAACACATTCGGATAAACGAGGGCTGATGGGTGAACTTCGCTTCCCTTTCCAAGTGAAGAAGTCTGTGATTGAAAAGGCGTGAAATGTCGGGTCAAACGATTGAAATCGTCGAAAGGGCTCGAAGAAATGATCAATCCCTTTCCTTCTGGACATTCTACCTCTTGATCGATAAGAATCGTTGTAGCTGCGCTCTTTAAGGCCTTATCGTAGTACTTCGGATGGTCCACAAACACCAAATCCCCCGAAACAACCATGTGAATTTCATTGATTCCCGTAACCGAGTGATTCGAATCCCCTATGTAACGAGCGCCGAGCAAATCGGCAATTTCTTTCAATGTTGACTGAGTGGAAAGTTTCATGCAATTTCTTTTTACAAAAGTACACGGTTACAGCCCCCCAATTTCAGCGCTTGTGTGGATTTATCATCGCGACAATGTTAATTCAGGAACAGCACAATACTCCTCTTTTTTTTATAGGTTTGTTCTCGCAATCAGTATTGCCTCAAATCATTCACATCCATTGGAATTGAACAAAAATCAAAAAGCCATACGCACTGCTATTTTTAGCTTGCTCAGCAATGCTTTATTGGCGGCAATTAAATTTGTTGGCGGTGTTCTTGGCAACTCCTATGCCTTGATTGCCGATGCGATTGAATCTACTACCGATGTGTTTTCTTCGTTGTTGGTGCTCTTTGGATTGAAATATGCCTCACGTCCACCCGATGAAAATCATCCCTACGGCCATGGAAAAGCGGAGCCACTCATCACCTTTGCTGTCGTTTGTTTTTTGCTAATATCCGCAACGATAATCTTCACAGAAAGCATTCACAACATCCGAACACCGCACAGCACACCTCATCCTTACACACTTTTTATCTTGCTGGGAATCATACTTTTCAAAGAAATTTCCTTCCGTTTTGTACATCGAAAAGGCAAAGAAACCAACAGTACCTCACTCCAAGCCGACGCATGGCACCACCGCAGTGACGCCATCACCTCCTTATTGGCATTTATTGGTATCTCGATCGCTTTGATTTTCGGAAATGGTTACGAAACGGCAGACGACTGGGCAGCAATGGCAGCCTCACTTTTTATTGTTTACAACGCATTTCAAATTTTTCGTCCAGCGCTTGGTGAAATCATGGACGAACATTTTCACCACGACCTCATCGATGACATTCGAAAAGTTGCCCATGAGGTAAACGGTGTCCTTGAAACAGAAAAATGCTACGTGCGGAAAACAGGCATGCAGTACTTTGTTGACCTTCACCTTGTGGTCGATGGGAAATTAAGCGTTGCAGAAGGACATTTCATTTCACATGAAGTCAAGGATAAAATCATGGCCGAGCTACCTGACATTACCGATGTTCTCATTCACATTGAGCCAGATTCTTTTTAATTTTTTTTCTCCGCATTTGAACCGATTTGATGTAGGCATGTAATCATGGGCAAACTACACAACATGAAACAACTATTTCTTTTATCAATGCTCCTGTGTTTTGGAGCGAATGCATGGTCACAAACAAAGCTGATTGCTCACAAAAGCCATAGTGGAAGCGCAAAGAACTTCAAATTTACCTGGCACTCCAGTACCTTCGACAAGGGAGAATCCAATTTTGGCATAGCCCCACAGCGTATGGTCCGCAATTCACGACTTGATACCGTTCGTTTGCTACCTGATGCGCGTGTTGTGATGATCACAAGTGAAAGTTGTCACTGGGAAGATCATGGTGGCCGACCTGAATCCAATCCTGAATTGTGGAGTGCTGGCAAAGACACCTTGAACGGGCATCCGCTGTTTAATGCCGAACACACACCTATGGAAATTCGCAAAACGCTTCAAGAAGAATATTACTTTACAAATTCACCCTCATCCGTTGTGTTGATTGGATTTGAAGAGCCACAAGAGAGACTTGCTGTAAAACCAGAACTATCAAAATCTCCACTAAAACTGCATAAAAAGAGCGAAATGCAAAAAGAGGAGGAGCAAAAACCTGTCGAAAAACGTCCTTCACTTTTCTTCATGATTGTCATGACCTTGTTGTCTTCGATTTTGAGACTACCCTATTAAACACAGTGAATGGAGCGCACTTTTCAACTTGCACTTTGTATCTTCTTTGGATTGATTGTTCTTTTCTTTCCGATGTCTTGGTTTTTATTAACCTTTCAACAAGACATCTCCAACGCTCTATTTTTGCCTCTAGTTCACCTTTTTGATGAAAACACTGACCTCACCTCAGATGCCAAAGGTTTGTACATCCTTGTTGCGCTCTTGTTTTTTATTGCCGTAATTTCAGGAGCTGTCCTCAACAAATTCCGTCCAGAAAAGGTTGAAAAACTAGTGACCACACTTCGTTTTGCTTGCATCGTCTTTCTGTCCATGGTGCTGATGAAGTATGGTTTAGACAAGCTCTTTAAGGCTCAATTTTACCTGCCTGAACCCAATCTTTTGTACACCCCCTTGGGAAAATTGGACAAGGACATACTTTTTTGGTCCACCATGGGTACATCCTATGAATACAATCTATTTATGGGGATGATGGAGTTGATACCTGCCCTATTGATCTTGTTTTCACGAACACTAAAAATTGGACTCTTGATCGCTTCAGGAGTACTTTTGAATGTCTTTGTGATCAACCTTTCCTTCGACATCTCGGTAAAACTATTCTCATTTTTGCTGTTGGCGTTGAGTGTATTTTTGCTTTATCCCTACCTCATGAAAACAGATCAATCGAAAACGAACAAAATCGATTGGCAACCGACAAAAAAATGGATGACACCTTTAATTCTTATCATCATTTCCGCAGAGGCTTTGGGGCCATTTGTTATGCGCGATTCATTCAATGATGACCTCACATCACGACCCTATTTACACGGAGCCTATTCCGTCGTTCAGCAAAATTTCACAGAAGGTAATCCACTTTTTGACCAGAAAATTAAACGCGTATTTATTCATCGAGATGGCTATATCATTTTTCAGATGATGAACGATGACATGCTCGATTTTAAGCTAGAGATTGACCAAGTAGCTCAACGATTGACACTCATTGATTATTCAGGAGGACAATGCGTACTCAACTACCGCTATTCACAAAAGACAGAAACCCTGGCGATTATAAACACACTGGGAACACCTTTATTAACCACGAAGACACTGAACTGGCGAAAACTTCCCGTCCTACAAAAACAGTTTCACTGGACGGTAGACTGATCAATACGCCAACAAGGTCTTCAATGCTTCCTTCACTTGATTGGAATTCGTCAAAAGTGCCGCTTCCAAAGTCGAATTCAATGGAATGGCTGGTGTATCGACCGAACCAACGATTGAAATTGGCGCATCAAGTGCCGTAAAATTATCGCGTTGAATTCTTCCTGCAAGACCAAGAGTAAACGATGATTCAGTAGATTCCTCTGTCACAAGCATTACCTTTCCATGGCGACGTGCTGCATCATTCATCGCTGCATGATCTAAGGGATTCAAGGTACGTAAGTCAATGATTTCGACCTTGCCTTCAAATTCCTTCGTTGCTTCAAGTGACCAATACACACCGCGACCATACGTAATGATGGCACATGACTGACCATTTTTTACCAATTGCGCATCCGCCTCTTGAACAACTCGTGCTTTTCCGAAAGGAATGATGTAATCTTCATCTGGCTCAATGGACATTGCCCCTTCCGTTCCTGGAATTTTCGACCAATACAAGCCTTTGTGCTCTAGAATCACCACTGGATTTGGGTCATAAAATGCCGATTTCAGCAACCCTTTCAGGTCAGCACCAGTAGATGGATACGCTACCTTGACACCGCGAATGTTTGTCAACACGGATTCAACACTGGATGAATGGTAAGGTCCACCGGAACCATAGGCGCCAATTGGCACACGAATGACGCAGCTTACTGGCCATTTTCCATTCGACAGGTAATAAGAACGGGAAACCTCTGTAAACAACTGATTCAATCCTGGCCAAATGTAATCCGCAAATTGAACTTCTACAAAGGGTTTTAATCCAACTGCAGACATGCCTACAGTTGAACCAATGATAAATGCTTCTTGAATGGGTGTGTTGAATACACGGTTGTCGCCAAACTGCTGCGCCAACGTTGCTGCTTCCCGGAAAACTCCGCCCAAGCGACCCCCAACATCTTGACCATATAACAAAGCCTCTGGATGCTTTTCCATGAGTTCTCGTACAGCAAAAAGTGCCGAATCCACCATCACTGTTTTCTTCTTGCCTTTTGGTTCACGCTCGCCCTTTTCTTCGGTTACGGGTGTTGGTGCAAATATATAATCTGTGACTGACTCAGGGGTTGGATCTTCGGCGTTCAATGCTTGGTCGTATTGTGCATCCACAAGTTTCCGTACCTCTGCTTCAATATTGATAAAATCAGCCTCTCCAATCCCTTCAGAGCGCATCAATTCCTTCAATTTCGGATATGGATCACGCGTAGCAGCCTCTTCCAAATCATCGCGGTACCATTCCTTTCGAACGCCAGAAGTATGGTGACCGAGTAGAGGAACTTTCGCGTGAATGATAAAAGGTCGACGCTCTTTACGGACGATGTCAAACACTTCGGAAACCGTTTCATAGGACAACTTAAAGTCACTTCCGTCAATTGTACGAACTTCGATTCCGTTGAATCCCTTCGCATACTGGCTCATGTCTTGCGCACGCGTTTCAGCCGCATTTGCCGAAATATCCCAGCCATTGTCTTGCACCAAATACACAATTGGAAACTGTTTCAATGCTGCCATCTGAAGTGCCTCAGAAACCTCACCTTCCGTGCACGATGCATCACCTAGCGAACACACCACTACTGGATTTAATCCACCGAAATCTTCAGAAAGACCTTGTTTTTCTTTGTATTGAATTCCCATTGCCACCCCTGTTGTTGGTATGGCTTGCATACCTGTCGCAGAGGATTGATGTGGGATTTTGGGCATGTTGTCGCGCTTCAATGACGGATGCGAGTAATACGTTCGGCCACCCGAAAACGGATCATCTTTCTTCGCAAACACTTGAAGCATCAATTCATAGGGTGTCATTCCGATGCCAAGCAAAATACTGTCATCGCGGTAATACGGTGCAACCCAATCCTGAGGCAACAGTTGCAGACCAACTGCCAATTGAATGGCTTCGTGACCGCGCGATGTTGCGTGCACATACTTCGCTGTAATTTCCTTATTTGCCTCGTACTTTTCTGCAAGGGTTTTTGCGGTACACATCAGTCGAAATGCTTCAAGCATTCGTTCTTTTGTCAGGATATGGCTGTTGGAATTTAAATCTCCCATGGTTCATTAAAAAGTGTGGGCAAAATTATCAAAATCTCGATACCCTCGTTTTATTGATTGTTTTCTATAATATAGGTCAATACCTTTTCCATCAAATGCACACGGTCCTTACCCGTCACATTGTGCTTGTGCATAGGGTAAGGGAAAAAGTCCATCTGAATGCCAAGCTCAACAAATTTCTTCACGAGGGCATAATTGTGTTGCATCACCACGACATCATCTACTGTTCCGTGTATGAGCAATAAATCGCCCTTCAAATTTTTTGCATGTGTCAACAGGCTCGCTTTTTCATAACCCGCCACATTTTGCTCTGGACGGTCCATATAACGTTCACCGTACATGATTTCATAATACTTCCAATCGGTAACTGGTCCGCCAGCAACACCTACCTGAAACACATCAGGATTGCGCAACATAAAAGAAGTTGTCATGAATCCACCGAAAGACCATCCGTGAACTGCCAAGCGATTTGAATCGACATAATTTAAACTTTTCAAGTAGTTCACTCCCACCATTTGGTCGTTCATTTCAACTGTACCCAGCTGACGGTGAATTTGCGATTCGTCAGCAAAACCTCTGTAGGCAGAGCCCCGACCATCCAATGTGTACACCAAATACCCTTGTTCAGCCATCCAATACATCCAAAGGTTTGCGCCATCGAGCCAAGAGTTTGTAATCATCTGCGCATGCGGTCCACCATAGACATACACCATTACTGGATATTTCTTTTTAGGGTCGAAATTGCTTGGTTTGATCAAACGCGTGTACAGTTTTGTTCCATCCGGTGCTGTGAGTGTATTGATTTCAGCAGTACCGATTTTCACATCCGACAGTTTGTCGTTGCTCACCATTAATTGCTTTACGGATTTACCTGACGGATTTAAAATCCATGCATGGTAATCGGTATCGTGATTGGAATATGCATCAAAAATGTACTTTCCCGATGATGACAGTTGAACTTCGTGCGTCCCATCGATGGTAGTGATTTTTAAAGGTTGTGTGTGTTTTGGCGTCACAGAAACAGAATACACCAAGGTATTCATTGGATTCTCACCTGTTGCTGAATAGTACACGGTTGTTCCATCTGGCGTTGCACCAATGATGTCTTTCACCACAAACGCATGCTTTGTCAATTGCGTAATGAGTTTTCCATTGATGTCGTAGTAGTACAAGTTGCTGAAGCCATCGCGCTCTGAAATCCAAATGAAATTGTTTGATTTTGATGACGGGAAAAATGCCGCATGCTCAGGCTCCACCCATTTCTCGTTGGACTCTTCAAACAAGGTTCGCACAAATTTCCCTGTTTTCACTTCGTAAAGATTCACCATCATGTGGTTTTGGTCGCGATTCACCTCGGCAATGATGACAAATTGATCATCCGGTGTGAACGCCAAATTCGTAAGGTAATCGTCCGCAGCTCCTTTTGGCGAAATGTAGACCGTCTGTTTCGTTGCCAAATCATAAATCCCCACGCGTGGCTTTTCCGATTTTTGTCCCGCCATTGGGTACTTAATTGACGTTAAAGCGCCGGGTGTTTGATTGATGTCCAACAAAGGGTAATCGTGTACCTCTGTTTCATCTTTCTGATAAAAGGCCAACTGTTTGCCGCTATTCGACCAAAATAAGCCACCACTGATCCCGAACTCACTTCGTGCAATGGCCTGACCAGAAACGATGTTTTTGTCGGTGTTGTTCGTTACCGTTAGCTTTTCTCCCTCTTTTGACTTCACATACACATTGTTCTCAATGGTATAAGCAATGTGAAAGGTCTTCTTGTGCATCATGCCATTTTCAGCAGTTTCATCAAGCGTGTTGAGTAGTTTCCCTTGGTCAATCAATGCATCTACCCAATAAAAATGAATGCCATCGTTGATGATAAATTCCGATAGATTCAACCATTCCAAGCCAAAGAAGCTTGACAATTCACTGCCGAGCATCTTGTTCATTTTTTCAACAGTTAAAATTTCAGCAGCACTTTGCTTCGGCTCAGTTGCGTTCCCCATCACCATCAATTGGTAAGTCTTATTGAAACAGGTGTACATGTCCGATTCTGGTACCCATTGAAAGCCAAACATGCGTTCAGGTCCGTAAATACGCATTTGTCCGAGAACCGCATCTTTGAGTGTCAACTCCTTTTGAACGGATGCATTGTTTTGTGAAAATGCCACGAATTGCTGAAAAACAAGCGCAGCGAAAAGGGTTGTTCGTTTGAAAAATTTCATGAGCGGGATATTGAATTAAGATCGTTGGATCAGTTTACTAAAGAAAGACTCTACGGGTTTTCCCGCTTCATAGCATTTCAAAATGACTTGGTCGAGGTCATCACGCAAGACATCCTCAGCGTCAAATTGCGCATAAAAATACCATTGTTTATTGAAAATAAGTGGCTCTACTTCGGCGGCATCGCGCAGGTCCTTTGGAATGATTTTATTCTTTTCGCCGATGATGTTCTTGAAGGTTCGAACGAATTGTTTGTCGGTATAAGCCGCCTTAAATGCCTCAAGATTGGCTGCAATACCTTCTCGCACCGCCAACAGATCATCCTTATCGATTTCGTAGACTCCACCATACACACGCACATGCTCCGGTCCAAGCTCAAAATAGACCCCATTTACCGCCTGGCTTTTCTTACCATTGGGAGAAATGACTGCCGAAACATTCATTTTATACGGCGTTTTATCTTTTGAAAAGCGGATGTCGCGGTTGATTCGAAACACACAATCTTTGGCCTCAAGTCCTTTAAATTCAGGTTGCGTCAAGGCTAAGGTGTCAATCAGATGCTGCACAAAATGACGAAAAGGCTCACGAACGCTTGATTCGTAGCGTTTACGATTCAGATCGAACCAATCTTTGTTGTTGTTAGGTGCAAGTTCAATGAAGAACTCTAAAAAATCAGCGGTAAAAAAGGCCATTGTTTGTCTTTGGTTCAAAGTTAAGAGATTTTCTTTCTAAATCAGCGTCAATCTCAAGGGCTTTAAGGTCAATTCAACACCGTTCATCTCAATATAAACACTACCTTTACCGCAAAAATTTACCCTTATGAGTCACGTAACCTTTGCCAGTATTGAAAATGCAATCAAGACAGTTGATAACCTTGATGACGATGGCCTAGAGCAACTTTCTGAAAAGTATGCTTTGGCACAACCTACTTTACTCGGCTATGTGATGAGTGCTCCAGAGGAGTACGAGAACGAGGATCTTGAAGGATTGCTTGTGTATTATTACTGTTTGATTTCAGAATGTTTCGCGCTTCAAGGCTTGACAGTGAACCCTATCACTGAAGCAGATATCGATGCTTTCGAAGAGCCTTACTTCGAAATGTTAGACTCGTATTTTGAAAATGATGACGAAGAGGTCCTTGAAACATTTTGCGATCAGCCCGAATTGGCGCAATTTATGGCCATGGAAATCTCTACGGAAGATGAAGACGGCACTTCTTTGAGTGATGAAACAGCGACACAATTGTTTATCGTAATCTTGGCGATGATCACTTTGATGAATCGCTCTATTGCTGCATAAGAATTCCGCTTTTTTCGCTACATTTCTTCTCCGAGGTGACAACACTTCGCTCATTTCTAAGCTTTCACATTTATGAAAACACCTGAAGAAATTGTATCCACCATGTTGGAAAATGATGCATTTAGCCAGTGGCTAGATGTTAAAGTTGAATCTATCGGACTGGGTTCTTGTACGCTTCGTGCGACCATTCATGGCCAGATGCTCAACGGATTTAACATCTTACACGGAGGCATCAGTTATTCACTTGCCGATTCGGCCCTAGCCTTTGCGTCGAACTCCTATGGTTATAAATGTGTGAGTATTGATACCTCCATTTCTCACCTTCGTCCAGCTGTGGTTGGAGACACACTTATCGCTACAGCGATTGAACGTCATCGCGGTAAAACAGTAGGCATTTACGAAGTGACCGTGACCAATCAAGATAGGAAAAACATTGCCCTTTTTAAAGGTACAGTGCACATTTCCAAAGATGTTTGGTAAGGACTAAAATTTCCTTTTTTCACCTGAAATAATTCTATGCGTACATAGAATATTTTCCTACATTTATGGCTCTAAAAGAGTGATTAAATGTCCAAACACCCCGAACAATTGGTTGATTTCGTCGTGCGTCATGCTTGGCATCGACTATCGCGCATGTACAATCAAAAAGCAGCGGAGCATGACATCACCATGTCGATTGGTTTTATTTTAATGAGCATCGACAAAGAGGGAACACCAAGTACTGCCTTGGGGCCACGCATGGGGATGGAACCAACTTCATTGTCCCGCACCTTGAAAACCATGGAGGAACGCGGGTTTATCGTACGAAAGGAAAGTGAAGCAGACAAGCGTAAAGTACTGATTTTATTAACC
>JBDKGB010000032.1:0-4951 GCA_039798485.1 Bacteroidota bacterium
GATCACTAGAAACTCTCACTTCTTTTTATGATAATCAATTTGCGCCGTGGAAAGTATGGTTAAACTTGGTAACTTTAACGAGTATTCTTAAAAAACCACAGAATGAATCCACATGTTGAAAGCGCATTGAACGATCAAGTTCAAAAAGAAGCATCTTCCTCACAATTTTACCTTGCAATGGCCTCTTGGGCAGAAAATAACGGTCTGAATGGAACAGCAAAATTCATGTATCAACATTCGGATGAAGAGCGTTTTCACATGTTAAAATTGATTCATTTTATCAATGAGCGTGGAGGAAAAGCCTTGATCCCATCTTTAGAACAGCCGCCAAAGGAATTTAATAATTTAGAAAATGTGTTCGAGTTGTTATTGGAACACGAGATACGCGTTACCGAAAGCATCAATAATTTGGTGGATATTTGTCTTCAACAGAAAGATTACACCACACACAATTTTGTGCAATGGTATGTTTCCGAACAATTGGAGGAAGAGGCATTGGCAAGAACGGTGCTGGATAAACTTCGTTTGATCGGAGGAGACAAAGGAGGAATGTACATGTTTGATCGTGACCTTGAAAATGCAGCCATTGGTGGAGCAGGTCAAGTTTTTCAACAACAATAAAGGCTGGTAAATGCTGAAGTGGTTATTCATACTGGGATTTGTATTCGCACAGTTTGCGCTACAAGGACAGTCTGCATACCGCTTTTCGAATTTTTCCATCAACGAAGGACTTTCACAAAGTTCGGTGACCTGTATTCTTCAAGATGAAAACCACGCACTTTGGATTGGCACACAAGATGGATTGAACCGCTTTGATGGAAAACAGTTTGAAGTGTTTTCATCGGACGATAGCGATGGATTAAAAAGTGAATACATCAAGTGTGGCATTAAAACAGACGATGGCCGCTTGTGGTTTGGAACAGCCAATGGGCTCAGTGTTTTTGATCCTAAAACCGAACACTTTAAACATTACACGTTACCTGGAAAAATAGCTTTGCAAATTGAAGGTATTTGTAAAGATCAAAAAGGGATTTTGTGGTTGGCAACTTCGGGAAAAGGCGTTGTATCGTTTGATCCGCGAACAAGCAAGTTTAAAGAATGTCCAAAACTCACCCCCTCACGCCGTGTTCATGGTGTGTACAATGCGCAAGACGGAGGAATTTTTGTGGTGACAGAAGACAAAGGTGTATTCATAACGGATGCATCTAAGTCCCGTTCAAAACCATTGGTTTTACCGGTTAGCGCGATGCTCAATATCGTGCAGCGCATCGTTACCACAGATAAGGGAATCACCTATTTCTGCACAAGCCAAGGAGTTTATACGTACATGTATGGCAGCCAAACACTTGTTCCTTCCTTTACAAACATCAGCACGGAGTGGGGTATGATTTCGGTGACGGACTTGGTGCAAACCAATGATGGAACTACTTACATTGTTACTTCAGGTCAAGGACTTTACACGGTTTTTCCGAATGGAGAAATTGCAAAGAGCGCACACGATTTATTGCAAAAAAACGCCTTGTTATTTAATGACATTAATGTCTTGTTTTTGGATGATGCAGGTACATTTTGGGCGGGAACAAAACGTGGTTTATCTGGTTTCGACCCAACAACACAAGGGTTTTTAGGTATTGGTCCAAGCGCTGATTTGACACAAGGAATCCCAAAGCCAAACGTATGGAGTTTCGGGGAAGATCAAAAAGGAAAGTACATTTTCGTTGGTAACGATATGGGGATTTCCCGAAGGAACCGTAGCACAGGAACCTTTGAACAGTTTTACCGCTCCGACATCATTACTGCACTCGGTGAGGGCGACGAAACGGCTGTACTTTCGATGTATGTGATTGATCAAAACCACATCTTAGCAGGTTGTGCAGATGGGTTGTTTGAGCTGCGCATCAATCCTGATGGAGGCTATTCATTCAATCGGTTGGAGTTGCAGTCGAGAGCCATCATGCAGCGACACAACCGTGTGTATGGCATTGTGCATTGGAAGGATCAGAAATACTTCTTGGGGACAAAACTTGGGGCACTATTGATAGACCTAAAAACAAAGGAAGTAAAAGCGTTTGAACACCGCGCCAAACATCCAAAAGAATCGATTGCTTCCGGTGTTTGTCGGGTTGTGTACAAAGATGTGGAGGGTAAAATTTGGTTTGCTACGAGTTCTGGGGAGTTGAGTTTACTCTCTGTAAGAAACGGAAAACCAAGCATTCGTCCGTACGAACACAACGCGCTGTTCTTGAAAGCATCAAAGGATTACATCAGCTCAATTTGTCAAACAGGACCACACGAATATTGGTTTGGAACAATAGGTTCCGGTTTGATGAAGTGGAATGATCAAACAAAAAAGTTGGACGTTTTCCAGAAGAAACAGGGATTGCCAAACAACGTGGTATATGGTGTTTTAAAGGCTGGAGACAAACACCTTTGGTTAAGCACAAACAAAGGCTTGTGTCGCTTTGACATGTATGGTAGCAAGTGTGTAAACTATACCGAGCGGGATGGTTTAATGAGCAACGAATTTAACATTGGCGCCTATTTAAAAAGTAAAAATGGAGAGTTGTATTTTGGTGGAATCTACGGCTACAACTATTTCCGACCAGAAAAACTCTTGTTAAAATCCAAAGATGTATCCGTTAAAATTGTCAAGTTTAAATTGGACAAAGGATGGCTGCTTCCTGGTGATGCCGGCTCTCCGTTAAAACAACCTATTTCTCAAACAGATTTAATCACTCTCCGCTACCGCCAGCGCAGCTTTTCTGTTCGCTTTCAGCCGTCAAGCCTTAGTCATCCAGACCTGATCAATTACAAATACATCCTTGAAGGAGCGGATGAAGGTGAAATGCTGATTGGTTCCAGCAATGAACTTCGATTCAGCTCTTTATCGCCAGGAACGTATGTATTAAAAATCTATGCGCGCATTGGGGAAGGTCCATGGAGCACAACGCCAGCAATGCTTTCTATAGAAATCAAATCGCCTTTTTGGGGAACTTGGTGGTTTATTGCGATCATTTGTGTGGTGCTCGCGGTTGCCATACGCATTTTCGTTCGCGAACGGATCAATTCGGCCCGTAGAGATCAGGTGCGCTTGGAAATGAAAATTGCGGATCGTACTCGTGAAATACGTGCTCAAAATGAAAAAATTGAGAACCAACGAAAACAGCTTGAATTAGAGAAAAACAAGGTGATTGAGCAACAGCGCTTGCTGCAAATTGAAAAAGATAAATCCGAAAAACTCCTCAAAAACATCATCCCAGAATCGACCGCTGAAGAGTTGAAAAATCTCGGACGAGCGAGTGCTCGAGCTTATAAAACAGTGTCTGTCCTCTTTACGGATTTTGTTGGATTTACCAAGGCTGCTGAGCGTATGAGTCCAACGGAACTGGTGAGCAAATTGGATGTGTATTTCCGAAAATTTGACGAGATCATCGTTGCCAATGGACTAGAAAAAATCAAAACAATTGGTGATGCTTATATGTGTGCGGGAGGGGTTCCTGTGCGCAACTTGACAAATCCTGTAGACACATGTCTTGCGGCCTTGCAGATTCAGCATTACATGGCAACATTGAAGTACAATGCCATCGCCCACAATCAAGAATATTGGGAGTTGCGCTTGGGAATTAACACTGGTGAAGTTACAGCCGGGGTAATCGGAAGCGAGCGTTTGGCCTACGACATTTGGGGCTCAACCGTGAATCAAGCGCAGCGCATGGAGATGTTGGGCGAGCCAGGTAAGGTTACCGTTTCTGGAAATACCTTTAAATACATTGAACCGTATTTTGAATGTACGTTCCGCGGAAAGGCACAATCGAAAAGCAAGGGCTTGATTGACATGTATACGGTTGATCGCATTAAACCAGAACTGTCCGTCAACGGAGAAGGCGTCTTGCCTAATGAACGGTTCCATCAGATCGTGAACTTGCATCACTTTAGTTCCATCAACTACTACAAAGCTGAACGTCACATTATTCGAGTTTTGGAACAAGGCTTATCAGAAAAACTACATTACCACAGCATCGAACACAGTATCGATGTGGTAAAGGCTGTCGAACGACTTGCGTTGTTGGAGGGAATCACTGATGAAGGCCTGTTTTTACTGAAGACTGCAGCTACTTATCACGATGCAGGATTTGTGGAGCAGTACGATAAAAATGAACCTATTGGCGCGCGATTGGCAGAAGAGATTTTGCCGAAATATGGTTATACTGAACAACACATCAATACCATCAAAGAGTTGATTTATGTGACGCAGATTCCACACAAGCCAAACAACAAGCTGGAGGAAATTATGTGTGATGCCGACTTGGATTACTTAGGCAGGGATGACTTCCATGAGATCGCGGATCGTTTGCGACGCGAACTTAGAGAGCACGGAAAAATCGATTCAGACCGCAAGTGGGATGAGATTCAGATCCAATTCTTAACGGCACATCGCTATTTCACAGACACAGCAATCAACACCCGCCAAGAAAAGAAATTGGAAAATATTCAAGAAATTCGCGACCGCTTGGAACGCGATGAATACGACGATTGACACAAGCCCTAAAATCTTAACATCCTGACGTCTTAATATCTAAATAATTAAGGATTTGGTCCTTTCAGGAATTTGACGCCTGCGGCAATTAAAGAACCATTGGAATCACGAAGAGGGATTTAAGTCTATTGTCCTTTGTCCCTTCGTCTTTTATCTTAAGTCGCAATCAATGAAGCTCATCCCTACTCGTAACTCGTAATTTGTAACTCGTAACTTTCAGAAGTCTATTGTCCCTTGTCTTTTTGTCCTTTGTCTTATCATCTTAATATCCTGACGTCTTGACATCTAAACGACTAACTAAAAAGGACGCTCTGTCCGTAAGGACTCAAGTCGATTGGATTCACGACCAAGGCAGGAATACGCGCATCGTTAGTGATGATGTATTGCTCGTAGTTTGTTCCTAAGGCACCCAAA
>JBDKGB010000033.1:0-5272 GCA_039798485.1 Bacteroidota bacterium
TCGAGGCCCTTCGGTCGGGCATCACCGGTGCAATTCCTGCCCTCAATTACAAGTCAACGGAGGATTTGAGACATGCCATTCGTTCGATTCGTAATCAAGTCAGTGGGCCCTTCGGAATCAATTTGATTGTCAATAAATCGAACTTCCTATACAAAGATCAGTTGGCCATTTGCTGCGCAGAAAAAGTTGACTTCATCATCACTTCACTCGGTTCGCCCGAAGAAACGATTCGCTTGGCCCATCAACATGGGGTAAAGGTATTCTGCGATGTGGTGGATGTCAAGTTCGCTTTAAAAGTGGAAGCTTTAGGTGCAGACGCGTTGATTGCAGTGAACAAAGAAGCAGGTGGACATGCAGGATCCATTTCGTATCAAGACTTGATTCCAGCATTGAAATCAGCGTGCACGATTCCCGTGATTTCTGCAGGTGGGGTAGGTTCCGGACAAGAAATCCGCGAAATGATGGCCTTGGGTGCGGCTGGAGTTTCCATGGGTAGCATCTTCATCGCCTCCGAAGAAGCGCCAGTATCACAGGAATACAAAGAAGCATGTGTGAACTATCGCGCCAAGGACATCGTGATGACGACAAAATTATCGGGAACACCCTGCACGGTCATCAATACGCCTTATGTACAAAAAGTGGGCACCCAACAAAATTGGTTTGAACGCTTACTCAACAGAAATAAACGCTTGAAAAAATGGGTGAAGGCCTTGGTTTTTGTGCGGGGAATGAAACGATTGCAGAAAGCAGCCTTTAGTTCTACGTATAAAACTGTATGGTGCGCTGGACCTTCCATCGAACATGTGAATTCTATTCGAAGCATCAAGGACATCGTTGACCAACTCAAAAAAGAATTCAATGCAGCATCTTGATTTACCTTCCTTGAGGAAAATGCGATTGCTCCTGTTTTTACTTGGCCTGTTTAAAATTCCAATGATTGGTTTTGTTCGGCCAAGGTTGATGGCTATCGATGATGAACATGTGCTCATTCGAATACGACTAAACCGTCGAACAAAAAATCACCTTGGATCTATGTATTTCGGAGCTTTAGCAGTCGGTGCTGACTTGGCCGGAGCCATTCACTCCATGTATTTCACCGGTGGCAAGGGCATGTCAATGTCATTTAAGAGCATGCACGCTGAATTTTTGAGACGTGCAGAAGGTGCGGTATTTTTTGAATCCAATGATGGAAAGGTCATTCGTGCAATGGTCGATGAAAGTAAGCAGAATGGCGAACGCGTCAATCGAATGGTCAACGCAATAGCCAAAAATGAAAACGGGGAAGAGGTGGCTATTTTCCGCATGGAAATTTCCATAAAAATGAAATCCGCTTAAGTATTGACCGCGAAGAGACTTCGATGGAAATTACTACTTTTACCAAAAATTGAACAATGAGAATCATTTCTGCGCTGGAATTGAATGAAGCCATCCACAAAGGAGAAAACTATGAGATCATAGATATTCGTGAGCCTTATGAATATTCGGCGTGCAACATTGGGTCAACTCACATTCCTATGGGTGAATTGTGTGATCGCCTGTCGGAAATTCCTGCAGATAAAGATGTGGTTATTATGTGTCGTTCAGGAAAACGCGCTGAAGCCATGGCGAATCTACTGTCGACAGATTTTGAAATGAACAACATTTGGATCCTTGAAGGTGGAATTTTAGCGTGGAAAGAACAGGTTGACCAAACTTTAGAACTAGATTAAATGATAGAATTATTCAAGCACCTGTTTGACTTAGATTTTGAGTGGATCGTCAATCATTACAGCGATTCCATTTATATCGTATTGTTTTTAGTGATTTTCATTGAAACAGGATTGGTCATTATGCCTTTTCTCCCTGGAGATTCACTTTTGTTTATGGCAGGGATGTATGCGAAATTCGGAAATTTAGAGTTGAGCTACATCTTGTTTTTTCTCAGTATTGCGGCCATCTTAGGAGACAACATCAATTACTGGATTGGGAGGAGAATTGGATTGGGCGTTTTTGAATGGAAAATTCGTGGACGTCAATTGGTGAAAGAAAGTTACCTGAAAAAGACCGAAGAGTTTTTTGAAAAACGTGGTGTGTTTGCCATCATCATGGCACGATTTGTACCCATCGTACGCACATTTACTCCATTTGCCGCAGGCGTTGGAAAGATGGAATATAGAAAATTCTTGTTGTTCGATATCCTTGGGGGCGTGTTGTGGATTTGTTCGATGACCCTCGTTGGGTATTTCCTGGGTGAAATTACCTGGGTGAAGGAAAACAACTCGAAAGTGGTTCTTGGAATCGTATTCTTGTCCGTGTTGCCGATGTTGATCAGTTTTGCCAAATCCAAAATATCATCAAAGAATGCGTAACTACGGGTTGCTTGGAAAAACCTTAAACTATTCCTTTTCCAAGAAGTTTTTTGAAGATTTTTTTGAGAAGAATCAATTGGAAGCGCAATTTGAGAATTATGAAATTCCATCCATTGAAAATGTAGCTGAGGTCTTTTTGGGTATGAATGGACTTGCGGTTACCATACCTTATAAAGAATCCATCATCCCCTATTTGGATGCACTCTCTGAAGAAGTGAAAGAAATTGGAGCGGTAAATGTGATTCAGTTTAAAGATGGCCAGAAGATCGGACACAATACAGATGCATTTGGTTTTCACCAGTCGATAAAGCCTTTTCTGACCTTTCACCACGAACGCGCGCTGATTTTGGGTACGGGCGGCGCGTCAAAAGCTGTTGCACATGTTTTTCGTTCCTTGGGAATAGACGTGCTATTTTGTTCCAGAGATCCGAAAGGCAGAAATCAGTTTTCCTATTCAGAGGTAAACAACCACATGCTCAATGCCTGTAAAGTAATTGTGAATTGTACACCTTTAGGTACATTTCCGAACGTAGACGAGTGTATAGAACTACCATTTGAGCATTTAACGGAAGAACATTTGGTCATTGACCTCGTATACAATCCGCCAAAATCACGATTTCTTCAAAGAGCTGAAGAGGCTGGAGCAACCATTTTGAATGGAGAATCAATGTTGCGTCATCAAGCTTTAAAAGCATTTGAGATTTGGAATTCGTGATGGATTAAAATCCCTGTTGTTTTTCACACTATTTTTACCGTATGGAAACCTTACAAGATCTGATTGATCAAGGAGAACATGTGAACCAGGATTTTAAGTTCCGCATCGATGATCAGCGAAAAATCGCTCGAACGTTATGTGCCTTTGCAAATACATCCGGTGGAAGGCTGCTCATTGGGGTGAAAGACAATCGTAAAATCGTCGGATGCAATCCCGAAGAGGAATTTCACATGCTCGAAGGTGCTGCAAAGCTATTTTGTCAGCCTGAATTGTCCATTACCTCCAAAATTTGGCAGGAAGATTTTCGCTTGGTACTTGAAGTATTTGTTGAGAAGTCGCCGAATGGTCCGCACAAAGCGAAAGACGATGATGGTAAATGGAAGCCCTACATTCGGATCAATGATAAAACAACTGCAGTCAATAAAATACTGGAATGGGTTTGGGTTGAGCAGAAGCGGAAAACCGCTCGTCCCGAGCATTTTGGTGAGGATGAATTACATTTACTAAGGATAATCGGTCAGTTTCAGCCCGTGACGTTGAGTAAGTTGTACCGCGAATCGAAGTTGCCGTTGCGCAGGGTTGATCGCATGTTGGTCTTGTTCATTTGCTGGAACTTGGTGGAAATAGTTTTCGAAAACGACGGAATTTATTACCGATTGAAGGATGATTGAGTGGTATAAAAAGGTGACTCAAATTCTTAAAATTTCACAAAAAACAACAAAATCCAAAGTTTTGTGTTATATTTAGAAACATTTTAAATAAGCACAAACAAATGGGAAGACCAGCAACAAAACCGGCACGCTTGCGAAACGGATTCTATATTGAAGTAAAAACACAAGGAAGCGGTGCCATTTTGGTGAGAAGAGATACACGTGAACAGATGCTATTAGCGGCAGAAGATTATGCACGAACAAAAGATGTAACGATTCGAGGCGAAATGCGCGACGACAAATGGGTAGATTAATTATCCAATACAATTTTCTAGGGGGCTTTATCGGCCCCTTTTTTATTTTTGCACCATGAAGGACTATTTGAAATTTCTAGAAGGCAAGGCACGATTTACAGCTTGGTTGGTTGTTTTCTTTGTTTTGTTGTTTTCTGTTCCGCCGCTAATGGCTTCAGAAATGAAGCTTATAGCAAAGATCTTTGGCATCGTTGTGATTGTGGCGATATCCACTGCCTTGTGGATTTGGAGAATCCAGACGATAAAACGCATGCAGCGAAAGGCACGCGTCGTATTGAATTTGAATGACCGTTTTTGGCTGAATGAACACATCTCCTTTTACAAGCATTTATCTGCAGCGGATAAAAAAGTGTTTGAGGACCGAATTGGTTTGTTTGTAGCGGAAATTGCCATAGTGGAAGTTGGTCAAACAATGCCACAGAAATCCACCTGTCTTTATGTAGCGTCATCCGCAGTTATTGCTTTTTGGGGCTTGCCTTACTGGAATTACGGTTATTTGGCGGAAGTGATTGTGTACCCAACGAATTTCAATGAGGACAATACCTTGAATGAAGATGGGGTTGTTTCAGGGAAAGTTCACCATGGAGGATTGATGGACAATACCATGGTGCTGTCATTGCCATCGTTAAAAGGCGGTTTTAAATTGCTTGATGCCAGAAATGTTGGGATCCATGAATTTGCGCACATGTTAGACAAAGCTGACGATTCAATTGATGGAATCCCTGCCTTTTTAAATGAAGATGAGCGAAAAATTTGGGCATCTTTGATTGAACACGATCTACACCGACGCGTCAAGCAATCAAAATTCAATGCTTATGCGTTTACATCGGAGGAGGAATTCTTTGCTGTGTTGATGGAAACCTATCGTGAAAATCCAAAGCGAGTCCAAAAGCGTTACCCAGAATTGTTTGAAATTCTAGATCAACATTTGAAATAGGTAGTCCTGTAGCCCTTTGTTAATAAGCGTATCCAACTTTATTAAAAAAAGATTGTTCAAAACCCTTGCAGGAATGAAAAGAGTAGTTATCTTTGTGCCCCCGTTAGAACGCTAGCGGGATTATTTTTGAGAGATTGTTTGTAACCAAGTATAATGAACGTCGTAGGATGTGATCTTAGAAATTGATGTTTTTCGGGGGATTGAAAAAAAACTTGAAAAAAAACTTGACCGAAAGAAATAAGTGATTACCTTTGCCCTCCCAAAACGAACGAGAATTGGGAAAATGAGATTGAAATTATGAAGTGAGT
>JBDKGB010000034.1:0-10010 GCA_039798485.1 Bacteroidota bacterium
AACGTTGCTCCATCAGGTGAAGACCAAACGTACGCATAAGATCCTGTAGATGCAGCAGTCACAGTAGATGTTCCACCGGTTCCACAGAAGCTAGGTGTCGTAGCGGTCAATGTTACAGCTGGAGGAGCAGTGTATACGATGCTCGCAGTTCCAGTGTTCACACATCCGTTTGCATCCGTACCAGTTGCTGTAAAGGTCGTGTTTGCTGTCGCGATAGACGTTACTGTAGCACCTGTATTGCTCAATAAAGAAGCAGCTGGAGACCAAGTATACGTTGTACCACCTGTAGCTGTCAATACACCAACACCACAGAAGGCGCCGCCGTTTGCAGCTGTTACGCTGATCGTTGGCAATGTATTTACGGTAACTGCAACCTCATTTGAAATTGAAGTAACTCCGGAATTTGCACATGTCGAAGACAACACATAGTAATATGTTCCTGGTGTTGCAATTCCAGCAGTTGTATGTGTAGCTGTTGTAGCACCTGTTCCACCAACCACATTCGTGTAAGGTCCACCAGAAGTCGACGATACTTGCCATTGGTTCGTAATACCAAGGAATCCAACAGTTAAGTTCGTGGCAGTCATAGAAACTGTCCCGTTTGGACAGATAGATGTAGCCGTTGTAGCCACTGCTTCCGGTGCATTTGGAGTTCCAGCGCATGGATATTGGTTATCCGCGCTTGCGATTCCCATGTATAATGCACCAGCAGTTAATTGAGCAGTAGTCATCCCTGTGCGCTGAGCGCCAGGAGTAACTGTACCATTCTGATGTGTCCCACCCGCTGGCGCATTTGCCAACATGACACGTGAGTTTCCATTTAGTGGAGGGAAGGCACCCGGAGCAAGTAGCACAGCTGTATGTGCTCCAGCATGAAAATAACCTCCACTTGAAGCGACCGTCCAGTTTCCGTCGTAACGATCCGTTACTGTGTAAGTAACATCCAAAACAGAAAGTCCTGTGGTCATTGTAAAAGCATCCCCATAGGTAACGGCTAATTCACCTGCTACGTTACCTGTAGTTGAACCTGTGCGAGTAATGTACATAGCTCGGCTTGATGTACCCGCAGTATTTAAGAATGGGTAACGGCTTGTAGTTGTTGTTGGATCAAAACCTGCGGTTACAGCAGATCCTGTGGCAGTGGTTGACCACCAACGCGCAAAAGTACCTCCTGGTAGGAATCCAGCTGTCGCAGGAGCAGTTAGCGTAGTACCTGCAGCGTAGTTACCAAAGATCAATTTGTTTGTTCCAAGGTTGATGCGCGCACCTGTAATATTTAAGTTGTAAGCAATGCGAACATTGTTGAATGACCAAATGATATTTGGTGTCGCCGTGCTTGTGTTTGAACACGTTAAGTTACGAATGACACCGGCCGTATTTGTCGTCGTTGTGCTGGTAACTGTTCCTCCCCAAGTACCGGATCCAGATACAGTTTGTACGGTTGAACCGTTTAGGTTCAGCACACCGGCAGTCGTTGCTCCAACTGAGATATCGATGCGACCGTCATTGGTAATATTTCCACTTGCGAAAAGTGTTTTACCCGTTGTCGCGTTAAATACATTGATCAAACCAGTAGCATTGACCGTCAAGTTACCGAAAACATTAAACTGTGTAGGGGTAGCTCCATAAGCCAAAGTTCCGTTAACAATCAAGTTTGCTGCAGATTGACTTGCTGCATCAATGGTCACAATGTGACCTGCAGAAACAGTTACGTTATCTGCTGCTGTAGGTACAGCGTTGGCATCCCAAGTGGCTGCTGTTCCCCAGTTACCAGTGGCAATTGAAATGAACGTTCCAGGAACTTGAGAAGTGACATTGATGTCATCAACAGCCGCAGGTGGGTTCGCAATGGCAGTAACGTCACTTTTCCATTGGAAAATCAAACGGTAAGTTGTTCCCGGTGTAGCAACGAAAGTAATTGTTTCGTTGTTCCAAGCAAGACTATTTAATTTATACATTCCACTCGTAGCGCCCGGACCAGACAATTGTGTTGCTCCAGTCACTGCTGCAGTAGATAACGGCGTAAACGATGTTGGCGCCAGGAAAATCTTCATGTTGTCCCAGTCGCTTGTAGCAGTCCCTTCGCCACCAGCTTTCCACTTAAAAGTCAATGTTACTTTCGATTCGTTAGCAGGGATGGTAATGTCGCGGTAGAGGTGCGAGAATGTACTAAACTGAGAGTAGGTCCAAGATGTACCACCATTCGCGGATACATATCCACAATTTGTTCCTGTTGCAACAACAGGCACCGAACCAACGACCCAACCGTCAGTGGCAGGGTTTACGGTAGTCCAACCGTTGATTGCAGGTGTCGCTCCCAATTCAAAGCCTCCTTCGGCTGAACCGTTGATGAGCACCGTCTGACCAATCCCGTTAAATGCAGTGAGAACCAGAGTCATCACTAACATGAATGGGAAAGATAAATGCATAAATCTTCTTTTCATGAAATTATTTTTTTAGTGCGCCAAAGTTAAGCCACAATTAATTAGAAAAAAAATAATATTCGTCAAGTTTTTAACATAGTAAAGGTTAGTTTTGCCCAATGTATCATTAGAATCACTTTTATGGAATTGACTTTAACGCACAAAACAGCCCTGGTGTGTGGGAGCACACAAGGTATCGGTAAAGCTGTGGCACTAGAGCTTGCGGAGATGGGAGCAAACATTGTTTTGTTGGCACGCAACGAAGAAAAACTGCGAGAGACATTGGCTGAATTGTCTTCATCTCATGGTCAAAAACACCAATTTGTCGTAGCCGATTTCAATCAACCGATGGAGTTGAAAAAGGCCGTTTCAACGTTAATTCAAGGTGGAACGAACATCCATATTCTCATCAACAATACGGGTGGCCCGAAGGGCGGTGCCATCAAAGATGCTGATCCTTCTGAGTTCATTTCAGCCTTCAATCAGCACCTCATTTGCAATCACATTCTTGCCCAATTGGTATATCCTGGAATGATCGCCGACAATTACGGCCGTATCATCAATATTATCTCTACTTCGGTGAAACAGCCACTTCCAAATTTAGGGGTGTCAAATACGATTCGCGGCGCAGTGGCGAGCTGGAGTAAAACGCTTGCCAATGAGCTTGGTGCCTTCGGGATTACGGTGAACAATGTGTTGCCCGGTGCAACGAACACACAACGCCTTCAAACGCTGGCGCAAATTAAAGCAGATCAAACGGGTGAAACGGTCGATGAAGTCTTGACAGAAATGGGGAAGGAATCTCCGATGAAACGCATTGCATTGCCTGAAGAAATCGCAGCGGCAGTGGCCTTTTTAGCCTCTCCAGCGGCATCCTATATCAATGGCATCAATGTGCCTGTAGATGGTGGTCGAACGAAGAGTCTCTAACGGATGAGATTGATGTGACCGGTAATGGTTCCTTCTTTTCCAGACCTTGTGATGTAACTGATTTTCCACGTGTAGGTACCATCCTGACACATCTTTCCGTTGTAATATCCGTCCCACTCGAAATCCAATTCGGTGGAATGAAACAATTCTTGTCCCCAACGATTGAAGATCCGAACCTCTAACCATTTAATTCCTACGACACTTGCAGTAAAGGTATTGTTGAAGCGAAGCCCGTCAGGGGTAAAGGTATTCGGCACATAAATGTAGTACGCTTCTTCGATTTCAATCGGCTTGGTAATCGTGTCCTTGCACCCTTTGTCATCCGTCGCAATCAACGTTACAAGATAAGAGCCTGGCAAATCGTACATGTTGTTCGGGTTAACCACGGTGGAGGAGTTTCCATCTCCAAAATACCATTGATAGGTGGTAGCATCGACACTGAGATTTTGGAAGGTAATCAATAAACTATCAAACAAGGTATTGCTGGAAGGAATGAAGTCGGCATCTGGTGCAACAACAGTTACTTGGGTATTTGCTGGAACCGTAAATGTTTGACATTCATCGGAAACAATGACGCCGTAGGTTGTCGTGGCACTTGGATGCACCCACACCGAACTTGTTGTTTCTCCGGAATGCGGCCAGATGTAATAGTATTGTCCGTAACCGCCACTCGCTGAGGCACCAATCTGAATGCTGTCGCCAGGACAGATGTCTACTGCTGGAGTCATGTTCACCACCAATGGTGGACTTGTGATGGTATAGAGAATGCTCGCATTTTGACTTGTTCCACATTGATCGGTAACGACAACCTGATAGTTTGTTGTGTTGGCTGGATCTACCACTTGACTGCTAATTGTTCCTAGTGCAGCCCCACCAACCACACTCCATTGGTAAGTATAGCCTCCAGCACCACCAGTGGCATTCACTTCAAGTTGTATTGGGATGTAAGGACAAATCTCAGTGATGTCAGGTGATTCAACAAGAACCAACGGCGGATAGTTTGGCACGTCCACAACATCTGAGGCAGTGGCAGATTGCAAAAGACAGTTGTCTGTAACGGTTACCGTGTAAGTTTGCGTACTTGTTGGGGATACAAATATAGATGATGTTGTCGCTCCGGTATTCCACGAGTACACATAGGGAGGAACACCACCTGCTGCTGTGGCAATCAATTCGATGTTTTCACCGGGGCAAAGAATGTCTGAGCTTTGAAGGGTAACAGAAACGGGAAGTACATCGGCTATTCCAAGGTCGATGACAATTGGCGTAACATTTCCGCAAGGGTCGGTAATTCCAAAACTAAGCGTGACAGTTTCAGCACCTTCAACAAGCGCATCTGCGAAGGCATCGAAGGTAAAGGTGATGGTGGTTTGACCTGGAGCAAATGTTACAGCATTGGGTATGTTCGAATAGTCGACACCCTCAGTAGCAGTTCCTGTCACCGTAATCGGAACGGTAAGTGAAGCAGCTGCTGTTCCGCCACGTTCAAGCGTAACGGTCGTTGACACACAACCTTCTGCCATCAAATCGGGATCGCTAAATGCTTGTTGCGACAATTCGTAGGTAATGTCAACGGGTGAGTTTGAACTCAAACTATTGGCCTCCAAAAAAATCCCCGAATCGAAGATGCCATCACCGACATCTGCTATAGCCAAAATCAAATGGTAGGTTTGTCCGCATTGCACTTTAGACACTGCTTCCAGTACATCGGTAAAACCGTCATACTGAATGAAAAAAGGATTCACATTTTGGGGTTGCGTGCTTCCATCACCGTTATTGTTGAAGAATGCAGCATTGGTAACCCCATTTACATTGTTGATCGAAACCACTGAACCGCTCGGTAGGAGGGCAATGTTTGTGTTCGGGACGGGAATCCCTGGACCAGTGATGAAAAAACCAAAGACGTCATTGTAGGTGGAGTTGTTTGGCGGAGCAAATTCCGGATATTCCTCTGAACCAAAGACATAGCGGAAGCGAACGGTATCTGAATAGGGAATGAAATCAAATTCAAGGATTGCAGCGTTAAAGGTTTGTGTTCCTTGAATGATTTGCGATAGAAGGGGGTATCCCCCAAAATTGTTGTCGACTCCCGAATTGGATTCATCGTTGGGTCCTTGAGGTCCAGCACCATTGTCGAGAACTGTACCTGTTGTCATCACGATTCCCTCAGCAATTCCCAGGTTGCTTCCTCCGGCAGTGAAATAACTGATCGCTGTTGGACTCCCGTTGTACATGATGTTTGAAACAGTCACCCCAGCACCGAGCATGACATTTTGTACCAAGCTGGATGGGCTTTGACCAGGTACTGTCTGCAACTGAGCTGTTGCAGAAAACAGCGTCAATAAAATGGATGCTATGAGAGTGAGTTTCTTCAAGTCGTTGTATTAGACGATTGAGTACTTAAAAAGTTGTCAAAAAACAGATAAAAAATTCTGCACTATGCAAAGTACACTTTTTTGACGAACTTGTCAAGTCATTATTTGCTTCTAAAAGCAAAATTGAGCAGTTTTGTCGAATTACATGAAAAAAATCAGGAATATCTTTTCGGTTTTGCGTGAACGCGTCAAATATTCGGCTTCCGATCCGAAGAATTTTGAGGTGCAATGGACCTTCACGGCAAGTCGTCTTCAGGTTATTTCTTTGCTCGCCATCGCGACACTCGTTATTGGTGTGGTGATGACGATTGTGATTGTCTCGAGTCCTTTGGCTGGATATTTTGGAACGGACGATGTGAGCATTGAGCGCAGCCGTTTGGAACGTCAGGACAAGGAAATTACGCGCTTGAATAAAATGGTTGCGGCACAAGAAAAATACGCGCGCTCTGTTCAGTCACTCATTCTTGGAAAAGAAATCGACGAACAAATGGATACCTTGGCGCCAGAAGTGGCTGTTGATTTTTCTTCTGAAATCAATACGGAGTCTACAAAGGAAGAGCTTGAACTCGGTCAAAAGGTGAAAGCTGATTTGCGCACGGACCGACGTAAACAAACAGACAATGCACAGCGAACGTTGATTGCTCCTTTGGAGGGAAAAATCCTGAAAGCGTTTGATCCACTAAAACGCGAGGGAGTGACAATTGCGGGCAGAAAAGATACACCCGTCATCAGTTGCTTGGCTGGAACAGTGGTTTATGCAGGTTTCTCGTCACAAGAAGGTTACGTAATTGTGATTGAACACGCCGACGGTTTTGTTTCGTGCTACAAGCACGCAAAAGCGGTATTGAAAAAGCAAGGCGATAAAGTTCAGGTCAGTGATCCAATAGCGATTGTTGGGATCTATGGTACGAAATACAAAGAACCTCACATCCAATTTGAGCTGTGGCTCAACCAAACGAGTGTGAATCCGGCCGACTACATCCGATTTTAATCACGCATTCCCTGCAAGGAGCAAAGATTGAAGTACGTTCCTTTCAAGGCCATCAATGCTTCGTGATTGCCGCGCTCAATAATTTTACCTTTTGAAAGCACAATGATTTCATCTGCCTTCCGGACTGTACTCAAACGATGTGCAATGATCATCACAGTGCGTTCTTGCATTAACTGATCCAGGGCGTCCTGCACCAATTTTTCAGATTCCGTATCAAGTGCCGAGGTGGCTTCATCGAGTATCAAGATGTTTGGATTCTTTAATACCGCTCGTGCAATACTGATGCGCTGTTTTTGACCACCGGAAAGTTTGTTCCCACGTTCACCAATGTTGGTGTCGTACCCATGTTCCATGCGCTCAATGAACTCGTGTGCATTGGCAACGCGCGCGGCATTTTCAATCTCTTCAGCACTTGCGTTCGGCATTCCAAAGGCAATGTTCTCTTTTATAGATGCGTTGAACAAAATAGATTCTTGTGACACAATGCCGATTTGCTCTCGAAGGTCGTGCAATGCATACTTGGTAACCGGAATGTTATCAATGAACAATTGTCCGGTTGTGGCGTCATAAAACCGAGGCAATAAATCGGCAAGAGTTGATTTTCCGCTTCCCGATTCACCAACGATGGCGAGGGATTTCCCTTTTTTCAATTCGATGTCAATGTCTTGCAAGACCCATTCGTCTTTGTATTTGAACGAAACCTTTTCGTAGCGTATCGCTTCAGTAAACGTCGTCATGCGCTGTGGATTCGCCTCTTCATGGATGAGTTCGTCTGCAAAAAGGATTTCATTGATGCGGTCCTGTGATGGCTTTGCTTTGTTGAGGTTGGCCAAACTTGTTGAAATGCCTTGAATCGGACGAAGCAATTGCGAGAACACGATGATGAAGGTCAAGAATTTTTCGCCGTTCAATGCACCGTTGCTGCTGGCATCTAAAATCATTGATCCACCGAACCATAAAAGACAAAGCATCACTGCGGCACCCAACGTTTCGTTTAAAACCGGCGAAAGATCGCGTTTTCGGAAAGCCTTTGTAATGAGCTTCTGATGGACAAGATTTACCTGATGAAAGGTATTCTTTACTTGTTCGGCGGCATTGAACGACTGAATGATGCGAATTCCTCCAAGTCCTTCATCAATCGTTGAATAGAGCAAGCCCATTTGTTCTTGGCCCTTCTTCGCTGTACGTTTCAAACTTTTACCGATGCGCGAGATCACAAATGCGGAAACAGGAAGCAAAATCAAGGATGCTAAGGTGAGTTCTGGACTTAGCCAAATTAGGGTACCTACATTTATAAGTATCGCGATGGGTTCACGGAAGATCAATTCCAACATGCTGATTACGGCGATTTCAATCTCTCCGACATCACTGTTCATGCGCGACATCAAATCACCCTTGCGTTCATTCGTATAAAAAGAGATGGGCAGTTTGAGTGCTTTTGAGAAAATGGAATCACGAAGGTCGCGAACAACCGCCATGCGCAACTCGGATTGATGCCAAATTGCCCCGTAGCGAAATACGTTTTTCAGAAAGAAGGCAATGAATACCGTTACACATACAAAGAATAAAGCGTCCTTGGGATCCTTGGCAACGAGCTGCTGCATGAAATATTGGTACTCTTGCGATATGTATTTCGGTAGAGAGGTAAGGGCGCCGTTCCATGTAGGATTCTCCATGGCTTTGACCAAGTTGTCTGGGCGAAAAATCAGTTGAAGAACTGGGATAAACAGTACAATCGAGAGCAAATTGAAGATGACAAACAGCAGGTTACATAAAATCACCAGAATTGCTCGTCCTTTGTAGGCGAATGTGTATCTGTAAATGTCAATTATTCCTTTCATTGCGCTGTCAAAGATACAGTTTGTTGAGTGATGTTCATTTTAAAGGGCGAACTATTGTTACTTTTGCACTATGGGTTCAATCAGACAGAACAGAATTGAAGGTGTCATTCAAGAAGAATTGGGCACGTATTTTCAACGAAATGCGCGTGAAGTATGTCTTGGCGCTATGGTGACTGTGACCACAGTTCGCGTAACCTCCGACCTTTCTTTGGCGCGTTGTTACCTGAGTATTTTTGCAGGACCAGATAAAAAGGAGGTGTTGGATAGCATCAATGTGCATTCCACCAAAATTCGTGGTGAGGTCGGAAAACGCTTGAAAAATATGCGCAAAATTCCAGAATTGGTTTTCCACATTGACGATTCCTTGGATTATGCGATGGAAATTGAATCCCTGTTAAAGAAGTAATCCCATCAAGGTTCCATTTTACATAGCGCGTCGTTACCTCAAGTTCGATCGTAAAAAAAACGTCGTCGGATTCATTACGCGAATTTCAGTCATTGGAATCACCATCATCACTGCTGCGCTAGTTGTGCTTTTATCGGCATTCAACGGCATTGAATCACTTATCGAGCGCATGTATTCGGATTTCGATGCCGACTTAACTGTTCGGTATATCGGTGGAAAAACATTTCCTGAGGATGCTGTTGATCTTGCTCAGCTTAAAAAGGTTGAAGGAGTGCGTCAGATTTCACGCGCTGTAGAAGAAACTGTTGTGTTGAAGCATGAAAAAAAATGGGTGAATGCGCAATTGATTGCAGTGGACCCTGAATTTTTGGACATGAGCCGCATGTCGAAACACATGGTCGATGGAGAGCCGGTTCTTGAAAATAGCGGTCAGCCAATGATTTTGGTTGGAGCGACCTTGTTGGATAAATTGGGAGGTTTTATTCCCGAACGTGGTGGATTTGAGCAGCTCATTGTGTTTGCACCGAAGCGCGAAGCCAAGATGAAATTGGGCTCGAATCCCTTTCGGCAAAAGTTGATGAATGTATCTGGGCGAATGAATTTCAATGGAAACAGAGAGGTGAATGGCGAAAAGGCTGTTGTTCCGCTTGAAGTTGGTCGAGATTTATTGAATTATGAGAATGACCTTACGGCACTGTATATTCAAGTGGAAGACGGGGTAGATCCCATGTCCTTGAAAGAAGAACTTAAGATAGTAACTGGCCCATCCTTCGAGGCAAAAACGAACATGGAGAAAAATGAATTGATTTTCAAGACGAGCAAATCTGAAAAGTTAATCGTTCTCGTGATCTTGGTCTTTATCTTCATTTTAGCGGCTTTCAATCTGATTGCATCCATCACCATGCTTTTTGTGGAGAAAAAGGACAATTTATCAACGATGATTTCCTTTGGTGCCGAGCGATCATTTGTGTTTCGCATCTTCTTGTTTGAGGGATTGCTAATTTGTGCGCGCGGCATCTTTTTTGGCTTACTCATCGGATACCT
>JBDKGB010000035.1:0-5620 GCA_039798485.1 Bacteroidota bacterium
TTGATTGAGGATTTACAAGAAATTAAAACGACATGGCACCCCATTGAGAACATTGGTGGTGCAACGAGCTCGTATTAGTAAAAATCTATATTTAATGGAATGTGGTAACTGCTGCGAACGGGTTTTCCTTTATTTGTCGCAGGGATCCATTTTTCTTTGAAACAATCTTTGAGGAGTTGTTCATCAAGCACGTGTCCGCAATGATCGATGCACTTGAGGTGTGAAACACTACCATCCATTTCTACGAGAAAAATGAAATGAACTTTCCCCATACATTCAATGTCTATGACCTCACCATACGCATCGGATAGGGCACTTATCAAGCCTGTCATGAATTCACCCATTTCTTTTTTTGGAGCAGCCTCTGTTTCGGGAAATTGATAAACAGTGGTGTCCTGCTGCGCGAAAATAGGTGCAGACATAAGAAACATGAATGCTATGAAAAGAAAAGTTTTCATCTAAAAAAAAATCCCTACCGAAGTAGGGATCGTATTTTAGTTCAATGTGAAGTTGATTGGTAGTCGACAACGCGTTCTTGACTTCTTTCCTTTTGCTTCACCTGGCGCCCAAGATGGCATGTTTCTTAAAAGTCGTTTTGCTTCTTTGTCGAGGTCTGTACTTACCCCACGCTCAATGGCAATGTTGGTAATGGAACCATCTGTTTCTACAACGAATGAAAGGTAAACACGACCTTGCTCATTCAAGTCAATCGATGTCTCAGGGTACTGTACGTTCTCAGCAATCCATTTTTGCATGGCTGCTGGTCCACCTGGGAAAGCTGCTTCAACATCTGGGAATTCGATGATTTCTTCTTCTACGGCGATTACAGTTTCTTCACCAATTGGAATGTCTGGAGTGATTACCTCAACTTGAGCAACTGGCTCTGTTTCCGTATTTTCTTCCTCAATGATCTCCTCAGAAACAGGCATCGGAGCCTCAACTTGCGGAGTCTGTGGTGGTGGTGGAGTATCTTCTTTCTTCTGTTCTTCCTCAGTATTGATCACAGCAGCTTGGGTTTCAACCTTCATGTTGTCTGTGTTTTCTACTGCCGAAGTGTATGAAAAAGACGCCAAAACAAGGCTTCCTGTAAAAAGAAGTCCAACCATCACGATTGGCATGCGCATTTTGTCAATGTTCGCTTCTTCACTTTTCTTAAGTTCCATAGTCGAATTTTGTTAGAGTGTAAATATACAAATTATTCATTTTAAATCTGCCTGAAAAAAAATCAAGCCGCCGCCGTTTCACAAACTTCGGACCAAAATGAAAAATACACAGATTTTTTATCCGATGAGTGCTTCATACGCTGCTGCATCAAGCAAATCATTCATTTGCGATGCGTCAGAAATTTTTACGCGAATCATCCATCCATCCCCGTAAGGATCAGAATTCACCAATTCAGGGTCTCCATCCAATTTCTCGTTGAGCTCAATGATTTCACCAGAAATAGGCATGAACAAGTCAGAAACAGTTTTTACGGCTTCAACAGAACCGAAAACTTCTTCTTGGTCCAATGTTTCTCCTTCTGTCGTGATATCAACAAATACGATATCACCCAATTCACTTTGTGCAAAATCGGTAATTCCGATTGTAGCGATATCTCCTTCTACAGCAACCCATTCGTGGTCTTTGGTGTACTTCAAATCCTGTGGTATGTTCATTCTTCAAATATTTGGGACAAATGTATAATATTTCTCTCGTGCAGAATTCTCTTCTTGAAAATTGTTCTTCACAATTCTTGGAATCTTTTTGACTAATTTTGTTTCATTATGGTAAATCAAGACCAATTAAAGGAAATTACGCAACGCATTGAGGCGATTGAAGGGTATTTAAAGATCCCTGAAAAGCGCATGCAGATGGGCGAGGAAGAACTTAAAACGCAAGACCCATCCTTCTGGGATGATCCAAAGGCAGCAGAAGCGCAAATGAAAAACATTCGTGGTTTGAAAGTCTGGGTAGAATCTTATGATCGATTGAAGCGTGGTCTCGATGACCTTGAAGTCTTGATTGAATTTGCCAAGGAAGGTGCGGCAGAAGAGTCTGAAGTGGATGCGCAACATGCCGAATTACTGAAGAATGTCGAGGAGTTGGAATTGAAAAATATGCTTTCGGGCGAAGAAGATTCCTTGAGTGCAGTGTTGCAAATTACAGCAGGAGCAGGTGGTACTGAAAGTTGCGACTGGGCATCTTACTTGATGCGCATGTACATGATGTGGGGCCAGAAAAATGGCTACAAAATAAAGGAACTCAACTACCAAGATGGCGATGTTGCGGGAATCAAAACCGTTACACTCGAGTTTGAAGGTGAGTTTGCTTTCGGGTATTTGAAGGGCGAAAATGGCGTCCATCGTTTGGTGCGCATTTCTCCGTTCGACTCGAATGCAAAGCGCCATACTTCATTTGCCTCAGTGTATGTTTACCCATTGGTAGACGACAACATAGAAATCAACATCAATCCTGCAGACATTTCTTGGGATACGTACCGTTCAGGTGGAGCAGGTGGACAGAATGTGAACAAGGTAGAAACCGCTGTTCGCTTGAAGCACGGGCCTTCGGGGATCATCATCGAAAACTCGGAGTCGCGCTCTCAGCTCGCCAACAAGGAAAAGGCCATGCAATTGCTTCGTTCTCAGTTGTACGAATTGGAATTGAGAGCTCGCTTGGAAAAACGCAGTGAGATTGAAGCGGGTAAAAAGAAGATTGAATGGGGTTCCCAAATCAGAAACTATGTGATGCACCCATATAAATTGGTGAAAGATGTACGCACAGGTATGGAAACAGTCAATGTCGATGCAGTTATGAACGGAGAAATTGACGAATTTTTGAAGGCCTTCTTAATGATGTACGGAAACTAATCAACCATGAGCGTAACCGTTTATCACAATCCACGCTGTTCTAAAAGCCGTTGTGCCTTAGCTTACTTGACGGAGCGAAACACCGATTTCACGGTCGTTGAATACCTGAAAGATTCATTTACAAAAGAAAGTTTGGTGACGCTAATTCGTCAATTGAACATACCGGCGATTGACCTTATCCGAAAAAATGAACCTGAGTTTAAGGAACAATTCCAGGGAGTTGGTTTGTCGGAGGAAGATGCAATTGATGCCCTTTTGAAATTTCCGAAACTTATTGAGCGTCCTATCGTAGTAAGGAACGGAAAAGCAATCATTGCAAGACCGACCGACCGAATCGAGGAATTGTTTTAATTGCTTTTCAGGAACTTGATCCGATGTATTTTTTAACAATTTTGCAGCCCTTAGTACGAAATGAGAACGAAGTATTTTGACCTAATTGACCAGACTTTTGATTTTCCACAGAATGAATTTCATTTGCGTGAAGATCATCTTTTCTTTCATGGGATTGATTTGATGCGGTTGATAGAGGATTATGGTACGCCATTGAAATTCAACTATCTACCACAGATTTCAAACAACATTCAACGGGCAAAAGGATGGTTCCGTGAAGCGATCAGTAACCTCGGGTATTCGGGAAACTACTATTATTCGTACTGCACCAAAAGCAACCACTTTTCATTTGTGTTGGATGAAGTACTGAAGAATGATGTGCACATTGAAACATCTTCTGCTTTCGACATTGACATCGTTCGAAACCTGTACAATTCTGGAAAGCTGACAGAAGGGAAATATGTGATCTGCAACGGATTTAAACCGAAGCAATACCTGGAAAATATTGCAACCCTGATCAATGAAGGGAATTTGCGCGTCGTTCCTGTGGTAGACAATACCAATGAGTTGATGGAACTTTTATCCATGACGGATAAAGAAATCAGCATTGGAATTCGCATCGCATCTGAGGAGGAACCAAAGTTTGAGTTTTATACCTCTAGACTCGGGATTCGTTACCGCGAAATTGTACCATTTTACAAGGCAATCGTCAAGGACAATCCACGGGTGAAGATTAAAATGCTTCATTTCTTCATCAACACAGGGATCAACGACACGGCCTATTACTGGAATGAGTTGACGAAGTGTTTACGCATCTACAGCGATTTAAAGAAAATTTGTCCAGAATTGGATTCCTTGAACATCGGTGGCGGATTTCCAATCAAAAAATCCTTGGCTTTCGATTTTGATTATGCTTACATGGTGCGTGAAATCTTAACACAAGTGCAACGCGTATGCACAGACAACGAGATTCCAGAGCCCAACATTTTTACTGAATTTGGATCCTTTACCGTAGGGGAAAGTGGGGGTGCGATTTTTAGTGTGCTGCATCAGAAGCAACAAAATGACAGAGAAAAATGGAACATGATTGACTCTTCATTCATGACCAATCTACCAGATACGTGGGCAATCAATCAACGCTTTATCATGTTGCCGGTTAACCGCTGGAACGATGATTACGAGCGCGTGTTGCTCGGAGGATTGACCTGCGACAGCGATGATTACTACAATTCCGAGCAGCATTCGAACGCCATTTACCTGCCGAAATTTGATAGAAGCAAGCCGCTTTACCTCGGATTCTTCAATACAGGTGCTTATCAAGAAACAATTGGTGGTTTTGGAGGATTGAAGCACTGTTTGATTCCAGAACCGAAACACATCTTGATTCAACGAGACGAAAACGGAAAATTGCAGACACAATTATTTAGTGAGGAGCAAACGGCAGCCGATTACTTGAAAATTTTAGGTTATTGAGGATAATCTGTTATTTATCAAATAACTAATGGGAATCGTTCCTTCAATTGAACTAAATGATTATTTTTGTGCTCCGAACGCGCAATTTTGTTCGTTATCAGACCAAAGATGAAACTTGATAAAATTTTTCTGAAGAGTAATTCACGATTCTCCCAACAACTTACCGTGTGGGCTGGCGAACGCAATTTACTTGTGGATGATTTTTCTGAAAAAGGCGAGGACGCTTTGGTTGGAATCGATGGATTGGTGATTTTTAGTGAAAATCAAACCGTTGACAAAGATCTTCTTGAATTGAGAGAGAAGTTTGATGGCCAACAGAAGCCTGTCCACAAAATTGACATCAACGGAACCCTAATGGTAGGTGTTTCCAATCTTGATCTATGGATCGAACGCAATCGCTGTAAAAAAGTCCTTTTTGTAGGTAGCGATTCTCTCGTTAGCAACGCGAACTTGGAAAGATACCTACTGAGTTTGAAGTAAGCGTTGTAAATTACGACTTACGACTTACGAATTATTGGTTGCTTTTAATAATCTCGATCTCCTGACTTAGAGTCAAACTAGTAACTCGTCCTTTGTAACTCGTAACTATTTAGTAGTCCTAAAAAGTTTAATGCCCTTTGTCAAGACACAGCGTCATTCTGTTTTTCGTCATCAAAGGAATCACCTACAGGTTCCCACAATTCAATTTTATTTCCTTCTGGATCTTCAATATGAAGGAAAGTTCCGTAATCATAGACTTGAGGTTCTCCGATAACTTTGACGCCTTGTTCAGTGAATTTTTTGAGAAGGGCTGACATACTGTCTACGCGAAAATTGATCATGCAACGTTGCTCTTTCTTCCCGAAGTAATTGCTTGAATCCGGAAAAGTTCCCAGTTGAAGGTAGGATTTTTTCTCTCCAGGTTGATACGTGAAAAGAATCCCATAGTCATTAGCCTCTAAGGATAGTGTGTCGCAATACCATTT
>JBDKGB010000036.1:0-5815 GCA_039798485.1 Bacteroidota bacterium
AAATAAAGCACATAAAATTTATGTAAGTATTTGAAAAACATATTTTTAAAAGATAAATGCCTTATCTATAATTAAAAGGCTCAGACATCAACATGGTATTGAAGTACTTCGATTTACGGGCAAGCAAGAAAAAAATAATCTTAGGGCAAATTAAAGGGACTTTTTCATTTTTAGATAGCGTTGTTCAAAGGCTTTTTTTCCATTGCAGTTGCATGCTTTTTTTTCGGTTTTGAAGTTTTCAATCCGTTCTTTTGGGTCAGGGTGAGTACTCAACAATTCAAGGGATTGTTCACCTTTCGTTTGGAGAATTTTTTCAAAAAATCCGGCGGCGCCCGCTGCGTTGTATTCCGTCGTACACAAGTAACGTACAGAACATTTATCGGCTTCACGTTCGTATTTTCGGGAATAGCGTAAATTCAGTAGCCCAGATGTGATTTGTCGGGCGATTGCGCCATTTCCATCTCCAAATAAATAAGATAAAACGATGTCAATACCAATACTTTTTGTCAATTGTCGCGTCCCATGTCGACGATCCGCATGTCCAATTTCATGCGCCATTACTCCAGCCAATTCGGCTTCGTTGTCTAAGAATTTTAGAATTCCTGTATAGACAAAAATATAGCCTCCTGGAGCACAAAACGCGTTGACTGTTTCATCGTCATCAATGATGGTTAATTTCCAATCAAACTCATTTTTGTACTTGAGCTTATCACTGTCTAAAATACGCTGCTTGATTCCTTCAACATATTGATAAACTTCAGTATTGGTTGAGCGGTCCAAAATCGAGTATTCACCACTCGTCATGATTTCATCGTACAGTTCTTTCCCCATTTTTTTGTCATCTTCAAGAGAAAAACCGTTGATTTGGAAGGCATCCACCTTGTCTTGGAATCCATCAATGAGCTTACCGCTTTCCTCCAGTGCTGCGTCAATTTGTTTTCCCAATGAATCACCGTATTCGTCTTGAGATTGGTCAGACATGGACTCACAGGATGAGGTGAAGAGCACAAGGGATAAGATGAGCAAGACAGCGTATAGTTGTTTTTTCATAGGATTCATAACGGGCAGTAATTGAATGAATTGAATAAAAATAATGATTTAATCTTGGATATATTTGATCCAAGAATTCGTTTGAAGGGCATGATAGATTTAGAAGCGTTTATAAAAGAGTATGATTTCGCTGGGTGCGTTGTTTTGCTCGCTGGAAGTCGGGAGGTTCTTCCGATGGAGGAAGAAAAGTTAAGAAAATTAGGGAAATTGCTTGCCGAACGGAGTAATCACATGACGTTTCGAAGTGGAAATGCCGATGGTGCAGATCAGTTTTTTACGCAAGGCGTTGGGGAAGTTGATAAAAGTAGAATAGAGGTATTTACTCCCTATGCTACACACAAGCAAGGCAATAGACGTGGCTACAATGCTTTTTCTTTGGAGGAAGTTGATGTAGTGAATGAACCGACTTTGGTAGAACAAGCTAAGGAGAATAAAAACACGAAGTATGGCGTTGAGCAGTATGTCAAAGGCGCATCAAAAGGAAAGACTGTGGCCAATGGTGCGTTGATTCTTCGCAGTACATTGATGGTTACTGGTGCCTCCAATCCATTTGTTCAGTCTGCAAATTTTGCCATTTTTTATGTTGATAAAACCTATGTAAAGTCAGGAGGGACGGGGCATACGATCCAGGTGTGTAAGAATTTGAACGTTCCACACATCGATCAGGATATTTGGTTTTCGTGGTTGGATTAATTTTTTTGGTTAAAAACTTCAATCCTGTCCGTTAAGGAGATGAACGCGGAAATTGAACAGCACGTAATGGTAACAGTTGTCATTTTTCTACGCGTGAAACCTTAATACTTTTGGCACATGCATACGTCTATTTTACACCGACTTCGTAAGTTAAGTGAAGATCAAAACAAGGATGGTCAGCACATTTTGACTGAACTTACATCAATAGTTCGAGAGCTTCAATTTCGAGAGACATCCATGTTGCCGTCTAAAAAGGCGGTCGACATCTTTGATACCCACGTCAACGACATAGGCATGGCAGGCGAAACGATTGAAACGGGAATTGCCGATTTTGATGAACGTATACCCTTGGTTCGTGGGGAATACGTTGTGATTGGAGGAAGGCCAGCCATGGGAAAAACCCACCTTTTGATGAATCTTGCCTTGAATATTTCGACGAAAGTCCCTGTTTTGTACTGCAGTTTTGATTTGTCTGAGGGCTTGTTGATGAAACGAATGGTAGCAGCACTTTCTGGCATTTCTTTAAATCAGATGATATTGGGTGCCTTGAATCGGCTGGAGGTCCAATTGATTGAATCTGTGAAGGCTGAGTTTCAAGAACGCAAATTGTGGATCAGTGATCAGCGCACCAATTCGTTACAGGTTTTGCGCGAACGCTGTCGTAAACATGTCGAAGAAGACGGGGTAAAAGTAATCTTTATAGATTACATCCAATTGATTAGCTCTGATCGTTATCGCCACAACCGTGAGATGGAAATGAGTTATGTTAGTCGTGAAATAAAAGCCATCGCACGAGAATTTAATGTGCTGATTATTGCTTCAAGTCAACTCAGTCGCATGGTAGAAACACGCGGTGGAGATAAGCGCCCGATACTTTCTGACTTACGCGAAAGTGGGTCCATTGAGCAAGATTCAGACAAAGTTTTCTTCTTGTACCGTCCAGAATATTATGGGTTTATGCAGGATGAAGACGGAAATAAGACCGATGGCATTACAGAACTGATCTTGGCAAAAAACCGCAGTGGTGCGCTTGATCGCATCCAGTATGCCCGTGACACGAACTACACAAGAATTGTTTCAATCAATGATCACCTTGAGCGATTTTCCATTACTCCAGATCGTTTGGAGGAATTGAAGGATACGCCATTTTAAAATAGTACGAGAGCCGTTGCCCAACTTATGTGTCGGACTGACCGATAAGTGGTTGTGCACCTGCAACCCAATGAAAAATGGAGGACATGAACTTCGCTGTTTCGGTGAAGTTCCGCTGCGCTCCTCTTTCACCGAAACAGCTAAATTGAAGATAAGCGACAACGGCTCTCTTTTTTTACCATTTCTTATGACCTTGTACGAATTTGTTGAGCAGCAACGACCAGAAATAAAACGAACACTTCGTTCACATAAACTGGAATTCCCATTGTTTCCTGGTGTGACCAAGCACAAAATTTCAGCAGCGCTTATGCTGTCACTCGAAAATACACAAGATGTTTGTGCGTATTTCGAAGTGCCGCGTGCAGTGCTAGAACAGTTACTGAACACGCCCATGTATCGAGAATTTTCCATTCCAAAGAAAAGAGGTGGTTCGCGTACGATTGAAGCTCCAGACCCGCGATTGATGCAGGTGCAACGCACACTCAACCATGGGCTCCAATCCTTGTATTTATGTGATCCCGACCCTTCCGTATTTGGTTTTGTCCGGAATGATTATCAAGTTGAACCTGCATCACCAATCGTTCAAAATGCATTGCCCCACGTCGGAAAATCCTTTGTGCTCAATATCGATTTAAAAGATTTCTTTCCATCGATTCGTGCACATCGCGTCAAAGAACTTTTTCTATCGGATCGCTTTGGATTCAACGATTCAATCGCAACCGTGTTGGCCTTGTTAACCACTTATCAAGGACATTTGCCCCAAGGTGCACCAACATCACCCATCATTACCAATTTTATTTGCGCGCCGATGGATGTGGCACTTCGTGAACTTTCAGGTAGAAACAATTGGACATATACGCGATACGCCGATGATTTGACGTTTTCTTCGGTACATGCATTTACTGACGTCGACATCGCTCAAATTCGGAACATTGTTGAATTGAATCAGTTTTCAATCAACGATAAAAAAATACGGAGAAAGGGAAGAGGTCGTAGACAAGAGGTTACAGGTATCGTTGTTAACTCAAAAGCCAATGTCAATCGCAAAACCATCAAAAAGGTACGAGCAATGATGTACGACTTAGAAAAAAATGGTCTTACAGCGGCCGCAGCCAGTCATTTTAAAAATTCTCCTGTCGTTCATCCAACAGATTCTATTGTTTTTCTCAATCGATTGAGAGGGCTTATCGCATTTATTGGGCAAGTTAGGGGCAAGGAAGATCCTGTGTTTCTTCAATTTCAGGAAAAAATTAGGGTTTGGTGATTTCGAGTACGACAGCCACCGAAGTACGATCTAGTCTTTTGTCCCTTGTCTTTTGTGACTTCGAGTGCCTCAGCCACCGAAGTAGGATTGAGTCTGTTGTCCTTTGTCCTTTGTCCTTTGTCCTTTGTCTTTTGTCCCTTGTCTTGATGTCTTAAAATCCAATCAATAATAAGGATCATAAAGCAAAGCTTCAATCATTCCGCGTAAAGACCCAACTTTAGGTGCTTTTGCCAAATGCATTTCATATGCTTTTTCAGCCACAGATTCTGCAATTTGAAGGGACACATCACGAATGTCGCGAATCGGGGGATAGAGTGAACCATTCGTTAGGTCTTCTTCAGTCACCAAATCAGCCAAAGTTTGTGCAGCTACAAGAAAAAATTCATCAGGAATAAATTGGGCTTCACATGCCGTGACACCCAGACCGAGGCCAGGGAAAATATACGCGTTGTTGCCTTGACCGGGATCAAATGATTTTCCGTTCAATTGAACATTGTTAAATGGACTTCCACTGACGAAAACTGCAGCGCCATTGCTCCACGTATAGGCCTCTTCAGCAGTACATTCAGCGTTGGCTGTAGGATTTGAAAGTGCAAAAATTACTGGGCGTTCATTGATATTGGCCATTGCTTCAATCACCTCTTTTGTAAACGTTCCTGCTGCGCCTGTAGCGCCAATGAGAATGTCTGGTTGAATGGATTTTATCGCTTCTATAAAGGAAAGCTCTTGGTGCTCGTGGGCATAAGGTAAATTGTGATTCAAAAGATCCGTTCGGCTTGCAACCACAAGTCCATTCACATCGACAAACCACAAATGTTTTCTGGCTTCCAATGGGTCAAAACCTTCCTTTTCGAGTGCATAGGAGATTAAATCGGCTATTCCTGTGGCTGCAGAACCTGCACCAAGAAACATTATGGTTAAGTCTGAAAATGATTTTTTCGTGATCCGAGTTGATGCATAAACCCCAGCCAAGGCTACAGAGGCAGTGCCTTGAATGTCATCATTGAAACAAAGCACCTTGTCCTTGTAGGTTTTTAATAAACCGTAAGCATTAGGGGTTAAGAAATCCTCAAACTGAATCATTGCTTTTGGATACAATTTTTGCACACTTTCAATGAATTCGTTCACCAAGTCAAAGTACGCTGCACCTTCAATTCTTTTGTGGGGATAGCCGAGGTAAAAAGGATCATTCAAAAGCTGTTCATTGTTGGTGCCGACATCAAGCATAACAGGTAAACACTGTGCAGGATCAATGCCCGCACAGGCTGAATACAACATCAATTTTCCTATGGGAATGCCCATTCCATTCGCGCCAAGATCGCCAAGGCCTAGAATTCGTTGTCCGTCAGTAACGACAATGACACGAACGTCTTCCTCTGGCCAATTTCTCAGAATTTCTGGAATCATCCCCCGATCTTCCGGTGTGATGTAAAATCCTTTGGTTTCAGAGAATAAATGAGAATATTCACGACAGGCTTCACCAACAGTTGGTGTATATACAATAGGTAATAATTCTTCGATGTTCTCAATCAGCACGCGGTAAAACAATCGTTCGTTCCGACTTTGCAAAGCTGACAGGTATGAATATTTATCGATGTTGGTCGGTTTTTTACGAAGGTTACGAAGGACCCGTTTCACCTGAACCATTTGGGAAGA
>JBDKGB010000037.1:0-7372 GCA_039798485.1 Bacteroidota bacterium
CAATGCTGAGTTTTGGGTCATTCCACTTAATAGTCCCTTCATTTTGAGGAGAATACAACTCAGTGCATTTGTACGAAAAAATTGAATTTTCTTCGAGTGCTGCAAAACCATGTGCAAATCCCGCTGGAATCCAAAATTGAGTACCATTTTCTGCAGACAACTCAATCGCAATGTGTTCACCATACGTTTGGGAGTTCCGTCGCAAATCTACGGCTACATCGATTACTTTCCCTTGAAGGACAGAAACGAGTTTACCCTGTGCGCAAGGAGGTGTTTGAAAATGTAAACCCCTCAGCACATTTTTTTTTGAAACAGAAACGTTGTCTTGCACAAAGCGCACATCCCAGCCCAATAGATTCGCATAGTTTACGGCATTAAAAGTTTCAAAGAAATATCCTCGACTGTCGCTAAATCTTCTTGGATGTAAAACAACAAGTCCTTCTATATGAAGTTTTTCAACGGTCATTTCTTTTTGAATTTCGCTATTAAATTCTTGAAGCGCTCAGCCCAACGCTCACGGCGTGTTTTCACATCACTTTCATAGTAGCCATAGCCATAACCGTAACCATAACCGTAACCATAACCGTAACCGTAAGAGGAGGTACCGGAAGATTTAAGACCGTTCAATACCACATTCAATCGCTGAAGTTGGTCCATATCAAACAACTCTTTGACGCGCTGTGCAAAGACACGTTTGGAATAATGAGACTTAAATACATAAATTGGAATATCCGACTCACTCAAAATACGCACACCGTCTGATACCAGTCCGATTGGAGGATTATCGATGATGATCACGTCATATTTTTGTTTCAAGTCTGCTACAATCTCCTTAAATCGGTTGCTCAATAGGAGCTCCGAAGGATTTGGAGGAATGGGGCCTGCTGTAATGAAATCAAGGTGCTCAATGGACGATTTTTTGATGCATTCCTCCAGATTGTATTGATTTACGATCAACCCACTCATTCCACGTTCATTGGTAACTCCAAAGCCGAGGTGAATTTTCGGTTTACGCATGTCGAGGTCAAGAACAATCGTTCGTTTTCCAGACAAGGCAATAATTCCTGCAAGATTCAGTGCAACAAATGTTTTCCCTTCACCTGAAATGGATGAAGAAATCGCAATCGTTTGATAATTTGGATGGATATAGCTCAAGTTGGTTCGAATCTTACGCATGGACTCGGCAAGCATTGACTTCGGTGAATCACCCACAACAATCTGTGAGTGCTCCATCTTCATTTTTGTCAGAGGCACACCACCTAAAATCGTCGCTTGTTCAGGCAATATTTTTTTCAAATCATCCAACATATTGATTTCGTTGAATGTAAGGTAGCGGAAAAATAAGATAGCTACGCCAAGGATAAACCCGAACATGATGAAGGTCGTGTAAATCAACTTTCGGTTTGGCGAGACCGGCACATTGTTGACCAAAGGACGCGATAGAATGCGATTGTTTGATGAGTATCCAGCGTCAGAAATCGCATACAGGACCTTACTTTCCATCAACAGCGAGTAATATTTCTCGTTCAAATCTTGCACATTTTTCAAACGACTGAATTCCATTTTCTTTTCGGGAAGATCAAAGTACTCCGCGTTGTATCCATTTATTTGGTCCTTAACGGTTTTACTTTGGTCATACAGACGATCTAAAATTACCCCAACACTCTTTCTCACGTTGCCCAATTTCGACTGAATTCTTGCTTCAAGAGATTTCACTTCAGCACTCTCAGGAGTAATCTGGAAGAGTAAATCTTCTTTTTTCTCAAGCAGCTCGTGAAGTTGCGCGATTTGAACAGAGAGTGATTGCTCATAACTTTTACCCAACATTTCTGGAAGCAAACGATAGACATCCAAACGGTTGGGATCGTTTTTCAATTTTTTACCGACCTGATTCAGAGAGCGAATTTCTTCGTCAATGATGAACATTTGGTCTTGTAGTTTTGAAATATTTTCTGAAATCGTCAATCCAGCTTCTTCAGGATCTGGCAAATTGCTTCTACGCTGAAAAATCATTAGGCTATCCTTCGAATTTTTCAACTCTCCGGACAAGGAGTCCAATTGTTGCTCGATGAAAAGTAAGATATTCTCAGATCCTTTTTGTTTTACCTCATCATTGTACTCAATGTACGCTTCCGCTACTGCCAGTGCAATGTTGTGACACAGATGTGCATTGTTGCCCCTAAACGTAATTTGTATGGTTTTGGCGATTGGATCGATGGGCACAACCTGCAAGGATGGCAAGTAACGCGCTGCAAAAGATTCAACACTATTGAATACAAAATAAAGCTCGTTGTCATCTGAATCTTTTTTCAAATCGCCAGGGCTCGCAGATTTCACAACAAGATCAAAATGTTTGTTTTGGATGTGTTCATTCAGCAAACCTTTGATGCGATGTGCCCTGCCTTCATGGTTGTATTTGAGCGTTACAAATTTGCCATCAAAATCCAGAAAAATCTGAATCCCAATTAACGAGGAGTCCTTAAGTGCATAGGGCAAGATGTTCAACTCCGCCGAGTTGTACTTTTCCTCGGTAAGGACACTACCTTTAGAGAAAAGGCTAACATTGAAGTTGATGCGTTGAATGGCACGCTCAAACATGAACTGTGAGCGAATGAGCTCCACATCCGAAGAAATATCCTCTTGCTTGGTATTGATGTTCTTAACTTCTAAAATCTCCGCTGCATTGTCTTCATTGTCCAGCTGAATCAACATCGACGACTCATATACTGGTTTCGTATAGCGCAAGAAGAAATAGGCAACCGTTGAAAATAACGCAACGAAAAGTACAGGCCACCACCAATACCTCTTGAGGATAGTCCCGAGAATGATTGGATCGTAATCCTTATTGATAATTAAACTCTTCTTATTCACCTTATTTCAAATTCTTGATGACCGTGATAATGATAAAGACGCTTGACAATGTTGAAAGTACCGGTGCAATTTCAGTTACAATACCTCGCACAACATCTGGATTTGGCTCTACATAGATATAGTCATTGGCCTGAACCACCATATCCACAAATTTTAGCCCCTCAATTGTGGATAAGTCAATCACATAGACTTTTCGTTCACCTTTTTCTTTACGAATCAATTTAATGTTTGCAGCTCTACCTCGGTCCGCAATACCACCTGCCTGAGCAAGTGCTTCCATGATGGTGGTATTCGAATTGACGAGTGGAATCACCTTCGCGGCACTTCCCCCACCTGGAAAAACGATGACTCTTTGGTTGGTGACCTTCACTTGAACAAATGGTTCTCGGTATTGGGCTGAAAACAAATGCTCAAGGGTATCTTCACATTGTTTAATTGTTAGTCCTTCCACATGCACTTCACCGATGACAGGCAACTCAACCATTCCTGATTTGAGCACCAAGAACTCTCTCCCCTCTTTCTCACGATCTGTAAATTGCGAAACACCACTCATGGATTCCAAGAGCTTCGTTCCTTCATTTGTGGACAAGGAAAAGGTGATTTTGTCGTCCACAGAAATTTGATAGTCTGTCGCAGGCGTCATCGGAATAGAATCAGAAATGGCAAATTCCCCTTTCGGAGATTTGAACATTAAGTTCTTGTTCACATCGCACGAACCGAGATACAATGCTGTGAAACATAGCCCGAAGAAAATTCCAAGTTGCTTCATATTTTCGCTGACTTTAGGAGTTCTCGATAATAATTTTCCATGTTGGCAACCAATGTTTTATAACTGAATTTGGCTTCTACGAAGTTCCATCCATTTTGTGACATTTTTTCGCGTTTTTTTTCATCCTCCACCAATTCAACTAGTTTATCAGTGAATAAATCAACGGCATTCAGTGGCGTTACAAAGCCAGTTTCTCCTTCCAAAAGTATGTCGCGAACACCTCCGACATCCGTGGAAACAATGGCCACACCCGAAGCTTGTGCCTCAATCAAACTTACAGGTGTTCCTTCGTTCAATGAGGTCAAGCACATGATATCCATCCCTGGGTTAAACGCACTGATGTCTTTGATCCACGAGGTCATTTCAACGCGAATAGTGTCAGATAATTGCATGGAGGCGATACGTTCTTCGATTGCACCGCGTTCTGTCCCGTCTCCAACAATGAAAAATCGAACTTTTTTCTTGGTTCTGCGCGCAACACCCTCCACCACATCTAAAAACATGGAATGGTTCTTCACTGGTGCAAGACGACCGATGATGGCAACCGCGACTTCGTCGTCAGCAATGGAAAAATCTTGTCTAGTTTTGACACGCTTTGCATCACGGTTTTCATGAAACTTCTCTAAGTCGAAGCCCAAATTAATGACGGAAATTTTATCCGGTGAACAGATGCGGTGAACAGCAGAAAGCTCTTGTTTTTGTAGTGCTGAAATAGCCACGATCCCTGTAGAGTTTCGCGCTAAAGAGCGTTCAATTTGTTTGAAAATGGTTGTTTTCAATTTCCCGAAATAGGAATGAAAAACGTGTCCATGAAACGTATGAACAATCACAGGGACCTTCATTTTTTTCGCTGCGCGTCGTCCCAAAGCTCCTGCCTTTGCAGCATGAGTATGCACAATGTGCGGCTGAAACTCCTCGATGATCTTCTTGATCCGATTGTAAGCCTGACGATCACTACTGAACGAAGGTTCTCGCTTCATTTCATCAATCAATAGGGGCGCGACATTGTATTCCTCGGCAATGTGCAACGAATCTGTCTCACCATCCTCCGGCAAGCCGCCAACAAGAAGTGTTTCAAAATCATCCGACAAGTAACGCGAAAGAAACACCGCATTATAGGTTGGTCCACCGATATTGAAACGGTTAATGATGCGCAACACACGAATCTTTTCCTTTACTTCCATCTGAAGTCTCCCTTTACTAATTTGTAGGATCTGTTTTATCCCTCTTAACCTGTTGAAAATTAAATTCAAATTCAGGAAAATATTGCCGTCAATTGTTGAATTTAGCCTCAAAAAATGATGCTGTCAAAATTACAAAAATTCCTTCTTTTTATCTTGACTTTTCACGTGCCTGTGAGCATTGGGCAAAATGCCGTTCAAGTCGCTGTAAATCAAGTCGCAAAAAGTCAAGAAATGGCTGGGGCAACATTCTCCTTTTGTGCCATTGAGCTCGCAACTGGAAATGAGATTGCCGCAAACAACGCTAGCCTTTCCATTCCAACAGCATCCACAGCTAAGCTTTTCTCTACGGCCACGGCCATCGAAGTGTTAGGAGCAGATTATCGTCCTGAGACGCGGATTTATTTTGAGGGTTCCATTTCTAAAGACGGAAAATTGGATGGAAACATTTGGATTCGTGGCGGTGGAGACATGACTTTGGGGAGTCGGTTTTTCAATGAGAATGGCCACGAACGAGACTTTTTAACCGCTTGGGTTGATACCATCAAAAAAATGGGAATCAAGAGTATCTCGGGAAGCATTATAGCCGACGGATCCGAATTCGGATACGCAGGAATCCCTGATGGCTGGAGCTGGAATGATATGGGGAATTACTATGGCGCGGGTCCATCAGGTATCTGCGTGTTCGATAATGCCATTCGTTTTTCCTTCAAAACTGGAGCAGCAGGAACAGCCACAGAAATCGTATCCATGTCTCCGAATGTGCCTGGCATGACTTTTCACAATTATGTGAAGTCAGCAGCGATTGACGATGACCAATCCTATATTTTTGGTGCACCCTACTCCATGGATCGCTTCGCTACAGGCTCCTTGCCCGCGGGAAGAGCAGCTTTTGAAGTGAAAGGTAGCGTACCTGATCCTGAAATTCAATTGGCGTATGAACTTGCCACTGCCTTGGAAAATGCGGGCATTAAAATCACGAAAGGCTACAAGGGTGTTCGCCGTGACGATCTATTGTCACTTCCAAAATATGGCGCTGGATTCAAACTCATATTAACCCATAAAGGTCAGCGTGTGAAAGACATTGCAACGCTTACAAATATGCGCAGCATCAACCTTTTTGCTGAAGGACTACTTTGTCTTGTGGGTTACAAACTCAGTGGCAAAGGAAGCACCGAAGAAGGACTAAAGCAACTGGAGAAGTATTGGGCTTCGAAAGTATCCTTTACAGGACTTTTCTTGAAAGATGGAAGCGGCTTGTCACGCTCCAATGGAATCAGTGCCGCCCATTTCTGTACATTGTTAAAAGCCATGAACAGTTCAAAAAATAGCGCACTTTACATCAACACGCTTCCCGTTGCTGGGAAATCTGGCACGCTTACCGGCCTCTGCAATGGTCAAGCTGGTGAAGGGAGAATCGTGGCAAAAAGTGGAACAATGAGTCGCATTAAATCATATGCAGGATATGTGAATTCAAAGTCAGGTAAAAAAATTGCCTTTGCCATCACCATCAACAACTTCAGCGGAAGCAGCAGTCAAGCAACCAATAAAATCGAACAGGTTTTGAATGCCTTGGCTATTTATTGAGGCAGTTCAACGTTCATGATTTCCCGCCAAAATTCCGTAATTGTATTTCCATCGCAAGCAATCATCTGTGGGACAAGACTTGCTGAAGAAAACCCCGGTGTTGTATTGACTTCTATAACATGTGGAACGTTGTTTACCACCATAAAATCGACACGTGCGATAGATTTGAGTTGAAGCAATTCATAGATGCGTTTCGCTTGTTTTTGCACCTCCATGCGTACCTCATCACTTACTCTGGCTGGAGTGATCTCTTGAGACTTTCCGTTGTATTTCGCTTCGTAGTCAAAAAACTCATTTTCAGAAGCAATCTCCGTTAAGGGCAAGGCATACACTCCGTCTTTGCGGCGATATACACCGCAGGTAACTTCTGTACCGCTTAAAAATGATTCTACCACAACGGTTCTTCCTTCCGCGAATGCTTTTTCCAAAGATGGGCAAACATCCTCGAGTAGCTTTGCCTTGGAGATCCCATAACTCGAACCAGAATCTGCTGGTTTGATGAACATGGGTAATCCAAGTGATTCAACCAAAGCCTCAGGACTCATTTGCTCAAGATCGAGCAACAACTCTGATTGTGCAATCTTGAATCCGAAATTGTGCAAGAACTGATTGCAATACCACTTGTCAAAAGACAAGGCGGAAGCCAAAGGTCCAGAGTTGATGCACGGAATGTTCATCATGTCCAAAAAGGCTTGAACCTTTCCATTTTCTCCCGGATTTCCGTGAATAAAAACAATGGCCGCATCAAGCCTCACTTCGCCATTCAATTGAAACGTCATGGTATTCAAATCTAACGGGATTTTTTCTTCATTGTGCAGCGCAAACCACCCGTCATGATTCAATAAAATTCGAAACACACGGTATTCCGAGGGGAAATTGTCATGAATGGTCAGTGCGCTTTTCATGGAAATCTCCCACTCCGAAGAAAACCCACCACAGATAATTCCAATCGTTTTCATTGCTT
>JBDKGB010000038.1:0-2605 GCA_039798485.1 Bacteroidota bacterium
GCATAGCCTGGGAACATTACGTCCAATCCGAATCCACTGATCAGCAAAGTAGCCGGCGCATCGTCTGTTCCATAAATCATAACGTCAATTAAATTGTGTGTGGTAGGTTGAGTGGTATTAGGGAAGTCACTTCCATTTCCAACAAACAACGCAACGCCATCAGCACCATTTTGAAGTGTAGCATTTGTAATCATGTAATCAACGTTCGTAGTAAGCGTGTCGCCAAGAACGAAGAATCCATTTGCATCTGTGCTGTATCCATCAAGGTCAAACGCTGCATAAGATCCGCCCGTGCTTCCTCCGTAAAAAACAATTACCAAATTGTCTAACGAAGCATTCGGTTCACCGTAAAGCTCTACGAACTCTTGGGTGTCATTCCCACCAGGATTGTCAGCGTTCAATTCGTTAATTACAACTTCTGCAACAGTAAGAGCGTTGATGTAAATGAAGTTGGGTGTCCAAGCCACACAGTTCGTTGCCGTTGCTGTTGAAATTAAAGCACCAACAGCGGGTTCAGTAAATGTGCCTTCGTATGATACACCATACACCAAATAAATCCCAGGTGTTAAGGTGTTAAAGTCAAAATTCGCGGGTACCCATTGAATGAAGTGCTGCGTAATATCGGTCAACGCAAAGGCATAGGTTGCAGTTGTTGAAACCGATGTAGTCGTTAGATCTAATATATCTGAACTTGAATTCAAGAATACCGAAACGTTGGTCGAGCCATTTGCTGTTCCAATCAATCCCGCTTCACAACCGAAACAAGCAACTACAGTAATAATCAAGAAGTTGTTGTCAATGCTTAAACAGTTGTCGGAACTTACTCCAGTAATTGGTTGACCAGCTGCAATTGAAGCCGCGTTCAACGTGTTTGTGTATGCAACGGTGTAGATTCTATAACTTCCAACAACAGCGTTGAAGTCATAAGTGAGTCCAGCAATTTCAGAAATGATTATTCCATTTCCATCCGTTAAAATATGTGTTGAATTTCCAACCCCGTTGAATGCAGTGAAGCTAACTAAGTTCGATGCGTTGGTGCAAAGGGTCACGCTTGTTGTTCCATTTTCTAAAGTTGTAGTTCCGGCTGCACATGCTGGGTCATTCCAAGTACCAGGAGTGAGCGCTTGCAATACGTAACTTGTATTTACAAATGGAGCGCCTCCATCTGGAACACGCGATTGCGTGAGATCAAATGCTCCTGTAACTTGAGCAGTCTCGTCGAATTGAGCATAGCCAGGAATGGTATTCAATCCCAAGGCAGCAATTAATCCAGTCGCAGGTGCATCATTCGTTCCGTAAACAACGGCATCAACAAGATTTGTACTTGTAACAGCTGAGTTTACAGGGAAGTTTGTAACTGGCGCGTAGTACAAGCCAATTCCATCAGCACCATTTTGAAGTGTTGCGTTTGGAAATACTAAGTTCACATTGGTAGCAAGCGCGTTTCCAGCCACAAAGAAACCTTCGCTGTTCAATGAATAAGCAGAAAGATCCATTGCGTAGTAATTTGTAGAGGATGTTCCACCGCAGAAAACAAGCGAGAATCCGTTCAAGGAAGTGTTCGGTGCGCCGAACAATTCAATGAATTCTTTGGTGTCTGGTCCGCCTGGATTATCTGCGTTTATCTCGTTAATGACTACGTTCGGAACGGTTGCAACCACAATTGAAACGCCTAGTGTTGTATAGGTTACACAATTCGTTGCTGTCGCAGTAGATAATGGCTGTCCAACCACTGGAGCCGTGAAAGTTCCTTCGTACGAAAGTCCTTGAACAAAGTAATGTCCTGCAACAAGTGTATTGAAATCAAATCCAGCCGTTAACCATTGTATGAAGTTGTGATTCGCATCTGTTAATGCAAACTGATAAACATCTGTTGCAGATGTTGAAGTGGTATTGAATACAAGCACATCTGCGTTTGTATCTAATTGAACCAATGCATTGATGTTTCCGTTGCTTAATGAAACAACGCCTGCATCGCAACCCAAGCAAAGATTTACAACTACACTAATGAATGTAGCGCTCACCGATACGCATTGCGAAGCATTTGCACTGAATACGCTCATGCCTGGCTGCACAGTTGCATTGTCTAAAGTTCCGGTATATCCTACGGCGTAAATTCTATAAGTGCCAGGCACATCATTAAAATCATGAGTGGTTGAAGTTAATTCTTGAAGAATGATTCCGTTCGCATCTGTAAGAAAAAGAAGTCCGTTTCCAGTACCGTTGAAGGCGTTGAAATTAATGATAGACGGTTCATTGGAACAGAAAGTAGCAACAGTGCTTCCGTCTGTTAGTGAAACGGTTCCTGCTGTACATGGAGGTAAATTCCATGTTCCAGGAGTTAAAGCTTGTGTTACATAATTCGTAGAGAATGAAGATCCGCCATCCGGAATGCGAGAAATAGTTAAATCCATTCCACTTGTCTGAGTGGTTTCATCGAACTGGATATAGCCTGAAACGGTGTTCAATCCCAAAGCGGCAATTAAACTGTTGTTCTGAATGTCTGTGGTTCCGTAGGTCATTGCATCAACAAGATTCAAGGTTGAAATAGCACTTCCATTTGGAAATTGATTCGCATTTCCAACATAGATGGCAATCGCATCAG
>JBDKGB010000039.1:0-5697 GCA_039798485.1 Bacteroidota bacterium
CCGAAATATGTACATTTACCCAAAATCTAAACCATGAAATACCTTATTGCGCCTTTGTTTTTGTTGTTTTTAGTGAGTTCGTGTGCGAAGAAAAAAGCAGAACAGCAGGCTAAAACCGATGACCAAATCATTCAACAGTACATTGCAGACAATGGTCTAACCGCTGTAAAAGCGAGTTCTGGTTTGTATGTCGTGATTGAAAACCCAGGATCTGGTGCATCGTGCAACAGCTTTTCAACGGTAAAGGTTTCTTACACAGGGTATTTTACGAATGGTGAGATTTTCGATGCGTCCTCAACGGCAGGAATTGACTTTTCATTGCAGTCTGTCATCCCTGGATGGACATCCGGAATTCCTTATTTTAAAGAAGGAGGTTACGGAAAATTGTTGATTCCTTCTGCCTTAGGCTATGGACCAAGTGGCAGTGGATCTATTCCTCCGAATACTGTATTGGTGTTTGATGTGAAGCTGATCCAAGTTCTTTAAGCTACTACCTCAAGCACTTGAAATAATCGTAGGGTTCAAGGCAGTCGTTGCACTGGTAATGCGCTTTACACGCCGTGCTCCCAAAAAGGGATATCATACGCGTATTTGAAGAACCACATTTCGGACAAGGAACCACCGTTGGTTTTGCGAACAACACCGTTTTGTCAGGTTCATTTTCAGGCGGAGCAATGCCGTACTCCCGTAGTTTATTTTTTCCTGCTTCTGTAATCCAATCTGTCGTCCATGCAGGAGCTAAGGTCAATTCAACGGTGCATGCGTCAACCCCTTTTTCCTTTAACTTCTCAATGATTTGCTCTTCGATCATTTTCATTGCAGGGCAACCACTGTATGTAGGTGTAATGACAACGTGAGCAGTTGTTCCATCGCATTCCACCGAACGAATAACACCCAAATCGACCACTGTCAAGACTGGAATTTCTGGATCCGAAACCTCCTCAAGCCATTGCCAGATGTCAGCTGTTGTTACCATTCCATGTTCGGATATGCGCGCTGCATGTATTGCATTTCTGCCAAGATGTATCCTAGGTGTTCAGAGTGCATGCCTTTGCGCCCACCTTCTTGTTTCCAATTGTTCGTAGGGATAGATAATGTCGCCTCATTCAGCACGTGATGCACGGTTTGCTCCCATTGCACACGCAGGTCAGACAAATCTGGGCATACCCCCGACGTAAGCATTGCCGCATCTACCGCATCTGCGTAGAACAATTCATCCGTATAACGCCATAAGGTATTCAGTGATTCTTGAACCCGGTTGTGCGATTCATCTGTTCCGTCTCCCAAGCGAATGACCCATTCTGAGGAATGTTTGAAGTGATATTTCGTTTCTTTCAACGACTTTTCCGCAATGGCTGAAATCATTTCATCCGAACTGGATTGCAAGCGTTCAAAAAGAAGCACGCGGTAAGCATCGAACAAGAACTGACGCATCATGGTCATTCCGAAATCGCCATTGGGTTGTTCTACCAACAACAAATTTCTGTACTCACGGTCAAAACGCAAAAAAGCCAAATCGTCGCCCGTTTTCCCTTGTCCTTGAAGTGTCGCTGCGTGATTCAGTAAGGTCGTTGCTTGACCGATTAAATCCAAGGCAATGTTTGTCATGGCGATATCTTCTTCGAGAATAGGACCATGCCCACACCATTCCGACAATCGATGACCGAGAATTAAACTATCGTCTGCGATGCGCAAGACGAATTCTACTTGTGCTTGATTCATCTCAGAATGCATTACATGTGCGAAATGCCATCTGGCACATCATAAAACGTTGGGTGACGATAGATTTTAGAATCAGCGGGTTCAAAGAACTCTTGCGATTCTGAAGGGTCGGAAGCAAACACATTGTTCGATTCCACCACCCAGATGCTGATGCCTTCAGAGCGTCGCGTATAGACATCGCGTGCATTTTCAAGTGCCATCTCAGCATCTGTCGCACGCAAACTACCCACGTGTTTGTGATTCAACCCTTGTTTACTTCGAATAAACACTTCCCACAATGGCCATTCCTTATTTGACATTTCTATCGTTTTATTTTAATTTCTTATGCTGATTTTTTAGCTGCACGTTTTTCTGCAAAGGCTGTTGCTGCTTCGCGCACCCACTGCCCTTCCTCTTTTGCTTTTCTGCGTGTGTCGATGCGGTCCTTGTTGCATGGACCATTTCCTTTCACCACCTCCCAGAATTCAGCCCAATTGATTTCACCGTATTCATAGTGACCGGTCTCCTCGTTGAATTTTAAATCTGCGTCTGGAATTGTTAACCCAATCATTTCTGCTTGAGGTACAGTGACATCCACAAATTGTTGACGCAACTCATCGTTTGTCGATCGTTTGATTTTCCACTTCATCGATTGAACCGTATGCTTCGAATCGCCATCGCTCGGACCAAACATCATCAATGCAGGCCACCAAAAGCGGTTCAAAGCATCTTGTGCCATTGCTTTTTGTTCAGGTGAACCCTTTGCCAAAGTCATCATGATTTCAAATCCTTGACGCTGATGGAAAGATTCCTCCTTGCATACGCGAACCATGGCACGTGCATACGGCCCATACGAACATCTGCACAGCGGCACCTGATTCATGATGGCAGCACCATCTACGAGCCAACCAATCGCACCCATGTCTGCCCAAGTCAAGGTCGGATAATTGAAAATTGAGGAATACTTTGCCTTTCCACTGTGCAAATCATCGATGGTTTCCTCGCGATCCGCTCCCAGGGTTTCAGCTGCTGAGTACAAGTACAAACCGTGACCAGCCTCATCTTGAACCTTAGCCAAAAGCACTGCTTTGCGACGAAGATTTGGTGCGCGTGTGATCCAGTTCCCTTCAGGCAACATCCCAACAATTTCCGAATGTGCATGTTGCGAAATCTGACGAATCAAGGTGTCACGGTAATTATCCGGCATCCAATCCTTCGGTTCGATCTTGATATCTTGATCAATCTTCTCCTGAAACTTGCGTTCCAACTCTGTTATGTTCACCTCTTTCATAGCTCTTTGGCTTAGTTAGACAAATGTAAGTAAAAGTACCCATTGTGTTGAACAACTAAGCAGAAAAGGTGTTCATTAGAAAAGAGAAAAAATTCCAACATTGGAACTTCATTTGAGCCCTTTGAATAGCCCAATCATGAAACGAAATCACTACCTTTGCACAACAATAAATCAGGCATGACACCTAAATTCCATTCGTTGCGAATTGCCGATGTTCGGCATGAAACAGAGGACACTGTATCCATCGCTTTTGCTATTCCAGCAACATTACAAGCCGATTATGCGTTTCAAGCGGGACAATACCTCACCTTGAAAGCAATGATCGATGGAGAAGATGTGCGTCGCTCCTATTCCTTGTGCTCAGCGCCTCATGAAAACGAATGGCGTGTTGCAATCAAGCAAGTTGAAGGTGGTAAATTTTCAAGCTATGCCAACACGCATCTTGCTGCCGGTCAAGATATGGAAGTGATGACGCCAACTGGTAATTTCTGTGTAAGTCCCGATGCCGCAAATCAAGATTCTTATGTTCTTTTCGCTGCAGGAAGTGGAATTACTCCGATTTTATCCATTGCAAAAACAGTATTGAAAGAGGAGTCAAACAGCTCAGTTCACTTGTTCTTTGGGAACAAAGGCTTTGGAAGCATCATCTTCCGTGAAGAGATTGAGGCCTTGAAAAACAAGTACATGGACCGCTTCCGCGTTGTTCATATTTTGTCGCGAGAGAATTTAGGAAATGACATTCAAAAAGGGCGAATCACTGCTGAGAAATGCGACGCGCTTTACACGGCTTTTCTTAAAAACGAGCACATCAAGGGAGTTTACACCTGTGGTCCTGAGGAAATGATTCTCGGTGTAAAAGAAAGCATGTCACGCAATGGGGTGTCTGAAAAATCCATTCATTTCGAATTGTTTGGCACTTCGACCGCGAAAAAAACGACACCGGCCGCAAATACTCCTGAAGTAGATGCCAACATCACCATTATTTTAGATGGTGACTCCATTGATATTTCATTGATTTCATCCGGTGAAAGCATCTTAGACGCCGCTCAAAAAGCGGGTGCTGACTTGCCATTTGCTTGCAAAGGTGGCGTTTGTTGCACATGCAAAGCAAAAATTCTGGAAGGAACAGCTGTCATGGATGTCAACTATGCGCTTGAAAAAGATGAAGTTGAAGCAGGCTATATTTTGACCTGTCAAGCACATCCAACTAGCGAAAAACTAATCGTATCATTTGACGAATAATTATGGGTTTATTTTCCATCTTCAAAAAAGACAAAAAACAACACCGTGGCTTTCATGGTCTGGTCGTAAAGTCAATCGACCGCTTGAACAAAAATTCAGTAAAAATTGTATTTGACGTTCCCGCTGATCTTTCAAAAAATTTCGCGTTCACGCCCGGACAATACATCACCTTACTGATTGAGAAGGACGGCAAAGAGGAACGTCGATCGTATTCCTTGTGCAATGGTCCTTCCGAGGATTTGGCTGTTGCTGTGAAAGAAGTGCCGAACGGAACTATTTCAGTCTATTTGAACCGTGAATTGAAGCAAGGAGATGAACTTCAAGTGAGCGAGCCAGCGGGTAATTTCATTCTCAAAGCGACAGAAAAAAATGTCGTTGCTATTGCTGCGGGAAGTGGGATCACCCCAATCATGTCCATTGCCAAACAACTTCAATCTGTGGGCGGAAACATGCGCTTGTTCTATGGAAACCGAACTGAAGAAGATATTTTGTTCAACGCAGAACTCAACGCACTGAGCAGTGTGAAGAGTCAATTTGCCTTGAGTGGAGAAACGAAGGACGGATTTCTTTCTGGAAGAATTGATAAAGAACTGATAACGTCTTTGATCAAGAACGATTTAGACATGCTACGTGCTGATGCCTTTTTCATTTGCGGTCCTGAGCAGATGATCATGGATGTGAAAGAAACGCTTTCATTCTTTGGTGTCAGCGACGATAAAATTCGCTTTGAGCTCTTTACAACACCTGTATTGATGGTTCAAGAAACGGTTCAAGTGCAAGCCGATTTTTCAGGTGACAGTCATGTGAAAGTAATTCTTGATGGCGAGGTGTCAAAATTCACCTTGCACACCAAAGGAAAATCACTGCTCGAGGCCATTGAAAATTCAGGCATGGATGCACCTTACTCCTGTAAAGGTGGAGTATGCTGTTCGTGCAAAGCCAAGGTCATCAAAGGTTCTGCGAAGATGGATTTGAATTATGCTTTAACAGATCAAGAAGTGGCCAAAGGATACATCCTTACCTGCCAGTCGCATCCAACAAGCGAAGAATTAACAATCTCCTTTGATGAGTAAAAAAACCATTGTTGTTGTCGGTGCAAGCCGAGGCATAGGTAAAGCACTTGTTGAACAATTTGCTGCAAATGCGGATTACAGGGTGCTTGCTCTTTCGCGCGATTTAGAGAAAATGGAAGACCTTTTTTACGGGCTAGAAAATGTTATTACTTTTCCCTTTGATTTGTTACACAATGTTCACAGTGAAGCGACAACCATTTTTCAAGGCATCGGAAAAATAGACATCCTCATCAACAATGCTGGCAAGTTGGTCAACAAACCCTTCGTCAACATTAGCCATCGAGAATTGATGGATTGCTATCAGGTGAATGTCATCGGTGTGATGGAAACCGTGCAAGCCGCAGTACCTCAGATGCTTGAGGGAGGACATATTGTGAACATCAGCTCGAT
>JBDKGB010000040.1:0-8054 GCA_039798485.1 Bacteroidota bacterium
ACCAAGTCGATGTCCTGATCAACCACACGCACCATCCAGCTGTTTTCTTCCGCACGCTCAAGCAAATAGCGGATCATCGATGATGCAGAAAGTCCAGCACCCAGTATAAGGATCGATTTCATTCGTTCGTTCTCTGATTTGTGGCCCAAATGTACACAATCTCTTAAAAGTCAGACCGCGAATTTAGAGGTAAAATATTCCCAAAAGCAGAAATAAAAATGAATTAAAAGAACTCCCTTTAAATAAAAATTAGTAGCGATATATCCGTTTATGACCACAAAAGCTAAGAGAAAAAACCTATTTTTGCCCATCTAATTTAAGATTGACATGGGAAGAGCGTTTGAATACCGCAGAGCCTCCAAAGAGAAGCGTTGGGACAAGATGTCCAAATTATTTCCTAAACTAGGAAAAGCAATCACTATGGCCGCCAAAGAAGGTGGTACTGATCCCGCAATGAATTCAAAGTTGCGCACAGCGATCCAAAATGCCAAGGCAGAGAACATGCCGAAGGACAACATCGATGCAGCGATCAAGCGCGCCAACCAAAAAGATGTAAGCGCCTATACTGAGGTGATTTATGAAGGAAAAGGTCCACATGGAGTTTTGGTCATCGTAGAATGTGCTACAGACAACCCAACACGCACCGTTGCCAATGTAAAATCCTATTTCAATAAAGCAGGTGGTGGTGTTGTACCGAATGGTTCACTTGACTTTATGTTTAACCGCAAGTCTGTGTTTGAAATCAACAATACAGGAACGCTTGAAGCGGAAGACCTTGAATTGGAATTGATTGATGCAGGTTGTGAAGAAATCGAAGTCACGGAAGAGAAAATCTATGTTTACGGAGATTACACGTCATTCGGAGCATTGGCTGCAGCCTTAGAAGACATGAACATCGAGGTGCAAAAATCAAGTTTGCAACGCATTCCAACATCCCCAATTGATTTGACAGAAGAGCAAATGAACGATGTCGAAAAGATGTTGGACAAGATTGAAGACGACGACGATATCCAGCAAGTGTTCACCAACATTTCGTAAAGTCCTCAAAGAACTTTTCGCTTTGTAAAATAAATTCACGCAAAGTAAGTTAATACTTGCCTTAAATTGACCGATTACAACTGATGAAGTACCGCCAAGCATTCACAAAAACCTTCGCAGCAGGAATGATCTTACTCCTTGTGATTGCGTGCAGTACGGAGAAAAACACCTTCATCAATCGGACCTATCACGGAACAACAGCGCGCTATAATGGCTACTTCAACGCCAATGAATTGTTGCGACTTTCACTCAATTCATTCCGTGCTTCCTTAAAAGAAAACTACTACCAAACCCTTCCGCTCCAGCCATTACCCGATGAGAAGCAGGTTGTAGGCATGTATCCTGCCATCGATACCGCGATCGTTAAATGCACCAAAGTGATTCAAAAACACTGTATGCCTTCCAACGATCGACCGTCGAAAAAGAAGGAAGAACACAACCCATGGATCGACGAAAACTGGACGACCATTGGTATTGCTAGTTTCTACCGTCGTGACTACGATGCTGCCATGAAGAACTTTACGTTCATTAAAAAGTTCTACAGCAACGATCCATCTATTTTCATTGCCGAATTGTGGTTGGCACGTTGTTACATGGAAGTCAACCGTTTGACTGACGCAGGATTTAGCATCGCGACACTTCAAAAGGCGGCTGATGAGCAAGATGCTAGAGCGAAAGAAAAACCGGAGAAGGAAAGTAAATCCAGTAAAAAGAATAAATCAGAAAAGGAAGAAGAAGCTCCGGCTGAATTCCCAAAATCCATTCGCTTTGAATTTGAGCAAGTAAAAGCAGAATATGCCTTGCGCAAAAATGAACCTGAAAATGCGATCAAATACCTTGAATCTTCGTTGAAGTATGCGAAAAAGAAACAAAAAGCGCGCATTCACTTCATCATGGCACAGCTGTATGAATCAACTGGAAACCGAGAGCAAGCAAAAGCCGAATACACGCAAACCTTAAATTATGGTGCGCCTTATGAAATGTTATTCAACGCGCGTCTTCGAAGAGCTTTCATGGGTGGAGATGAAAAAGTCCGCAAAGAACTGTTGAAAATGTTGCGTGACGCCAAAAACGCTGAGTTCAAAGATCAAATTTACTTTGCCTTGGCAGACATCGAATTGCAACGTCAAAACAAACCTACGGCCATCGAATACCTTACGCTTTCTGCCTTTTACTCTACGACAAATACCCGTCAAAAAGGGATGGCCTATGAAAAGCTTGGGGACATGTCTTTTGCAGAACGCAATTATGTAAAGGCCCAGAAGTACTACGATTCGTGCGGAAAAGTCATCGACGACAGCTATCCAAATGCCGAAGGAGTGCGCAACAAAGCCTCCAACCTTGCCGATCTTGTTGTTGCTGTGGAAACCGCCCAATTTGAGGACAGCGTTCAGCGCATTGCCCGCATGAGTGAAGACGACCGTAAAGATTTCCTCAAGAAAGTTGTCAAGCAAATTAAAGACGAAGAGGCGCGCAGAAAACGCATGGAGGCAGAACGTCTTCGCGAATTGCAAGCCAACCAAAACACCTTCGCACAAACGGAAGGCGCTGGAGGGAAATGGTATTTCAACAATGCCAAGACACGCACCGATGGATTCAATGACTTCCGCAAGCAATGGGGAACACGAAACAACGAAGACGATTGGCGACGCAGTGAAAAAACGGTGATGCTGCCTACAAACAACGCCATTGATGATACACTTGCTCCAGTTGTAGAGAAAAATCCTGAAGTCAAAGCGGATTCACTCACCCCAGAAATGCTACTCGCCAATATCCCTTTGACCGATTCCGCACTTCAAGCTTCCAACAATAGATTACTCGAAGCACTTTACAATGCTGGTGTGATTTACAAAGAGCAGTTGAACGAGCGCGATTTGGCGAAAACACAATTCAATAGCGTGCTCGACCGACATTCCACAGGAATCTTTGACATGTCTTCTGCATTTCAGTTGTACAAGATGAATGAAGGGAATGAAGCCGCAGCTGAAGTGCACAAAAACTACTTAATCACCAATTATCCGAATTCGGATTACGCCAATTACCTGCGCGATCCAGATTTCTTCGTCAAACGAAAACAACGTGAAGCACTTGCCGAGCAAGAGTACGTTGCTGTTTTGGATCGCTACAACCGAGGTGTATATTTCCCTGTTATTTCGAAAGCCAATACCGTAATTGAAGGTGATAAAGACAACATTTTTCGTTCGAAATACATGCTTTTGAAAGCAATGGCCGTTGGACAAACAAGCGAGAACAAAGAAGAAATCAAGCCTATTTTGAATCAATTGATTGCAGAATATCCAGGTACCGATGAAGCCAAGCGTGCCCAAGAATTGCTCGATATCCTCAAAAATGGGTATTCCGCAAACCTACCTGCAGACTTTACGAAAAAATCTTCCTTTACCTTCAATGATCAGTCCGAACAATGGGTTTTAGTGATTCTAGGAAAAGACGACAATTCTACCTTATCCAAAACAAAAGTATCCGATTTCAATAGAGAGTTTTTTAGCCGGGATAAATTGAGTGTAAGTTCCAAAATCTATGGTACAGACCAAAGCATGATCCTTGTTCAGAAGTTCAAAGATGGCGATGCGGCCGCTGATTATGTTCGCGCATTCAAAGCAACACGCAAGCACCTCATGGACTTGCAAAAGGCACGCATTCTCATCATTACACAAGACAACATGAAGGTACTTTTCGAAAAGCAAAACCTTCAAGAGTACATGATCTTTTTCGACGAAAACTATTGACATGCTCAAACGACGCGAACGCATTGACTTCGATAGTCCAGACCGAGTAAATCGACTTGTCGAAGGCACAAAAATCATTGGAGATATCGTTTCCGAATCCAACATCCGCATTGACGGAACCGTTGAAGGCAATGTTACCTCAAGTGCGAAAATTGTGATTGGCGAAAAAGGATCGGTTACAGGGAATTTGATTTGCAGTGATGCCGATGTCGAAGGCGCGCTTCACGGCGATGCCAATATCAACGGTGTGTTGATTCTTCGGGAAAAATCTACGATACACGGCGACATCAATACGGTCCGCATTCACATAGAGGAAGGTGCAACGTTCAATGGTGCTTGTCGCATGACGCGTTCATCTTCCACGGAGAACAATCTCGATTAAGATGTCGGAAAAACGCAAAATGTCAACCTTCGCCCGATTTTCCTCGGCTGGCATTCAGATGGGTATCATCATTGCGCTATTTACCTGGCTTGGCACTTGGCTCGACGGAAAATACCACACAACAACACCTTGGTTCACGATTGGTCTGTCCTTGTTTGGCGTGATTGCCGCTTTGGTCATCATCATTCGTGAAGTCATACAAATGAGCAAAGACGATGAAAAAAAATAAACGCTACTTTAAATCATTCTTACTCACTGCACTTGGACTTGTTGGTATCCACATCGGGTTGATTCAATCCTTCGGCTTGGGACTTGGTTTGATTCAGGCACTTCAAATCGATGCCTTTGTATTCATTTTGTTTCTCTTGAGTTCGTTGATTGCAGCGCCGTCACTTGACAAAGATCCAGAGCAATTTGCCTTGCGCTACCTCCTGCTCACCACCCTTCAGCTTTTGGCTCCACTTGGTGCTGTTGTCTTTTGGATGGCAACAAAAGTTCCTCATCTTCAGGCATTGGGATTGAATATGGTAGCGATGTTCGGGCTATTCCTGACATTTCAATCCATTTATTTCATTCGATTGATAAAGGCGTAGAAGCCGATCGTTTTTTCTCATTTTCCGAACCGATGATAACTCCTTCGGATTGTTAAAACATCTTGTTACATATCCCTTGCTACTTGAGAAAGTTTACCTAACTTTGCACCAAAATTTTCAAGGCGTATTCTTAAATAAGCTACAATGGTGTTAAAATTTAGATTCAACCTGCTCATTATCACGATTTTATCGATTCTTCTTTCGTTTACCTCAAACGCATCCGAAAAAAGTGAAGATCTAGATGTCAATGAAATGATCATGCACCACATCAAAGATGCGCACGAGTGGCATTTGTGGGGTCCTGAGCACGGCGGAACGAGCATCTATTTGCCAGTAATCTTGATTGACGGAAGCTCTAAAGTTTTTTCTTCAAAGCATTTGTACCACGGAAAAGAAGTGGAATTCACCATGGAGAATGGGGCTGAAGGTCATTACATGGAAGGTGTTGGTCCAGCTAAAGGATACGCATTGTACCATGAAAAAATTTACAAGCTGAAGAATGGTCAAATGATCATTAAGGACGGTCACCCTGAAAATGCGAAACCGCTTGACTTGTCGATTACGAAGAACGTAGCCTTCATGTTCATTGCATGTTCACTTTTGTTGGTGATTCTTTTTTCAGCAGCGAAGTTCTACAAGAAAAACGGTGCGGTTGCACCGAAAGGGATTGCAAAATTTGTTGAGCCGCTGATCGTATTTGTCCGAGATGACATTGCCAAAGAAAACATCGATTCGCACAAATACAAGAAATTCACTCCTTACCTATTGACCATTTTCTTCTTCATTTTGATTTGTAACTTGCTTGGTTCTATTCCATTGATTGGATCGAACTTAACGGGTAACATCTCCGTAACTTTATTCTTGGCGTCTTGTACCTTGTTGGTGACTTTGTTTTCGTCGAACAAAAACTACTGGAAGCACATTTATGCTACCCCAGGCGTTCCGATGGCTTTGTTACCGATCATGATTCCGATTGAATTCATTGGCATCTTCACGAAGCCGTTCGCATTGATGGTTCGTTTGTTTGCGAACATGACAGCGGGACACATCATTATTTTGGCATTGGTTTCCATCATCTTTATTAACAAGAGCGCCGCATGGGGTATGTTGTCCGTGCCGATGGCCTTGTTCATTTCGGTATTGGAACTTTTAGTTGCTTTCTTGCAAGCTTACCTTTTCACGATGCTTTCGGCATTGTTCATCGGAGCTGCAGTTGAGGAGGCGCATCATTAATTCGTAATTTAATAAACACAAATAGCTATGATCTACGGAATTTCAGCAATTGGAGCAGGTTTGGCAGTTCTAGGTGCCGGATTGGGTATCGGACAAATCGGCGGTAAAGCGGTAGAAGGTATCGCACGCAACCCTGAAGCATCAGGAAAAATTACAACAACGATGATCATCGCAGCTGCCTTGATCGAAGGTGTTGCGCTTTTCGGAGTCGTTATCGGACTTCTTGGAGGAGCGAAGTAATTGAACAGTCAAGATGCGCGTACGGTTGGTCCGTGCATCTTGATTTTTTTGAATGATTGATTAAAACAGCTATAACATGGATTTGATATTACCAGATTTCGGTTTATTATTTTGGACAGCACTTGTGTTTGTTCTTTTACTTTTTGTCATCACTAAATTCATTTGGAAGCCTATTCTTTCTATGGTGAATGAGCGTGAGCAAAAAATCGCTGAGTCACTTGAATTGGCAGAACGCACAAAAGCGGAAATGAAAACGCTTCAAGCAGAAAACGAAAACATCCTGAAGCAAGCGCGTGCTGAACGTGACGGTATGCTGAAAGATGCGCGTGAGGTAGCTGCGAAAATGGTAGAAGATGCCAAAGCTGGAGCGAAAACAGAATCTGAAAAAATTCTTGCCGCAGCACGTCAGTCGATTGAATCTGAAAAAGCAGCAGCTGTTGCTGAATTGAAGACTCAAGTGGCGTCGTTTGCCTTGGAGATTGCAGAGAAAGTGATTCGTGGTGAATTGTCATCGGACGACAAACAAAAAATGCTTGCAGAGAAACTTGCAGGTGATATCAACATGAATTAATTCGGTCGCATGAAAAGCACGAAAGCAGCATCCCGTTACGCGAAAGCCTTACTTGAACTTGCCATAGAGAACAAGAAGGTTGATGCCATTGCGAAAGACATGCAACACCTTGCCACTGTTTGCGCAGAGAACCCTGATTTTATCAAGTTTCTCAACTCACCTGTAGTGCGCGCAGACAAGAAGATTGCAATTTTCAGTGAAATCTTTGGTCAGTTTGATCAAATCACGACACTTTTTGTGAACCTGATTTTCACCAACCGTCGTGAGTTCTTGTTTGCTGAAATCGCAGGATCGTTCAACGACCAGATGAAAACTTATAAAGGAATTGTTCCAATGACCATTACTTCTGCATCCGCATTGAACGCCTCTACGAAAGAAGCCATTCTTGCTAAGATTCGCGGTTCTGTAAAAGGAGAATTGGAAATTACGGAAGAAATTGATCCTGAACTGATCGGTGGATTCATCGTTCGCATGGGGGATACGCAAATTGACGCATCGATTTCGAATCAACTCAACCATTTAAAACAACGCTTAACAAAATAATACGCCTTAGGCGAAAATCAATAATTTGACATAGACATGGCAGATGTAAAACCAGCAGAAGTTTCTGCAATTTTAAGAGAGCAGCTCTCAGGATTTCGTTCCGAAGCTGAACTTCAAGAGGTAGGTACCGTGCTCCAAGTGGGTGACGGAATTGCTCGTATTTACGGATTGAACGGTGTTCAGTACGGTGAGCTTATCGAGTTCGATGGTGGACTTCAAGGAATCGCTTTGAACCTTGAGGAAGACAACGTAGGGGCAGTATTGCTTGGACGTTCTTCGGATGTAAAAGAAGGAGATACTGTAAAACGATTGGGTCGTATCGCATCCGTGAAGATTGGTGACGGTATGGTTGGTCGTGTAGTAGATACATTGGGTATGCCGATCGATGGTAAAGGACCAATCACTGGTGAGCTTTACGAAATGCCAATCGAGCGCAAAGCACCGGGAGTTATCTTCCGTCAACCGGTAACTGAGCCTCTTCAAACGGGGATCAAAGCGGTTGATGCGATGATTCCAATCGGTCGTGGTCAGCGTGAGTTGATCATTGGTGACCGTCAAACAGGAAAAACAACTGTAGCGATCGATACGATCATCAACCAACGTGAGTTTTACGACCGCGGTGAGCCTGTATTCTGTATCTATGTCGCTATCGGACAAAAAGGATCTACCGTTGCTGGTATCGTGAAGAAATTCGAAGATGCTGGTGC
>JBDKGB010000041.1:0-5582 GCA_039798485.1 Bacteroidota bacterium
GGATTGCTTCCTGCATTGAATTTTCCGTCGGAAATAAAAACGATTGCACCGATGTTGCGGTTGAAATACTCGGTATTGATCTTTTCAAAGGCGGAAGACAACTGACTCACGGACTCGGAAAAATCGACCGTCCCGCCGAACTTAGGCGTATTGCCAACGGTCATTTCCATCCATTCATAGTCATCACCCAACTCTGTTTTCAACTTCGTGCGCAAGGCATTGACTTGCTTTTTCACTGAAGCACTATCCTTGTAATTCAACAAACTAGAAGAGTTGTCCGTTAAAGCAATGATGAGCGGTTTTTCAACCCTATAATCCACCGCTTCGAAGATCAAGCCAATCAGCAATAGGCCTAGGATGAAAAGTACGGCACTGCGCAAGGAAACTAAAGTCCAACGAATTAAGGAAGAAAGCTCTTTCCACCAAGAAACATTGCGGTAAAGCCAAAGTCCTCCAAGGATACTAATCAGCAACCAAGGAAGCAACCACCAAACACTAAGATCTGTTGTAAATCGCATGCGACACTAAATTACAAATCTTTCACCGAAGGGCAATTCTTTCATCTCAAACAGGTGTCAATCAATCCTTGAAATTGGCCATTTTGTAAGTGATCCCTAAACCAATTATGGACATGAACTGCAATCGAGGACCAACATTTCCGTTGGCATCTTTAATGCGTATGTCATCGTCGTAGATTGTCGCCCATTGTAAAGATGCTGCGAACCAACTGTTTACTTTAAACATAAACTTCACTTCTGCATTTAAATCAACGTTTTGTGGGTTCTTGGCATAGTTGGAGAAAAGTTCGAGTTTACCGCGCAAATCGATATTCTTTGCCAGTGGCGTTGATCCCATCACACGCAAATAAGCCCCAAACTCAGAACGAACGTGGGAACCCGAAATCACGACATTTCCCAATCCGTCGTAAACAGCAGGCCTTACACCATACGCACCAGAATTCGCCAATACTTGATCCTTGACGATGGTCATTTTAGACGCTATTGGTGACAGGAAAATGGATAAATGTTCTGCCCTTAAGTATTCCATACCAATGGCATAACTCACATATCCTGGTGCCAAAAAGGTGGAGACACGCACAGAATCGTTTGGATACGAATACCCATTCAGCGATTGGGTTCTAAATCCTGCGACCAACGAAATGAAGTAGTCCTTTTTCAACTCAAAACCCAATTTAGTAGATAGGTCAATGCGGTCTTCTGTCTTTTGCAATCCTTGCTTGGATTCCTTTTCAATGTATTTTAAGCCACCAAGCGCAATGGCCAATTCATTGTTCCAAGCAATGCGTTCGTGCCCATAAAATGCGAGACCATAAAAAGAACCCAGCAATGAGATGTTGTTGCGTCCACCGGCATTCCAATTGACAAAAGACGATTGTGTTCCATTTAGTGTGTACACCGATTTGAGTTTCCAAAGACTCGTCGATGTGCTGTCTTCAATTCGTTCGTTCTTTGAATATTTCAATGTATCGTTCCAAAACTCAGGCTGCGCAAAAATTACCGAATGAAAAAGAATGAAGACGAAAAGAAGGTATGCTTTCATGCTGAAGGGATTGGAAGCACAAAGCTACATTTTTTCGAGGTTAGAAGGAGCATGTTCATGCAAACAATGAAACCTTTTTCGTACATTTGGCCGTCTTTAAAAAATCAGAAAAAATGGCAAAAGAAGTATATATTGTATCGGCTGTTCGCACACCAATGGGAGCATTTCTTGGTGGACTTTCTTCAATCCCTGCAACGCAATTGGGTGCTGTAGCGATTAAGGGAGCTCTTGATCGTGGAAATGTCGATTCAGCATTGATCGATGAAGTTTTTATGGGAAATGTTCTTCAGGCTGGTGTTGGTCAAGCTCCTGCTCGTCAGGCTGCTCTTGGCGCTGGACTTGGTAACAATGTTCCTTGTACGACAGTAAACAAAGTGTGTGCTTCAGGAATGAAAGCAATCATGCTTGGTGCACAAACCATCAAAGCTGGTGACAATCATATCGTTGTGGTTGGTGGAATGGAAAACATGTCACAAGTGCCGCATTACGTCGATGGAAGAAACGGAGTGAAATTCGGGAACATCACAATGCTCGATGGCATCACAAAAGACGGTTTATTGGATGTTTACAGCAAAGTGCCAATGGGAAATTGTGCTGAAATATGTGCGAAAGAGCACGGAATCACACGTCAAGAACAAGATGCATTTGCCATTGATTCTTATACCCGCTCAGCTGAGGCATGGAAAGCAGGGAAATTCAATAATGAAATCGTTCCTGTAGCTGTTCCACAGCGAAAAGGCGACCCAATTATGGTAACGGAAGATGAAGAATACAAGAATGTCTTCTTGGATAAAATCCCTGGATTGCGTCCAGCTTTCGATAAGGAAGGAACAATTACTGCTGCGAATGCGTCAACATTGAATGACGGAGCTTCGGCATTGATTTTAGCTTCTGCAGAGGCAGTTGAAAAACATGGATTGACACCGATTGCGAAATTGGTAAGCTACGCAGATGCTGCGCAAGCGCCAGAATGGTTTACAACGGCTCCGTCAAAAGCAATTCCAATTGCATTGGACAAAGCAGGATTGAAAACGAGTGATGTTGACTTCTGGGAATTGAACGAAGCCTTTGCGGTTGTAGGGATTGCGAATACACGTATTCTTGGAATTGACCCTTCAAAAGTTGATGTGAATGGAGGTGCTGTAGCCTTGGGTCACCCACTTGGGAATTCAGGTTCGCGCATCATCGTTACCTTGATCAATGTATTGAAACAAAACAACGGAAAAATTGGAGGTGCTGGTATTTGTAACGGAGGTGGTGGTGCTTCTGCGATGATTATCGAGAATATCTAATCCAAAAGCAATAGAAAATTGAAAAGCTCTACTTCGGTAGGGCTTTTTTTTTATTCACAACGGCTGTATAGATGGCCTCGTACATCGGTAAGATTCTATCAAGGGCGAATTCGTGTGAACGCTTTAAAGCATTTTTCCGAAAGGCCTGATGAAGCGCATCATCCTGAAGAATCGTCAAGGTGTTTTCCGCCATTTCTTCGACCTCTCCCACATTGGATAAAAACCCTGTTTCACCGTGAATGTTCACTTCAGGTATCCCTCCCGTGTTCGAAGAGATCACGGGTACCCCTACAGCCATCGCTTCGAGCGCTGCAAGGCCAAAGGATTCCGTTTCTGATGGCAATAGAAAAACATCTGCAATCTCCAGTACATGGGCCGTATCCCTTACCTTTCCGAGAAAAATGACATCCTCCCAAATATTGAGCTCACGCGCCAAGCGCTCAAGGTTATTTCGCTCCGGACCGTCACCTGCCAAGATGAGTTTTGAAGGAATACGTTTTCGAACTAAACTAAAGATCTGCAGCACATCCTCTACCCGTTTTACTTTTCGAAAATTTGAAATGTGACACAATATGCGTTCATCGTCTTTCGCATAGCGACGACGTAGGTTTGAACATCCAGTCGACGGTTCGTCCGAAGGAACGATGAAATTTGGGATCACTGAGATTTCGCGTGTCGTGTTGAAGTGACTGTAGGTGTCACGTTTTAAACTCTCTGAAACCGCAGTTACTGCGTCAGACTCGTTGATACAAAAGGTAATCACAGGCTCAAAAGATGGATCTTTTCCAACTAGCGTGATGTCCGTGCCGTGCAAGGTCGTTACAAATGGAATTTCAATGCCTTGTGAACGAAGAATTTGTCGTGCCATATATGCTGCAGAGGCATGCGGAATGGCATAATGCACATGAAGCACATCCAACTTTTCGTATTTCACGACATCCACCATTTTACTGGTCAGTACCGTTTCATAAGGCTGGTATTCAAATAAAGGATAATCGCTCACAGAAACTTCGTGGTAAAAGATGTTCTCGCGAAAACTTCCCAGTCGAACAGGTTGTGAATACGTGATGAAATGTATTTCATGTCCTTTGGCCGCCAAGGCCTTACCCAACTCCGTTCCGACAACACCACTCCCACCAAATGTTGGGTACAACACAATTCCAATTTTCATACGGATCATCTTTATAGGTCAAAATTAGTTAAACCTATACGGTTAAACACAAACTAAAGCCATAAGTTCATTCAGCCAGAGAAAAGCATCAATCAAATTCGCGTTGTTTTACTGACTTTATTTCTCGTTTCCAAACGACAAAACCAGTCAATAAATACGTTCCGAGAACGATAGCCAGAGCGATGTAACTGTTCACGTCGAATTCGGGAGAATTGAAATGAATGACTATTGAAAACAGGACGAAATAAATCAAGAACAGCAGCAAAAGTTCCTTTCTCACGTAGGTCCAAGTTTCCGCTTTAGTCATTGAGGTGATTCGTTTCTCTGAGATGATAAAGAAAATCGGAATTGAGGCGATACCGCTAAAAACAAGCGCAATAAAAAAGATAAAAATGGAAAGCATCAATTGTTCGACACGCACAATTTCACCCCCAATGAGTTCTGCAATCGTTAGAAAGACGGTGAAGAATAAACTTCCAAATGCAAAGGTTTTTACGATGGCGTCTGATTTCATTCATTCGTTTTTAATGCAGAAACAATATTAACCTTAATATTCAGGTTTATCAATCATTTCTCAAAATACCTGCCCCCCACCCATCGGCTTAAACGCACTGCGCACCAAGCGAATGGAAAGGCTGCGATGACATCAATGCTGTAATGTACGCGTTGCATCACAAGTAAAAGACCAATGAGTATCGACAAGAGTAAATAGGGCCATTTCTTTCCAGACAATAAATATATGGCAAACACCAAAGCTGTATGACCACTGAAAAACAGGTCTGTCACGATGCGTGAAGGATAAATCCAATCGTTGAGGAAGGGGTCTTCGAGATAGATCAAATCTGAATGCACCACCAAAGGCAAAAGCGAAAGTGTGGCCATGCGCATCAACAAAATAAGCGCATACGTCATCATCAGCAACGAATAGGCATGCGGTACTTTTCGGTAAAGAAAAAGATAGGTGAATAGCGAACCATAGGTGATGCTAAAAATCACGACGGATGCATCAACAACAGGTAAAATGTAGTAGGCGGGATCGTCGAACATCCAGTTCAATCGTACGGCGCGCACTTCATGATAGGCTAAAAATTGGATAAAAATAGCCGCCATTGCGGACAATGACAGTGCAACTATGATGAAAGAAATCCAATGACTTCGTTTCATTATTTCCCGGCTAAGGCTTCATAAATCACGCGCTGAATTTCAGTTCGTATGTTCATGTCGCGCAACTTCCAGTTTTCTTGATCAGGACACACACGGTTGGAAAGAAATACATAATTGATGCCCCTTGCTGGATCCGCCCATACCAATGTTCCTGTAAATCCAGAGTGCCCATAACTGCTTTGTGTCGCCAATTCAGAACATGTTCCTCCACCCGATGCCTTTGGACGATCAAACCCTGCTCCTCTGCGATTGCCACTAAATTGAGCGCGTGTAAATTCTTGAACGACGCTTTCTTGAAGGTAACGCACATTGCCATACACCCCATTGTTCATGATCATCTGCATGAGTGAAGCCAAGTCGGTTGCGTTTGAAAAAACACCTGCATGACCTGCAAC
>JBDKGB010000042.1:0-3123 GCA_039798485.1 Bacteroidota bacterium
CTGCTATGATCAAAAACAGATAGAAATTAACTTTTCTCATCGCTTAAAATTTTAATTGAATACCACCCATGAATGTTCTAGCTTGTGGATAGAAACCATAATCTACACCTGCTGAAAGCACACTGCTTGAGCTGATGTCTGGATCAAATCCACGGTATTTTGTAAGCGTTACCAGGTTGTTGGCCACTCCATACACTCTCAATGATTCGATCTTGAATTTCTTCAACCATTTTGATGGCACATTGAATCCAATTTGCAGGTTTCTCAAGCGAATGAATGATCCATCTTCCACATAGTAAGAAGAGAACAACGTATTTCGAGTAGCACCTGTAGTCAAGCGTGGATCCGTGTACGATGATCCTGGTCCTGTCCAACGATCGATTACATAGGCCAATTGATTTGCATAAGGTTGTTGACGTTCGTAGTTGCGAATGATTTCTTGACCAACAGAAGAATAGATCGTACCTCCAAGGTCAAATGCTTTGTATTTCACGGTGAACGAGAAGCCCATTGTGAAGTCAGGGATTGGAGAACCCAAGTACGTTTTATCAGAGTTATCCGTGAAGCTAATTTTTCCGTCACCATTGACATCCACAAATTTGATGTCTCCCGGTTGTGCGCCTTCCTGAGTAACAGGAGCGTTGTCTATTTCCTCTTGTGTTTGGTAGATTCCATCCATTTGGTAACCAAAGAAGTACCCAATCTCATATCCTTCTTGGAAACGTGTAGCCACATCACCACCAACACCAAAGCTCGCTCCTGGGATGTAATCCACCCCATTTGGAACGCTCATCACTTTGTTTGTGATTGTTGTGAAGTTCACACTCAAGTCAGCAGAGAGTGCTTTTTTCTTGTCTGTATGAAAAGCCATTTCAAGTTCCAATCCTTTGTTGGAAACATCACCTGCGTTGATGATTGGTGGATATCCACCAGGTCCATACGAACCAAGAATTGCCGTAACCTCAGGTTGGAAAAGCAAATCGAAGGTATTCTTTATAAAGTAGTTGGTAGAGAAGTCCAATTTTTTCCAGAATGTCATGTCCACACCGGCATTGAATTGGCGTGTCGTTTCCCATTTCAAATCTGGGTTTGAGGGACGACCAATTGCGACTCCTTGTGTGATGACATCATCAAAAACGTATACTCCTTCACCATTCAGCAATGCGCGGTAGGCGAAGTTTGGAATCTGGTCGTTTCCAGAAACACCGTAGCTTACACGAAGTTTCATGTAATCGATGAACTTGATGTTGTAGAATTTTTCATCCGAAACCAACCAAGCCAAAGATGCTGTAGGGAAGAATCCGTAGCGGTTGTTTTGACCGAACTTGCTAGATCCATCACGACGCAAGATGAACGATACCATGTAGCGGCTGTCGTAGGCATATTCCGCACGAAGGAAGGCCGAAAGCAAGCGCTCCTTAAATTGCCAAGATCCCGTGTTGTTTAGGAATCCTCCTTCAGCCGTATTTGCTGAAATGTCTGCATAATCAATGGAGTTATTTGGAATGTTGTATGCTGTTCCGTTCAATGAATTGCCCGTACGTTGGAAGGCTGAAACTCCAAGCGTTCCTTTTACTCGGTGCACGGATGCAAACGTTTGATCGTAATTCATGAAACTTTCGTAGGTCAAATCCAAGAACGTAGAGCGGTCTTCATAGACTGCCGCTCCTCTCTTCAAGAAAACACCGTCAGAGATTTCAACCAATGGCGACTCCAACTGCGCATTCAAGGCCGTGTTGGCATATTTTCCTTCGCCGTACCATACCAAAGGTGAAAATACTTTTGTGTCTACGATGGCATAGTTGAAGTTCAAACGGTTTGTAAAGGTGAAATGCTCATTGATTTCATAGACAAACTCTTCTTTACCGACAAACTTATTGGCTGTATTCCAGTTGTACTGATTTTTAATTTGTGCCACTGGGTTGATGATGTCATTCACTTGTGCCAAGTACGAGAAGCTTCCATCCGCCATATGAACAGGTTCATTTGGGAAGGCATTGATCGTATTGTACAATACCGAACCAAGTCCGTTTTCAGGCAAGGTGCTTCGGCTGTCTGAAGAAAAAAGCAATACCGAATTCAGCTTTAACTTGGACGTCAAATCGGTGCTTAAGTTCAAACGTGCGTTGTAGCGTGAAAAATTCGCTTTGTTGCCTCCAACGATACCATCTTGGTTGTAATACCCAAGTCCGATGGAATATTTCGTATTAAACGTACCACCACTCATGCTGATGTTGTGGCTTTGAACCGGCGAAGACTGAAATACTGAATCTTGCCAGTTTGTGCCCACACCCAAACTTGTGTTGTTGAATGGCGGCGTTTGACCACCAGCGGCGAACATTTCATTTTTAATGACTGCATATTCGTGTGCGTTCAACAAGTCAAGCTTTCGCGATGTTTGTTGAATTCCATAGTAACCGTTGTATTCAACGGAAGGCTTGCTGTTTAGTTTACCGTTTTTTGTTTCCACGATGATGACACCATTTGCGGCGCGCACCCCGTAGATTCCGGCTGTTGCATCTTTCAATACATTGATGGATTTAATGTCAGATGGATTCAAGGCATTCAATCCTTCCGAATCGTACACAACACCATCCACCAAGATCAATGGGTCATTGTCACCAAACGTCGAAAGTCCACGAATTCGGATATTGGATGAACCACCTGGTGAACCTGAGTTTGTGCTGATCGTTACCCCAGAAACCTGACCTTGAAGGGCTTGATCCATGCGCGAAAGATTCAATTTCTCCACGTCATCACCATTCACCTTTCCAGTTGCACCAGTTACTTCTTTGCTTGAAGCCTCACCATAACCGACAACAACCATTTCCTCAAGTTCCTGAGCATCCTGAATAAGCACCACGTCGATCAATGTGCGTTTAATCACAAGTACCTCTTGTTTTACAAATCCAGTGTAGGAAAATACAAGTGTAAGGTTGGTCGAATCTGTTGCTTTGATGGAGTATTTCCCATTGGCATCCGTCAAGACACCCGCATTTTGCCCTTTGACTTTTACACTCACATAGGGCATGCTTTCCTTCTTTTCATTTTTCACCGTACCCGTTACCGTAATACTTTGTGAAAACGAAATCAGTGAGATGCAGCATCCGATGAAGATTAACA
>JBDKGB010000043.1:0-37406 GCA_039798485.1 Bacteroidota bacterium
TTTCTCTTGAACTATTCGAATCCTTGAGAAGTATTTTATAGTAATTCACTGTTGATAGAATCAAATTGTGATCTTGTTTCCTTCTTGCTGATTCTTGAATTCCAATTTCAAGTGTTTTTAAACAAAAATTATAACTATTCGAAAGTTCAAATTGTCTTGACCAAATTTTTTCTGAATTTACATATTCATTTAGGCGATCATAATTAATACTAATTTGAGAGGTTCTTAAAAAATGTACTCCCAAAAACTCCAAGCCATACCACTCAAACTCATCGGCTTTTTGTTCTTCTATTGCTCGTTCCAATCGTGCGATTAACTTTTCATGCAAGGCACTCACCTCCCCCTCGTTCAACTTCTGCAGCAAATACACTTTCAAGCGCTCATGGTACAATTGGTATTTCCCGCTTTCCGGACTGTTGAACCACGCGCTATAGGTAGCAATAAAATCCTGAATTTCTACCTCGGGTTGGTTGAGCACTTCAGCCACAAATTGCGCGCTTACCTCCTTCTTTAGCAGGGCCCAAATAGCAAAGTGCTCCAATAGTTTTTGACGATCAACAACAGAGCTCCGTTCATCGAAGGCTTCTTCGTAGAGACCAATTAAACCTTCTGGAAGTTCTGCTGCATTTTCGGGATGTATACTTCCCTTGATAAGTCCATCGTAGATGTAGCGCAGGTAGGTAGGTTCGAGTTGAGCCATGGCATTTTTGGTGTTTGCGAATACAATGATGAGAATTTATCCTTCGGAAGTACTTTTCATCAGGTTCAGTTACAATTTTTAAATATACCATTTACATTGGAATTCATCCCGAAATCACATGAATTGGCCGCAGTAAACGTAGATTTTTACACACAAAATAAGCGCTTCATGTTGATTATACTTCTAGTACTGTGTTGATCGCATTTATGAACTTTGTCGCTCATTCCGAGTTGGAGGAATATATAATTTTATTTCTTAGGATGCCATTCCATTCTCCGGAAATTTCGAACTCATGTGATCAAAATGAAGTACTTACTCTTTGGATTTTATCCCCTCCTTTCGGTCATATTCTTTGCTAAAGGACGGTTCCATGAGATAGCGCTTGAGCGTTAAAATGGAATTTTGAATGGTATATTCTGCACATTGCTTTCTAAGAATGTACCAGAAGAGAAATAGAAAAGTCAAATTACCAAATGGAAGAATTTGAATGATTACTAAGAACAATACCGTGGCCAAGAGCACTAGCGATAAAATTATCAAGCGTCTCGCTGAACGGATAGCTTTCAATTCGGGAGAATAATAGTCTAGAAGTTCCTTGTCGTGAGGTAGTTCCATAAGGCAATTTTATTGAGCTAAACGCAATCTTTCGTGGTGTATAACAGCATCACGTTTCAGAATACCACAAAATCTGCTTGCCAACTACCTAGCTGTTACAATCCTATTCAACATGCGTATCTACCATGAAAAACACATGAGTTATGGCACGAAGTAAGAAAGCGATCGCACAACAGATGCGCGAAAAGAAATGGCAATCATTTGGAGAATATCAAGGCAGCCGAAAAAGTCTGCGCGTGGCCAAGTTCAAGAAATATACCATGGCACCCGCATGGCTGATCGTACTTGTGGTAGCTGCCTATTTCGGTTGTCCTGCCTGGGCAATGCTGGTAGCAAGTGTTCCTGTATTTCTAAAAATCCGAAAGATGGAGAAGGAGTTGGATCACCGTATCCGCTGTGCGACACTGGCCTTGTTTTGCCTTGAAATTGAATTTGGGGCTGCAAAAACGAGCGACGAACCAGATCTAACCGAAGAACTGATTGAGTTGTTTCGGGAGTAGTATTTACCGTTGACTGAGGTTCTCGACGTTGACTGAGGTTCTCGAAGTCAAACTTACATGATACTCGGAACGTCCGGATAAGGAATCAAGGATTCCAAGAAAACAATGAAGGGCTCCTTCGCGAACATCGCCGTCACAATGGTTAGTGTAACGAGAAGAATGGCCACTCCCACATTGTTGTCGCGAATTTCTTCGTACTCGTTCAATTGGGTCGTCATCACCGCAAAAAGCTTGTAGGCAATGAAGGTGATAATTCCGCTGAATACATACCCCAACAAGAGAAACATCCCTGTGTATTGCAAGCAAGATAAAATGTACGGAAAGCCGACTTCGCCGGAGGTATTCAACACTTTGAAGGTTGCCGTCAGTGGTTGCATGATCCCAAAGGTGATGTACGCCACCGAGAAGATTGTTCCACTCAAAAAAATCATGAACGAAAGGTTCTTGTAAGGATTGAGTTCGTTTGTTTTCTTGATGTAAAAGTTCATCAACACCATTTTTGTAAAATAAACGGTCATGATTCCGATGATCATTGCGAGCAAAAGCTCAATTCCTGCAGGTCCAAATAAAGTAGTCATCCTTTTTAATTTTAGTTTTTAGGTCCAAGTGCCACATACCAGTAGCGCATATTTCCACATTCATCCGACAATACACCCGGTTCAAAACCAGTATATGTCGTTTCCCATGCGTAGTAATTCAATCCATCGTAGGAAATGTATTTTCCTCTGTAGTTTCCGGAAATTCCCAAGATGGCATGTCCATATCTGTCTGATGCCAGCACCACCACATTGTATCCAAGTCGTGTGAGCACATGATACAACATGACACTTCGTGTATCGCAGTCGCCTTTGAAATTGCCCATAAATTCAGTTGGAGACTGCAATCCGAACTTGATCAATTCAAGACATGGACCTCCTGTTTGGTGCCATTCCGTGATGAATCCTCCGTATTGTCGATCCGCTTCACGATGCGATAAATCATGCACCAAGCAGTACGGAATGTTCTGAATCGAGGTGACGATCATGTCTGCCGCCTTTTGTCGACTGAGCTGTTTCTTTTTGATGATACGTTTGTATTCGGAGACAACCTCATCTAAATATTCGGCCCTTTCGGAGGTCAAACGACGATAAATTTGACGCCAATATTCAAGGGATGATTGGGCATCGACATTGAGTTGGTCGCGCTTGATTCTCGAAATGTTGTAGTAATCATCCCTCACCTTAAAGGTCCCCGAATAGGACCAACTTGCATTGTCCTTCCAGTTCAATTGATGAATTCGGTATTTCAACTTAATGGTATCCTTGTCCTTCGTTGTGACGTGGGTGGAGTCGAGCTCAGTTTCAATCACCTCATCGTCCTCAGGTTCTACATATTCGCTGTCGTCCTTTTTGTGATCGACCTTCAAGGCATCGCGAACTTGTGTAAAATAGTACAAGAGCTGCACCGCAAGAAGGATCCATCCAAGGGTTCGCACAAGTTTTCCTGTTCGCGCCAGCAAGAACAACGCGATACCCAGAAGCAATCCATGCACATTGGTAAATTGTGGTCCATGTTGGATCATGCCCACCAAGTTGCCCAAGATCATTGCCCAAGCAAAAAAGTTCAATAGTGGGCGTTGTATGCCGAGATGATTCTGAAGCCTGGGGAAATGTTTAAATAGTCCGTGCAATACAATGGACGCGAAGAAAACCGCAGGCAATAGGTACGAAAGGATGCCATTCGCTCCAAAAAACCGCAATAGGCTACCGAGGATAAACGTCATTAAGAAGGCACCCAAAAGCAACGATAAAATCTCCTTCCCTCGACTTGCTGTTGGCACTGTTTCTGCGAGAATGGGTTGGCGCTGTAAGGGTGCTGTAAGGGTGCTCAATGACTTACCGAAGCAACCGGCATTTGAAGCACCAAGTCCCTGAAACGGAATTTTACCTCCTAAAATGGAATTCGTTTTTACGGGTGTCGGAGGTGGCAAAGGCTTCGTGAGCTTCAGTAAAATGATCCCTTTGTATGGAATGAGCTGTTCGTTGTCAAGTGTTCGTTTCTCACCAATCACCAAATCACGCAACACGAAATGTTTCACCCGTTCGGCGATGTACTCAGAATCATTGATGAAAAATCGCAGTGTGTGGTGACGCGTCGATTGAAAATGATGCCCAACGCAGTGCTCTTCGAGGTCAAATTCTTCGATGGGAACAGCATGATAGACATCCGCAGAATGAAGGATCCGTTCTGAAAAAGTGAAGGCACCTGTCGTCTGACCATCTCCCTGACGGAAATAGCCCTTAACGGTACCTTGCAAATAAATCACTTTTTCGTTCACTTCTTTTTATGGGGTTTAATTTTTTTACCGCCGATGATTTCGATTTCCACACGGCGATTCATGAGCATTCCTTCTTGTGAATCATTCGACGCCCTAGGCTCTGTCTCCCCTTTTCCAACAGCTTTCAATCTCCCAGCATCAACACCTTTACCAATGAGGTAATCGCGCACACTGTTTGCCCGAGATTGGGACAAGCGCATGTTGAAGTTGTCATTCCCTCGATTGTCCGTGTGTCCATAAATCGTTGCTTTGCATTCCAAATGCTCGAGCAGATACAAACTCAATCGATCCAAATCCTTGGCAGAACTCGGCAGAAGGCGGTTGCTGTTGGTATAAAACTGGACGTTCGGTAAGACGATGGACTCCGTTTCAATGAGTTCAACCGTATCAGAAGTGTTTTCGTTGTCTTGTCTGCGTAAGTCGTCTGCATCATCCGTATCGCGATTTTCTGCATTTTCTGTCGAATCGGAAGGAAAAAAATCAGAATCATCCTTCGTGTTATCGTTTTGCTCTGTTGTGTCTTTCTTGTCCGCTGAATGTTTCTGGCATGCCCGCATGAACAATGTGATTAATCCTAGAAATAGGAGCAAGGAAATCAATCCTCCACAACCTATTCGTCCAAGATTTAAACAGCCACTTTGGAGAGGTGAACTCATGCACCCAGCATTCAATGATGGGAGTCCTGCAGACAAGCAACCTCGGTTTGGGGTGCACCCGCTGTTAGATGCTCCGTTGAAGACATTTGCGCCACCCGGTACTCCAGCGTTCAGCTTCAGCTTCTTCAGTTCTTCATTGAACTTTACGTCCTTTAATCGGTGGAGTTTGCAATACACGGTTGCTTCGAGCAGTCCATGCCGAACACCATCTACCTCGCGGATTTCCGTGATTTTTGGGTCCAGTATATGCACATCCTCCGCGTTGAATTTTCGAGCCATGTCCAAGGGGTAAACCCCAGCTTCCAAAGGAAAAACTTCAAGTCCAAGGAGGTATCGGTCTTCCAAAAAAGCGTTTAACTCTCGCGTTGGAGGAACACCATCAAACACTCGAGCATTGGACAATACCTTTCGTCCCGTCGGCTGAATGTGGTTCAAGGTCAAGCCATGTACCTCATCCTTCATGAAATGAGCGGTCGTAAAACTGCAATTCAAGGTGCCTTGAACCCAAATCGGCGCTATTTCCGTTGTTTCACTCATGGTTGTTGTTCGAAATGATCAAACAATTTGATGGTGGTTAGGCGTGTTGGTGTTTTAAAAACGCGTGTTCGGTTAAAAGGCGGATCTTCGTACAAGGATTCTTCTTGAAGTGAATGCTTGTAGTGCTTCAACAGGTAGGCTGCGCAATCTTTTTTCATCTGCTTGTATTCAGCGGTAATCACAAGCACCATTTCATCGCCAAAGTACTTTCCGTAGCCATACGACGAGGCGTATCTCACATACATGTAGGCCGGTAAAATGCCGAAAAGCAAGCCGAAAAGTACAATCAACACAACACCTGTACTGGGCTGATGGAACATCAACTCAAAGCGCTTGAAAGGCATTCCCGCATGTTTCAATTCCTGACGGTAATGTGAGAGCAAGACTCGATTTTGTCTTTTTAGTTCCTGCCCTTTGGTAGTCAACTTTCGTTCAAGCAGCGTGATTTGCCGTTGGATGCGTTGAACTTTGAATTTACGCATTCGTGGATTTTTCTCTGTTGTTTTCAAGGCCTCTTGTTCGGCCTTTTTTTCAGCAATCAAGCTTGAAATGGATCCGAGTTGCTGTTTTTCCATCAAGTCCTTTGACGCTTTAAACTCTTCGTAAACTGTATCCTTGTAGGTCACCAAATCGGCTGAAATGGCGTTGCGAAACACAAATGCACTTACGGGAATGATCAAGGTAAAAACGAGGAGCATGAAAAGCACCATTCGAAATATATTGGCCCCATTGAAAATGAGTTTTTTCAAGGTTACCGTCTCACCGATGGGCAACTGAATGGTTAGCAAGGTAAACCGAATGATGGAGAAAAACACAAAGCTCATGACGGCAGCCAAGGGAAAGGCACCCAGGTAACTCAAGGTCAGTAAAAAGAAAAAATAATACAGCGACAAAAAGCAGAAAGCGATGATCAAAACAAAGTACAAGGCTGCTTTTTTATAGGCAGACCTTTCCCCTTCTGTGCAGCGCATCAGGTGTTTGACATCCAAACCAAATAGTAAGGTCGCGAGGTGCTCCATTTAGGATTCCTTGTAGAAATCTCCGGGGTTTTCGTCGATCTTTTTCCCTGTGTTTTCGCTCCACTTGTTGACCACCTGAGAAGCAAGTTTATCCTGCTCCGCCAATTGCATTTTCTTGACGGCTAGCTCATGTTCAATTTCAAGGAAACTGACTTTCTCCGCATCTTTCGTCCCATTTTGCGTGTCAACAATAGATTCAGAGAAAACGATTCCATGCTGTGCTTCAATGCGTTTTTTGTTGTTCTCCACAAGGTATTCATACGCACCTTTGTTCATCATCATTTTAAAGAAGATTGGACCAGCCTCGATGGAGAAAAGTACCAAGAAGATGATGATTGGAATCCATGTACTCAACTCGTGTGAGATGTGAATGCGCTCCAATAAACCATCGAGTTGATATGCCATTTGTTGGTTCTTTTTGTACTCGGCATCTCTACTCTTATCGATGGCATCAATTTCTGTCATCAAGCGCTTTTGACGGTCTTTTAACCCTTGAATTTCCGGAGCTTTTGACGCGATTTTCGCTTCCAGCTCCGCTTCCTGTTTATTCAAGTTCTCGCGTTGTGTTTTTGCCGCAGGACCTTCGCCTGCTTTTCCTGAGCCAATGCGACCTGCGATTTCATCTTCCAAACGCTTGCGGGCATCTTGAATTTCCATGCGGCGTTTTTCAAAGGTAGATTCGATGTTGGTTTGTTCCGTCTCCACTTTGACAAGATCATCCTTCTTCGCCTTCATTTCCATTTCCTTTTGAGCATCCGTATTTTGGTTCAACTCAATCAGGTATTTGTCCTGTTTTTTCTGCAATTCGGCATCAATTTCTGTTTTCAAGATGCGGACCTCAAGTGGTGTGGAAATGGCAATGCCTAAGATAAATGCAATGATGATTCTTGGTAAAGCCTGAAGCAGTTCTCTTCCCGAAATGGAATCTTTCCCATCACCTTTTCCTGTGCTAGAGACAATGAAACGGTCCATGTTTAAGATGATGGATCCCCAAACCAAGGCAAAGAACAGGGCCAAAAGCACCCATCCCCACGCCAATGGGTCATCACTTACCGCATCCCCTTTGGGAGCAAAAATGGTGTAAAACGCATAACCTCCCGACACTGACGCAAGCAATCCTGTTCATAATACAATGCCACCAATCCCGGCATAACGGACGCGGTCTGCCATTGGACATTGCATAAGGATTTGCTCATCGGCACCTGCACACCACCAAAGGCGCTTGGTGAATTTTGAAACCGGCTGGTTGTTGTAGGTCTCGAGGTATTTGTTTACATCTTCCATAGCTAGGATTTAGTTGGTTAGTTGTTAGTAGTTAGTTGGCTCCGTATCAATTGGTACGAATACCTTGACATTTGGAATGCGAATGTTCATGGAATTTCCGCGAAATTTCACTGCTGATCCTGAAAGATTTTTTAACCGTAAAAAGTCAAAGTTGGCTGCGGGTGAACTGATCGTTGTTTTCTTTGGAAGTACAGCTACATCGCGGACTTCAGGGATATATTTTTCTCTCGTTTTCCATCCCAAAAACGTCAATTGACGCAGTTCGCAACGGTAATACTTCGCGCTAACAACCACTTCAGATTCACCGATGGAAGAAATCCATGTATAGCGCTTGAACAGGGATAAATGTGGTGTCGATTGATACAGAAAAATGAACCAAGGAAATGACAATTGCGATATATCCCAACGGATTTTAACCGTTGAACCTATGATTACTGTCTTTCTTTCAAATTTGAGCACGGATAAAGATACTAAAAATAGATGTAAACCATACTCCCTTAAATTATTGGAAAGCAGGTGTAAACATCCCATTCAAGGGACTGATTTCTTACCAAAAAGTACCGAATTTTCGTTACAAAAATGGGTTTCCTTGCAATCTTAAAGGTGTAAACTACCTCATATTGATCATAACAGGTCGCACAGTATCTTGAAGTACTGATGCCCCATTACCGCCCATCTTTCCTGACTCTTGGTTCAATGCTTCGAGGACGGCCGTGTAAATTTCTTGCATTTGCGTTTGATGTGTAGCATAGTAATCCATGCTTGCTTCAAACTGTTTTGGAGTGACTTTGTACTCCTTGAAGATTGCTTTTGCAGATAGGAGCATGGTTTCCTGAAAGCGCGAAACATGACCATACTTGAGCTGAACATACGATTCAACCAAGCTCAGTTCTTTGATGATCTTCACGAATTTTTCCTTTTCAATCAGGTTGTCAGGAGCAGGCTTTGATCCGATTTGATCCGTGCATGAAAAAAGCACAACAACGAGGAAAATACCTAAGCACTTTTTCATCCTGGATAATCAAATAGAAGGCGTTCACCCAATGAGTGTTCAATGAGCGAACCGTTGCTGTAAACCAAGTTTCCATTGACAAAGGTCTTGCTCACGCGGTAGGGAAAAGTATGTCCCTCAAAAGGTGACCAGCCGCATTGGTAGATGATATTGTCCTTGGAGACGGAGTATGCATTGCGCTCAACAACCACTAAATCTGCAAAATACCCTTCACGAATGTAACCTCGGTCTTTGATGCGGAACAACTCGGCAGGTGAATGCGCCATCTTTTCGACAATTTTCTGGATCGAAATTTTTCCTTGTTCCATTTTCTCTAGCATGGCTATCAGCGCGTGCTGCACCAAGGGTCCACCTGATGGGGCTTCTAGGTAGTTGCGCGATTTTTCTTCGATGGTATGTGGGGCATGGTCGGTAGCGATGACATCAATGCGGTTGTCAAGTACAGCTTGAAAAATTGCATCCCTATCGTTGGCCGTTTTCACTGCAGGATTCCATTTGATGAAATTGCCTTTTTCTGTATAATCGGCATCCGAAAACCACAAATGATGGATACACGCTTCCGCAGTAATTTTCTTTTCCGTAAGCGGTATTGTATTGTCAAAAAGTGCCAATTCCTTTGCTGTTGAAATGTGCAAGACATGCAAACGCGCATCGTACTTTTTGGCTAGACGCACTGCCAATTCCGAAGAACGGTAACACGCTTCCTCACTGCGGATGATGGGGTGCATTTCAACAGGAATGTCTTCGCCGTATTTTTCTTTCGCTGCTGCTAAATTGGCGCGAACTGTGGCTTCATCCTCACAGTGCGTTGCAATCAACATGGGTGGCACCCGCTCGAACAAACCGCGAAGTGTATCTTCATTGTCGACGAGCATATTCCCCGTGGATGAACCCATGAATACTTTCACACCACACACTTTTGTGCCATCCGTTTTCAAGACTTCCTCGAGATTGTCGTTCGATGCACCCATGAAAAATGAGAAATTCGCAATGGATGAGCGTGCTGCGATTTGGTATTTATCTTCAAGCAATTCTTGTGTCAATGCATTCGGAACGGTATTCGGCATTTCCATGAAGGACGTGATTCCACCTGCCACTGCAGCTCTTGCTTCGGAAGCAATGGTTGCTTTGTGTGTCAATCCTGGCTCACGAAAATGAACTTGATCGTCAATGCAACCTGGCAGCAGATAATTGCCATTCAGCTCAATGTCTTCCGCGCGTCCGTCGTATGAAATTTGTGGAGCGATGCGCTCGATTCGACCGTTCTTGATCAACACGTCGGCCACCACATCGGTGCCTTCGTTGATGATGCGTGCATTACGTAGAATGGTAGTAGTGCTCATATTTTCATTTTGCGCATTTTCCAGACACCAAAAAATGCTTCTTTAAAGATCCCTGAACTCATTTTTGATTCACCGTATTGCCGATCGATAAATGTGATGGGCACCTCGGTTACTTTAAACCCATGTTTCACTGCAGCGTATTTCATGCAAATCTGAAAAGCATATCCCTTGAACGGAATCGCATCCAAGTGAATGGCTTCCAACACGGCTCTACGGTAACATTTGAATCCTGCTGTCGTATCGCGAATGCCAATCCAAAGAATCAAACGCACGTACACACTTGCAAAGTAGGACATTAAAATTCGCTTTAAGGGCCAATTGGAAACTTTTCCTCCTTTGCAATAACGCGAACCGATACTCACATCTGAACCATCCACACAAGCTTGATAGAGGCGAATTAAGTCCTCGGGGTTGTGCGAAAAATCGCAATCCATCTCGAACAAGAAGTCGTAGCCCTTGGAGATCCCCCATTTGAATCCATGGATGTAAGCTGTTCCAAGACCTAATTTTCCTTGACGTTCTTCGATGAACACACGTCCTGAAAACTCTTGTTGTAGGGACTTGATTTTGTCCGCAGTCCCATCCGGAGAATTGTCATCAACAAATAGGATGTGAAAGTCTTTTTGAAACGCCATTACTGTACGCGTCATGCGTTCGACATTGTCGATCTCGTTGTATGTTGGAATAATAACAAGTGCGTCAGACATGGAATATAAAATGCGCAACTAAAATACGGATTATTGACTGAATCAATGTTAATTAATGTCAAATGCCGCGAGATTTGTACTTTTACAAGAACGGTGAACACCATGAAATGTATCCTAACGGCACTTGTTTGTTTTTCTTCGCTCTATGCCATTTCGCAGGAGCAAAAGAACATTGAGTTGCTCGATCATTGGTTTTCGGACACGCTCATCACTTCATCCACATCAGTCCGATTTAGCGGTTGCTGGGGCTTCACACGCAATGGTTTAGAATACGCCATCGTTGGTTCGACGGAGGGCACGCATTTCTTTGCCTTAAGTGAGGCAAACAAACTCGTTCCCTGCGGATTTGTCGAAGGAAAATTTTCGTCAGCCCAAGTTATTCACCGCGAATTTAAAACCTTTGGCAACTATGCGTATTCGGTCTGTGATGAGGGAAACAGTTCCTTGCAAATCATAGATTTGTCCTACCTCCCTGACTCTGTGGTGAAAGTCGCAGACCTACAAGACAATCGTTTCGGTAAAATACACAACATCACCATTGATACAACCAATGCCTTGCTCTTTGCATGCCTCGTCACTCCGATTAGCAGCGGGATTCCTTTATCGATGGTTCCCTTGCGCGTATTTTCACTTCAAGATCCATTAAATCCTGTTTTGCTTTGGGAAGGTCCTGGAGATATTCCAGAGGTGCACGATTGCTATGTGCGAGACAAGATGGCCATTTTGAACTGCGGTATGGACGGACTGCGCGTATATGATTTCACCATTCCAAGTGCCCCTATTTACAAAAGCAACCTTACGTTCTATCAAGATCAAGGCTACAACCACCAAGGATGGCTAAGTCCAGATGGAAAGACGTATGTCTTTGCCGATGAAACCAATGGAAAGCGCATCAAGAAATGCAGCGTTTCAAGCAATTTTGACATTGAAGTAGAAGGATACTTCGGCACCAACTGGCAGAATGGAAGCGTTCCGCACAACCTGATGATCACCGACGAATTTGCCTTTGTCGCCCACTACAACGAAGGACTTCGCATCTATGATATACGTGCAACTTTCCCTAGAGAGGTCGCCGCTTATGACACCTACACCCAGGAATCAAATTTCAAAATGAATGGCGCTTGGGGCGTTTACTCGGATTTTCCTTCTGATCGAATTGTGGTATCGGACCGTCAGAATGGCTTGTTCTTGTTTCAATTCAATCGGGCACTATTTGAAAATCCTTCCGACACCTCATTCTTGGTGTATCCCAATCCCATTGTAACTGGAGCGGTTATAACCTTGCGCACACCAGGGGATCAACTTGCAGAATTTTCAGTAACGGTTTTCAATACACTTGGACAAGTCATCGAATGTTTTTCTGTTCAGAACAAAAGTTATTTAGAATTCAACGCACCAACATCCGCTGGAGTATATTCCATCAAAATTTCCTACATCAATTACCTTGGGGAAGCAGACGATGCTGTTCGACGAATTATCGTGGCGAATTAAACACGGATTCAACAGCATCCATAATTAAATCTTGTTCAAATCCTCTTGAGCTCAAAAAGCGAATGACCTTTGCTTTGCGTTTCCACACATCGCTTTCGCGTTCAGTTTCTCTGTATTTGCGTTCAACCAAGGAAGTAATGGTTTCTGCGTAGGCATCCAAGTCCATCGATTGAATGGCATCTTTGATCAACGTATCGCTGATTTTGCGAAGTCGAAGCTCCATGCGGATCCGAATCCGGCCCCATTGATTGAACCGAAATTTACCAGAGACAAATGAATGTGCGAAGCGCACATCGTCCAAAAATTTACGCGTTCGAAGTTCCTCAACGATTGCCGCTGACTGAATGTCCGTCAGGGTGTATTCCCGAAGTTTCTTTTCTACTTCAGAAGTACAACGGTCCCTGTAGGCACAATAGGCTTCCATTCGGAGTTTGATTTCCGGTACGGTAAAGGTCGATTTATCCTTCGGTTCAGAGCGAGATTTCCTCATTCTGCTTGTCCACAAAGGTGTATTGAAGCAAATGGTTGTTGGTTACGCCGCGCACAGGAATCCACTTCTTGTATGCGAAGAACCACTTCATTTGACGCGAAAACAATCCCTTTTTGAAATACGCTTCAAGATAGGGATGCACATGCAACGTCACATGCGGCACCTTACGATCCGAAATCAAGTACTTCAAGTTAGACTCAATCTCTTCCGCAAACAAGATGCTTGCTTGTACTTCACCCGTTCCGTTACAAGTTGGGCATGTTTCAGACGTGTTGATGTCTGTTTCAGGACGCACACGTTGGCGCGTGATCTCGATGACACCAAATTTAGATGGAGGAAGAATATTGTGTTTAGCACGATCCGACAGCATGAGTGCCTTCAACTTATCGAAGAGCGCCTTGTTGTTTTCCCGATCGTGCATGTCAATAAAATCGATGCAGATGATTCCACCCATATCTCGCAATTGAAGTACGCGTGCAATTTCTTCAGCAGCTTCAAGATTCGTTAGCAACGCATTGTTTTCCTGTCCCTCGGCACCTTTACGGTTACCGCTGTTGACGTCAATGACGTGCATTGCCTCTGTATGTTCAATGATCAGGTATCCACCACTAGGGAGAGGCACCTTCTTACCGAACAAAGCTTTGATTTGCTTATTGATCCCGAAACGCTCAAAAATATTGAGTTTACCATCGTGCAGACGGAGGATTTTCTCACGTCCTGGAGCGATTCCAGCCACATATTCCTTCAAATCTCCGAACAACTTTTCGTCGTTGACGTGAATATTGGTAAAATCAGCGTTTAACAAATCGCGCAGTATGGACGATGTTTTATCGATCTCACCTAAGACACGACGTGGAGGTGTTGCATCTTTCAGATTTGAGTGCATGGTTTTCCATTTCTCGAGCAAGTTCTTCAGATCTTGGTCAAGCTGTTCCACCTTTTTATTTTCGGCCACAGTACGGATAATCACCCCGAAATTCTTCGGTTTGATGGATTCCATAAGATCTTTCAATCGATCTTTTTCTTCTGCTTCTTTGATTTTCTGGGATACAGAAATTTTGTCCGAAAAAGGCACAAGCACTAAGTACCGACCTGCAAGTGTAATTTCCGCACAAAGGCGCGGGCCTTTACTTGAGATAGGTTCCTTGGCAACTTGCACAAGTATCGGTTGAGAGGATGAAATAATTTGGTCAATTTTCCCATCCTTCGGAATGTCTTTTTCTCCTTTAAAATAAAGTAGGTCTGAGACATTCTGCTTGCCATGCAAGGTGTCTTTTGTAAATTTATTGAGCGAGCTGAATTGAGGACCTAAATCGAGGTAATGCAGGAATGCATCCTTTTCGTATCCGACATCAACAAACGCCGCGTTGAGACTGGGAACAACCTTTCGGACCTTTCCAAGGTATATATCGCCTACGGCGAAGTCGGTGTTTCCCTGTTCTTCGTGTAATTCAATAAGCTTACCGTCCCGTAACAAAGCAAGCCAAATGCCTCCAGGTCGGGCATCGACTACCAGTTCTAAACTCACGAAAGCTGATTTTAAGTTAATGAAATAGGAAAAACTTAGCGGGTACTTCCCGCTAAGCTCCTAAAAAGTATGAATGGTGTAACAGGTGTTACTTCTTCTTGTGACGGTTCTTACGCAGTCTTTTCTTGCGTTTGTGTGTCGCCATCTTATGTCTCTTTCTCTTTTTACCGCTTGGCATAATCTTATATTTAAGTTATTATATTCGAATGTTTTGGGTGCTCCTTCTGTTAAAAAAAACACTCCCGCTATTAAAACGGGAGTGCAAAGATAAGGATTTCATCCGAATTTCAAAGTACTCGGATCAAGAACAATTTTTTATTTCACAATTACCTTGTTCTTCACCTCGTCAACAAAAGTTTTTGCTGGCTTAAATGAAGGAATATTGTGAGCAGGAATGATGATGGTCGTGTTCTTTGAAATGTTTCTTCCGGTTTTCTCAGCGCGTTCCTTCACGATGAAACTTCCAAAACCTCTCAGGTACACGTTTTGCCCTTCTGCTAAAGATGATTTGATTGATGTCATAAACGCTTCCACAGCCTTCAACGCCTCAGCTCTTTCGAGCCCAGTTGTATCAGCAATATCCGCTACGATGTCTGCTTTAGTCATGTTGTTTAGAATTAGTTTTTATTTTTTGGTTTATTGCAGTAATAGTACAAATGTAGCTTACTTAAAGATTATACCTTTGTAAACACGCGTTAAAATTCACTTTTTTCCCTCAATGACTGATTTTCACCTACTAATTGCCGATTGGTATAGACAAATGAAACGCGACTTGCCGTGGAGAGCAACAAATGACCCCTATTTTATCTGGTTATCGGAAGTTATTTTGCAACAAACACGGGTAGATCAGGGAACGTCTTATTATTACAGGTTTATCGAAACATTTCCAACAGTGAATCAACTCGCCCAAGCAGAACTACAAACGGTACTGAATCTTTGGCAAGGATTGGGCTATTACAGCCGAGCACGCAACCTACATCAAACGGCAAAAATCATCTCAAACGAGCATCAAGGTATCTTCCCGAATTCATATGCAGCGCTCATTCAACTAAAGGGCATCGGTCCATACACTGCAGCGGCCGTTGCTTCCTTTGCGTTCAATGAAAATGTACCTGTTGTGGACGGAAATGTCTACCGTGTGCTTTCCCGCTATTTTGACATTGACACACCGATCAACTCTTCGGCGGGAATTAAACTATTCAAATCCTTGGCCGAGGAAGTAATCAATCCCAATGATCCCGCATTGCACAACCAAGCCATCATGGAATTTGGCGCACTGCACTGCACACCTAAAAATCCAAAATGCGATACGTGCGTACTTCAAGCAGCATGTTTGTCATTTGCCAATGCCACCATTCAAATACGCCCTGTAAAAACAAAAAAACTGGAAGTCCGTAATCGTTTTTTCCATTACCTAATTTTTAATCAAAATGGCGACACCTACATTCAGCAGCGCAAAGGTCGAGACATCTGGGAAGAGTTGTATCAATTTCCTATGCTTGAAACTGAGGGCGATGAGGTTCCGCCGGAAATCAAACGCATGTATGGTGATTCACTTCTTGAGATTTCAGCACCTGTAAAACATTTACTTTCCCACCAACGTATTTCTGCACGATTTTACCACATCAATGTGACCAACATTCAACCGTCAGACGATTGGATTCTGATCCATTCATCTGCCATTCAAGATTATCCGATTCCTCGTTTACTAGATAAATACCTTGAAACACATTCCATTTAATAGGAACAAAATCTTGTATTGATTTATTCCAATCAAGGTCCAAAAACTCTCATTGAATCATGTATATTTGTCAACCAAAGTGAATCTTATGGCAGGAAGCGTAAATAAAGTGATCTTAATCGGTAATGTTGGGAAAGATCCCGAGATTCACCGTTTGCAAAACGGATCGTTGAAAGCTACATTTTCGATGGCAACCTCTGAAACGTATACAGACCGAGAAACTGGCGAGAAAAAGGAAATTACCGATTGGCACGATATCGTATTGTGGCGTCGCCTGGCAGAAATCACTGAGAAGTATGTCAAAAAAGGCTATAAAGTCTATGTTGAAGGTAAATTGAAAAAAAGATCGTACCAAGACAAAGAAGGGAACACCCGCTATGCACTCGATATTGTTGCCGATGAGATGACCATACTTTCAAAACCTGAAAATGTCCATGGTTCATCCAATCAAGGTCCATACACCAACGAGGGGACTCCTCCTCCACCTCCCCCAATTGGTGGAAATTTTACTACGGATGAGCCAGATTCAGTTCTTCCATTCTAACTTAATATTCAGACAAAGCCTTGTATTCCTCAGCTCAATTGAAACAAAACAGTTCTAGCGCAGCATGATTTATCTACTCATTATCATTATTGTGTTGCTGTGCTTCTCAGCGCTTGCCTCAGGATCTGAGAGTGCCTTCTTTTCTCTGAGCCCTTCAGAAAAAGAAGCCTTACGTCAAGACGAAAGCTATTCTGCAAAAATTGCGCTTGAGCTGCTGGATGATCCAAAAGAGATTTTAGCGACTTTGCTGATTGCAAACAATTTCGTGAACATCGGGATTGTGATCATATCCACAGCACTTTTAAATGACTTCTACCCCAACAGTGGTGCAAATCCTACCCTTCGGTTTTTAATTGAAGTTGTTGGAATCACACTGACCATCTTATTGTTTGGTGAGGTGGTTCCAAAAATCTATTCCACCAAGAATGCCTTGTTTATGGCGCGTACCATGGCGCAACCGATCAACTTCATTCGCCGACTGCCTCCTATCTCTTGGTTAAAATGGCTTTTGGTCAACGGAACAAAGATTATCCAGAAACGTGCACGGAAGCACGGTATAAACATATCATCTGATGAACTCGAACAGGCCATAGCATTGACCAAGGAGGAACATACGAGTGAAGAAGAACAAAAAATTTTAGAAGGCATTGTTCGTTTTGGCAGCACTGAATGTTGTCAAATCATGTGTTCGCGACTCGATATCGTCGCTTTGAAAGAAAGCCAACCTTTTTCAGATGTACTCAAGGTCATCGAAGACAATGGCTATTCTAGGGTACCAGTGTACCGAGATTCTGTTGACAATGTCATTGGCATCTTGTACATCAAGGACTTACTTCCGTACCTCGAGGAAGCAGACGACTTTGAATGGAACACGCTCATGCGCAAACCGATGTTTGTTCCTGAGAACAAAAAAATTGATGATTTGCTCAAGGATTTTCAACAAAAGAAAATGCACATGGCCATTGTGGTGGATGAATACGGAGGAGCCAGTGGCATCATTACACTCGATGACATCTTAGAAGAAATTGTTGGTGACATTACCGATGAATATGATGTAGCGGATGTCGTTTATACCAAAATTGATGATCATACCTATTTGTTTGAAGGCAGAACCTCTTTGGTTGATTTTTATAAGGTACTAGACATGGATGGCAAAGATTTCGAAGCTTTGAAAGGAGAATCTGAAACCTTAGGCGGATTTATCGTTGAAAATGCCGGACGGATTTTGCGCAACAACGAATTCATTGCAGTTGGCCACATCAAATTGGTGGTCGACTCATCCGATAAACGCAGGGTAAAATTGGTGAAAGCCATTGTTCTCAAAGAAGAGTAATTATGAAAGTACTGGTGTCAATACTTGTCGTCTTGTTTTTTATTGCCTCTTGTGGTGATGAATTGCTGATTCCAAAACCTCCGACTTATTTGCGGTCTGAATTGCCTCCGCACACTTATGTGCATTATTCAAGTGGCTGCGGGTACCATTTTGACATCTCCAAAGAATACGAAGTCCGTGATGTAGCTGCTCCTCAAGGACAAACCGATTTTACTTGCCACAAAGACATTGATCTCGGTGTCCTCAATGGAACGATTCATTTTTCCTACATCAACATGCAAGAACCTCTTTCGAAATACGTAAATTTTGCCAACGATAAAGTGGAAGAGCACAAACTGAAAGCGACATCCATCAACGACTCTAACATCATTCGCACGGATGCGCGCGTCTTTGGAACCATCTTCGAATTGCAAGGAGACGTGGCTTCACCCTTCCAATTCTACCTGACAGATTCAAGCAAAACATTCGTCAGCGGTGTGGTCTATTTTAATTCAAGACCAAATTATGATTCGTTGCGACCAAGTTTGAATTATTTAAAAACAGACTTGTTGCGCATGATCAACACCTTTGAATGGAAATGAGAACAGTTTCGATTGCCTTAGGAAGCAATCAAGGAAATCGAGAAGAAAATATCCAGCTTGCCCTTGCCTCCATTTCCGATGCAATCGGTCAAATCATTGCCTGTTCACCTTTTTATGAAAACGAGGCCCAAGGTTTCGAATCGAGTGATTTGTTTTTAAATGGCTGCATCCTGGTTGAGTCAACTTTGGCGCCTCAGGAAATTTTACGCGCATTGAAGGTGATTGAAAAGAGACTTGGACGTTTGACAAGCCCCTTAGATGGGTATGCATCAAGGCCCATAGATTTGGACATCATACTGATTGAAAACCAAGTAATAAGAGATGTAGATTTAGAAATTCCACATCCCCGTTTTCGCGAGAGAATGTTTGTATTAAAACCACTCTGTGATATCCAATTTGATGCAATTGATCCGGTTACATTCACATCAATTGGGGATTTGTTGATTCAGTGCAGAGATTCGAGTAAATTAACTTTGCATGAATTAAACATGCTACGTTGATAAATTAAGGTTAGAAGTTATACAACCTCAATAAAATTGCGTAATATTGTCGCGAATTTTAGTAAAGAACAAATAAAATACTATGAAAAATCAAAGCATTAAAGTCCTGGCTTTCGCGGTGGTTGCAGGTAGCCTACTATCGAGCTGTGACCTATTGAAAGACCTTCAATACAAAGTAACGCCAAGTCCACTTGAAATGCACGGGGATTCTGTCCGCGTGAGAGTTGAAGTAACTTTCCCGGAGAAAGGGATCAAGAAAAAAGCAAGTGCTGAAATCACACCTATGTTGGGATCTACGGCATTGAAGACAGTAACTGTACTTGGTGAAAAAGCAACAGGTAATGGTTCTGTTATTCAATACAAGCCAGGAGGAAAGATGGTTTATGAAGATGTTGTTGCTTACAAAGCAGACATGGAAAATGCTGACTTGAAAGTAACTGGTAAAGTCTACAAAGGAGGTAAAGAAAAAGAAGGTGCATTTACAGATACAAAAATTGCAGATGCAACGATCATTACTCCATATTTGGTAAACAAAGATTTCAAAGTGATTTTCGCGAAGGATGAATTCAAGCGAGTGACTCCTGAAACGTTTGTTTCTCAATTGAACTTTGACAAAGGAAAATCTTTGGTAAAGCCGACTGAGTTGAAAGAGAAAGACATCACTGACTATGCTGCGTGGTTGGTTGCTGCACAAAGCAACGCGCGTATTGCAATCAAAACAATTGATGTTGTGGGTTATGCTTCACCAGAAGGGGAAGAAGATAAAAACAACTCATTGTCTACAGAGCGTGCTGAAGCGGGTAAAAAAGCAATGATGGACCTTGCGAAGAAATCGAAAAATACTGCTGCTCAAGGTGAGGTTTATGTCTTGGCTGGAAAAGGAGAAGATTTCAACGGATTCAAAAAAGAATTGAGCACATCAACAATGAACGAAGACGAGAAGAACTTGGTTATTCGCGTTCTTGAGATGCAAACAGATCCTGCTCAACGCGAGACTGAAATGCGCAACATGGGTAAAACATTTACTTACCTTGATAAGAACATCTTCCCTAAATTGAGAAGAAGTGAAGTAATCGTGAACTACGACCTTACAGGTTACACAGACGAAGAGTTGAAAGCGCTTGCAGCATCAACTCCAGACTCATTGAACCTTGAAGAATTGTTATTTACAGCAACATTGGTAAAAGATTTGAACCAGAAATTGGCGATTTACAATGTAGCATGTAAAAATTACCCAAGCGATCACCGCGCATTCAACAACGCAGGTGCTGTATTGTACATGCAAAACAAAATGGATGAGGCAAAAGCGAAGTTTGAGAAAGCGAACAGCATCAAAGACAACGCGATTTCTAAAAACAACTTGGCTGCAATCGCAGGTATGAAAGGTGACCGTGCTAAAGCGAAGCAATTGCTTGGCCAAGCTAAAGGTGCTGGTTCAGAAGTGAACTACAACATGGGAATCATCAACATCCAAAACGGAGCTTATGCTGATGCAGTTTCTAACTTCGGTTCTGAAAAATCATTCAATTTGGCACTTGCTCAACTATTGAACGGTAACGCAGATGCAGCAATGAAAACAATTGACGGATCTTCTGATAAAGAATCTGCTCAAGGGTACTACTTGAAAGCTGTTGCTGCTGCACGCATGAACAACGCAGACGCAGCTGCTAGCAACTTGAAAAATGCAATCGCGAAAGACGGTTCATTGAAAGGTAAAGCAGCAAACGATCGTGAGTTCTTGAAATTCGCTGACAACGCAGCATTTATGGCAGTGGTAAAATAATCCACTCCTCTCAATATTAAGAATCCCGCTGATTAAGCGGGATTTTTTTTGCTCTTGATTTTTATAAAACTAGCGACTCACAACGTGCAGACACGTCTGCCAAACCTCGTAGGTTACCCAACACTTTTTCTCATTTCGCAATTCCCATAAAGTACGCATGAGCATTTGTCCGAGGTAATGTACCTCACCTTCAGAAAGCGAATGATCTGCAAAAAAAGTCTTGTACGATACATCAAAGGTTGTTCCGTGGAGATGTGAGCTGTTGCGTACAGAATTTCTATTTCGACGACGTAAGCGACGAATGGATTCCTCCGTGCGCAAAACTGATGTCACCGTAAAGCGTGTGCATTCAAGTCCTGTGTTTTCTAGTTTACGCTGAAAGCGTTCACCAATCTCGATCAACAAATCATGGGCATCATCAATCAAATAGGGATAGGAATAATACATCGTATCCAGGACAAAAAATTCATTCTGTTTCAATTCCTTTAAGGTTCCTTGCTGCACCAAGCGAATGAGGTCCTTCTTGTTCTTTGGAACCAAAGGAATTCCTTGATGTTTGGAATGTTCGAAGTACATCCATAATTGGTCGCGCATTTCTTGTTCATACAGCACATCTGTCAAGCACTTAAACCCTCTGTTCTGCAAAAACACGCGATTTCCATGCGTAAATTTCCGCCAACGCAACAAATTACTTTTGCCATTGACGCCTAAGGCAATACCGCCAGCAACTGCAACCACAGCAATACTGCCCAAAAGAAATGTACGTGTTGAATGCTTCACGAAATAGGTAAGCGTTTAGTTACCATGAACTTTGCTTGCCCAGAACTGATACAAGTATTCTTGCTCACGCTGTCCTGGAGTTGGCGTTAATGAAAAAGGAACTTTGAGTATCGACAAGTCCATTAACGTTGAATACCCACAACGTGAAATCACCTTTTTTGCGCGTAGAATCGACGCATCACTTAACTTCCAATCTTCTGAACTTTGAGTGGAAATTGAAATGTCTCCAAGATTTTTCAAGACGGATGGAGCAGCAATAATCAGCGTATTTTCGGTATCTGAAATTTTCTTTAATTGTTCACGGATAAATTGTTCTGCATAAATTGTTGGTCCACTGGCAATGATTACCGCATCGATTGTTTTCGTTTCGGGAATCACAACACCTTGAAAACGCGACAAGGCACCGATGTATGTGCAGTTCAATTCCTTCGTATTTTGGCTTAAATTTCCCGCAAGCGAGGAATCTATTGTGTCAGGAATCCAGATCTCATCGAAGTTCTTCAAGAACCGTTCGTGCATCTTCTGGACCCATCCTTCGAACCAGCGCACGGGCAAATGGAGTTGATGTGTAAGTAGAATGGAAGGACCCCGAGTAGAACGAAAACCATAGCGATGATCTGAAATCACGAGATCGATAGCCATGACATCCACGAAGTGATCCGTTTGCTTCTCTTCTTCAAGAAGTCGATTTTTCAGCCGTTTAAATTGCCGCGCCAAGTCGAGCGAAAAGTTTCCTTTTCCACCAAACTCAAAGGGATAACCTTCGTGATTCACTGTCTCAATATCCGGAAAATAGGACCGTAAAATGGCACCTTGTTCTTCAGAAACTGCAGCGAAAACGGTATTCCCATTTTTCAAGAAGGTATCGATGAGTGGGATGCACCGCGCGACGTGACCCATTCCCCAATTGAGTGGAGAAATCAGAATTCTTTTCTGCTTAATTTCGTTTGGAAGCATGTGACGAAGATACGAAAACAGACTAGCAATTGAAGATTGACCGTGCCAAGCAAGAAAATATACCCAACTTTTTCCTTCTCATTCTCAACTTTATGTATCTTTAACCTTCAAATAATTGAAACCATCACAAACTATGTCAGACAGCAACGAATTCAGCAAATTCGCCACCAAGCACCTCGGACTTACGAGCATGCATGTTGGACACTACATTGAATCATCAATGACACCATACATTATCGAAGAACGCCCAATGAACATGACACAAATGGATGTGTTCTCGCGTTTGATGATGGACAGAATCATTTTCCTAGGAACAGGAATCAACGACAACATCGCCAACATCATCAACGCACAGTTGTTGTTCTTGGAGTCAGTTGACCCAAATAAAGACATTCAAATTTACCTAAACTCGCCAGGAGGATCTGTGTATGCAGGTCTTGGAATTTATGATACAATGCAGTACATCAAACCTGATGTGGCTACAATTTGTACCGGAATGGCCGCATCGATGGGTGCAGTGCTTATGTGTGCAGGAGCAGAAGGTAAGCGTTCGATTTTAAAACATGCACGTGTCATGATTCACCAACCGCTAGGAGGTGCGCAAGGACAAGCATCAGACATCGAAATCACAGCGCGTGAGATTCAAAAATTGAAGAAAGAACTGTACGACATTATCGCATTCCATTCACACCAAACCTACGATAAAGTTTGGGCAGATTCAGACCGTGATTACTGGATGACTGCTGAGGAAGCGAAGGCTTATGGGATGGTTGACGAAGTGTTGACACGCAATCCTAAAAAATAATTGACTTATGACACCACTCGAAAGGGTGGTGTTTTTTCTGACTTAAGTTCTATGTCAAAAAAAAATGAAGCAGGTTGTTCTTTTTGTGGACGATCAAGAAGTGAGGTAGGAATCCTAATTGCAGGAGTTTCCGGACACATCTGCGAAAGTTGTGTACAACAAGCACATACGATTATTCGTGAAGAGGATGTGAACGAGAAAAGCACGCCGAACGATGCCAAGGTAAATATCCTCAAGCCAACAGAAATCAAAGGAAAACTTGACGAGTATGTAATCGGTCAGGACGATGCGAAAAAAGTGCTTTCTGTTGCCGTTTACAACCATTACAAGCGCCTGAATCAAGTGGTTGACAAGAATGACATCGAGATTGAAAAGTCAAATGTCATCTTGGTTGGACGCACAGGTACAGGTAAAACCCTTTTGGCAAAAACCATCGCCAAGATGCTCAATGTGCCTTTTTGTATTGCCGACGCGACCGTGCTTACCGAAGCTGGATACGTTGGTGAAGATGTAGAAAGTATCCTTTCGCGTTTGTTGCAAGCTGCAGATTACAATGTAACCGCTGCCCAACAAGGCATTGTTTTCATTGACGAAATTGATAAAATTGCCCGCAAGAGCGACAATCCTTCCATTACCCGAGATGTATCAGGTGAAGGTGTTCAACAAGCCCTACTGAAATTGTTGGAAGGCGCGACGGTGAATGTACCACCTCAAGGAGGACGCAAGCATCCAGAGCAAAAAATGATTCAAATTGATACGAAAAATATCCTCTTTATTTGTGGAGGTGCATTCGACGGTATTGAAAAAATCATTGCCAACCGCGTGAACCGTCAGACGATTGGTTTTTCTGCGGTTGAAGAAGAATTGGTTGAACATGACAGCCTATTGAAATACATCAATCCAACGGATGTGAAGACCTTCGGCCTTATTCCAGAGTTAATTGGTCGTTTCCCAGTACTTACGTATTTGGAGCCTTTGGACAGCGCGAGCTTGAAACGCATCTTGACTGAACCGAAAAATGCCTTGGTGAAACAATACGTTTCGTTGTTCAAAATTGATGGTGTGAAGCTTCAATTTGATGCCGATGTATTGGATTTCATCGTGACAAAGGCTATTGAATTCAAGCTCGGTGCTCGTGGATTGCGTTCCATTTGCGAAGCCATTTTGACGGATGCGATGTACGAATTGCCAGCAGGAAACGAAAAAGAATTCCGCGTCACGTTGGAATATGCCAAAGCACAATTCTCCAAATCAAAATTGGCGAAACTTCGCGTAGCTTAAGTTACTTTTCCTACGCTGAGATTTCCCTGTTAAGAAATCTGAAATTTGCAGTATTTGATGACACTTCCGCGCGCAGTAAAAAGCTGTTCGTAATGTGTTTTTATGTGAAATATCTCTCGTGTAACGGGATCAATTGTTTCAGGAAGACTTCCGTATAAATCCCAAGTTAACTCGAGGCAATTGTACTTTTGCTCAGCAATTTGCTCCTCGGTATATTCAAACAAGATATCAGAATCTGTTTTCATGTGAACGATTCCACCAGGCTTCAAGATGCGTCGATAGCGTTCAATGAAAATGGGAGAAGACAAACGCTTGCGTGGTTTCTTCGGTTGAGGATCTGAAAAGGTCAACCAGATTTCATCCACTTCATTTTCAGCAAAATACTCATGGATAAAATCGATTTTCATCCTGAGAAAAGCCACGTTGGTTTTGTTTTGTTCCAAGGCTTCCTTTGCACCGATGTACATTCTGGCACCTTTGATGTCAACCCCAATGAAGTTCTTGTCGGGAAAATGATTGGCCAATCCGAGGCTGTACTCCCCTTTTCCGCAGCCCAATTCCAAGACAATCGGATTGTCATTTTTGAATACGTCAGAACGCCATTTCCCTTTTAAATCTGATTCTACACCAACCTCTGGTTCAAACACATTTGAAAATTCCTTCATCAACGCAAAGCGACGCAATTTATCTTTTCCCATGATGTAAATTTACTCAGAGACTGTGAATTGAACCTTATACCCTGTATGTTTTCGCACATTCATGACTAGTCCTCCTTCAAAAATCAAGTATTGGCCACGAATGCCTTTGAGCACTTCAGAGATCGATGGTGACTTATCAAACCCGATGCTTTTCACTTTTTCCGGGTACTGTTCAACGGGATAATTCAACGAGACAAGTGTATCGTCTTCCGAGAAGAAAGTCGTTAAATCGGAAGGCAATTCATCGTGCAGGCGCCATTTATCATCTATCAAATCAATGGACTCATCCGATTCGTTCTTCAGCATGCGCTGCCAGTTGGTTTTATCCGTGAAAAAATCTTTTAGCGCAACTTCGAGCATCCCCGCCTCATAGCGATTTGGTGTTTCAGCCAGTACAATCGCATGTGCAGCACCTTGATCAATCCATCGTGTTGGTATTTGTGTTGCCCTAGTTACGCCAACCTTCACGGCATCTGTCGCCGCCAAATACACAACATGCGGAACATTGTGGTGGGTTTGTTCCCATTCTGGATCACGGCCCTCGCCTAAGTGTGCCCGACACAATTCCGGACGAATGATACATTCTGCTGCGTCCGGTGCCGATGTAAAGCAAGGATAACAAAATCCATCGCCGAAGGACTTTGAGGTATTCTTACCACAAGATGTACAGATAATCTGACCATTCCATTCAAAATGCAAGGTCTTTCCAATGAGCGCGTTCATGTCCACATCTTCATTCAGCGACAAGGTGTAATTGACCTGATCTCCAATGGCAACGCGCATTTTTTTAAGTGTACCCGAATACATTACTTTTCAGGGAGGATTTGCATTTTCTCTGCGAAATGGTAGCAGTAATCCCGAAGGTCTTCAGAAATAAGGTGCTCACCTGTTGCTTTTTCAAAGGTATCGGCCATCGTCAATAAGGTTTGATGAAAAAACTGCTTCATTTCATCAATGGTCAAATCCTTCGTCCAAAGGTCGATTTTCATTGTGTTGTTTTGCGTCGGATCCCAGATGGACAGCATAAATGCTTTCGCAGCAGCGTCTGAAACACCGCCATCACTGGCACTCCACTTCATCGCAACAGGCAAATTGTTTTCATTCAATCCAACCTTGATATCGATTTCCGAGGTTTTAACGATTTTATCCTCCATGTTTTATTCTATTTCGTAATCTCTTATGATTTCTGTGTAATGCACTCTTAGCAATTCTTCTACAGATACCTCATTCACCTCCATGTACTTGCGCACCATTCTCCAACCTAAGAACTGCCCCAAACGATCTGGTCCTTTCTCAGGAAGACCCGGCGTAAAGGGCCCTTCATTCAACAGGTTCGTCTTGTTCAATTCATCGATTTTAAAGAGCATTTTCTGATCAACTAGATATTTCCAAAGTGCGTATTCATTTTCCAAGGCCCACTTGTAGTCTTCTTCTGAATATCTTGGAATAATCGATTCTGGGGCATCAGGAAGAGCAGCTTCGGTGATGTATAAAATCTTTCCCCAACGGATGATTTGTTGCGCGAGATCCCCCTCGATTTCAGGTCCGTAATGCGTCATGAACCACGAGCAGAGCGCATCACGCACAAGATAGCGGCGATCCATCCCTTCTTTGATCCACCCAAAGAACATGTCATTCGGCAAATCCTTTATCACGGAAGACTTTTCACCAAGGTAGCGTTCCAGCCCAATGCCAATTTCGCTCTGCGTGCTGAATGCACTTGTGGTAAAAACCGAATTCATGAACACAATGGTTTGTGGAATATCGGCCTTCGGAATGTGGTATTTGATGTGTTTAAATCCATCAATAAGTTCTGCTTTTTCAGCAGATAAATCCTTGAATTCGCGTTGAATCGCCTTCTCTACCCTTGACATGTAAGGATCACTCATGAACTGCGTCAAACTATTTACGAGTGCCGTATCACTGATTTTCCCTACCCGCAAGCAATAGCCCAATTCATAGTCGTATAGTTCGGGAATGCGTTTGCGGAAATCCGCATCTGCCTTTAAGAAATCTTGGCCTTTGGATGTGCGCCAAATCGAATCCATGTTCACGAAATCAATGTTGACCTTCACCTCAGACACATCGACATCCAAGGGATCATTGGAACATGCCGAAATCAGCAAGGCGATTGAACCTGAGATGAAAAAGCTTTTGAAACTCATTGATATTCCTTATTTTTGACCTCAAAAGTACGCAAAATCAAACGAGTAAAAGCGGACTTACCTACAAGAATTAAACGCGAAACGATATGAAAAAAATCTTACTTCTCATTGCTGGAATTTCATTTGGGATAAATACGATGGCACAAGACGCCGAAGGGAAAGAAGTTCAAGCTGGTTTGGTCTTTGGATCAAGCATCTTGATGCAAAATGTGACCTCTGATTACTTTCAGAAAGGGGGATTGAGTTATGACTTGTCCATTGGCATGAATGTGAACTTCAGCTTGACGGAATCTTTAGCATTCTGTACGGGCGTTGAATTTGATTTTGAGACCTTGAAATACCAAGCAAATCCGAATTACGATTTGTTTTATGTGTATGAAGGGAAGAATATCATACCTCAAAGTGATGTCGACCTTCTTGGTGGACAGCAATCGATTTTCCAGATGACAGATCGCATTCAAAAGGCAACTTATTTAACAATACCTACGATGTTGCAATTCCGCACAAATTTTATTGGGTATTTCCGCTATTTTGGAAAGTTTGGTTTAAGAAATAGTTTTCTTGTTAAAAGTGTGATAAACGACAAATTTGAAGATTTAAATACAAGCACTAATCGTGATGACATGCGTGCTAAGAACGATTTGTTCTTCTTGAAATCAGCCGTGGGAATGTCACTCGGTGCTGAATGGAATTTTGTGGGTTCTACATGTCTAGTTGCTGAACTTGGTTATTATTATGGGTTCACACCATTGCACACACAATGGAATACCGATAAGCAAAAGAATTACTATTATGCTGAACCAATATCGAATCCTTTGAATGGATACGCGCAAATCAACAACTCTGCGCAGCAAAGCCAGCTTCAGTTCAAACTTTCCATCTTATTCTAAGTGAACTGCGCAGCCATTGCCTCACACATTCAATCTTGGTTAGCTAGCTACTGCGAGCAGGCCAGAATGGATGGATTTATTGTAGGAATTTCCGGTGGAATAGATTCTGCCTTGACCTCGACGCTTTGCGCCATGACGGGGAAGCCTACATTGATCATCACAATGCCCATTCGGCAAACATCAGCGGAATACAACCGTGCGATTGAGCACATCGATGACTTGAAAAAACGCTTTCCAAATGTGACAGGCATGGAAGTGAATTTGACGGACATTTTCGAACAAATGGAACGGGACTTCCCAAAGGATGTTGTTGGTAATCATCTCGCGATGGCCAATACCCGAGCACGCTTGCGCATGACAACCCTCTATGCCTTAGGGCAGGCGCATAAACGTCTCGTGGCAGGAACCGGTAACCGTGTGGAAGATTTTGGCGTTGGATTCTATACAAAATATGGCGACGGAGGTGTTGATGTCAGTCCGATTGCTGATTTAACGAAGACTGAAGTTCGCGCAGTTGCCGCTCATTTAGGTATTGTGGATTCCATCATCGTGGCAAAACCAACGGATGGACTTTGGGCCGATGGTCGGAGTGATGAAGACCAATTGGGGGCAAGTTATCCTGAATTGGAATGGGCAATGGATTATGAGGGAAGTGAAGACAATCTTACTGAGCGTCAGCTTACTGTGTTGGCCTTATACCGTCGTTTGCATGCGGTGAACAAGCACAAGATGGAACCGATTCCTGTGTGTTTGATTCCGGGGGAATGGAAAGGGAATTAATCTACCTCTGGCGCTAGGCGCAAAACAATCCCATCGATGTCATCTGCAATGTGAATCTGGCAGCCCAAGCGGCTATTCGGCTTCACATAAAATGCTTGATCGAGCATGTCCAATTCGGCGTCGCTTTGTTCGGGAAGATCCGTATCCGACTCAAGGTAACATTGGCACGTTGCACACATCGCCATTCCACCGCACTCGCCTTTTACAGGCAGTTCGTAGGATTTACACAATTCCATGACATTCATGTTCATGTCGGTTGGTGCAATGAGCTCATGGGCTGTTCCTTCGCGGTCGATGATGGTTACGGTGATCTCGTTCATGGGTAATAATTGATGGGGCGAAACTAATTAAAAATTCGCAATTGATTGGTCCCATTGTAAATGGTTTGGTACATCCGCAACCCAAATTCTGAGCCTGTGATGGGAGATCCATCGTACAAAGAGAAACGCGCCGTAGAGCAGCTGTCTATCAAGGTCAAGAAATTGTTTGGATCTGGATACAGCGGTTGCCCACAAGTCCCTGTTGGATCCATCGGAGAATGGCGGTCAAAGGCAACAAACTCATCAATTCCACGGCGGTACACGATAATTCCACGAGAGCCGCCATTGACATAGGCATAGGTTCCCACGCTGATGAGCGCATTGTAACTTGGTAAATTGATGTCGATGGTGATGTCAAACGGAATGCTTGGCACCGGGTTTCGCTTGTTTTTATTGCAGGCAACAGCAAGCAAGGAAAGCGAGAATAGTAAAATTAGCCGTAACTTCATCATCGAATTTGTATTACAAAGGTATGAATAGTAAAACGCTTTTTATCGTCTTCCTATTGTTGTTGGGAATATTTTCTTCCTGTGGTAGCACAAAACCCGGAAAAACTGCGGCATCCGTTGAAGAAGCAGAATCCATCATTGCCAAAGAAAGGAAGAAAAAAGCCCGCATTGCCAAGAAGCAAAAGCGCGCCGCAGAGAAACATTACTGGTCTCTACAAAGCAAAGAGGCGAAGAAATCAATTAAACGCAACAGACGTCGCCATAAGCGTGAAAAACGCGGTAGTATTCGGCCTTAATCTTCCAGAGAATCCAATTCAATCGTTAGATTTTCCCATTCCTCCATACATTGATCTAAGGCTGATTTTTTGTCGGCAAACACGGCTAAAACTTTATTGGCATTCGCTTCATCCGAATAATCTAACTCGCTGATTTGTGCATTCAAGCGTTCAATGTCTTTTTCGTGTTCTTTGATCTGGTCTTCAACCTTATTGATGCGATTGCCAAGTTGATTTTTTCTACGCTTCAATTCCTTCGTTTCTTCATGACTTCGCTCGATACGCACCTCCTTCACCTCCTGAACTTTTTGTTTCATTCCTTCAGCTTCAGGTTGGAATTGCATTTTCAAGTATTCTTTCACGTCGAAATGGTGCACACGCAAAAGTTTTTCTTGAATTTCCCAGATGCGATTGGTTAAGCCGTCTAAAAATTCTCGGTCGTGAGATACAACGATAAATGTACCCTCGTAATTCTTCAATGCTTCCTTAAGTACCTCCTTACTTTGAATGTCCAAGTGATTGGTTGGCTCATCCAATATGAGAAAGTTCGACGGACTTAACAAAAGTTGACACAAGGCCAACCGCGTACGCTCACCACCCGACAAAACGCCTACTTTTTTATCTACATCTTCGCCCGAAAACAAAAAAGCACCAAGGATACTTCTTAAATCACGACGGATACCTCCGGTCGCTGCATATTCCACGACTTCCAATACTGTTTTGTTTGGATCAATCTTCTCAGCTTGGTCTTGAGCAAAATAGGTAATATTGACATTGTGCCCTAGAATCACTTGCCCATCGCCATCCAACTTATTTAAAATTCGTTTTAACAAGGTAGATTTACCTACACCATTAGGACCGAGTAGTGCAATTTTCTCACCTCGACCAACGGTTAGGTTTGTGTGATGAAACAGCAATTTGTCTCCAAACGATTTCCCGAGGTTTTCCATCTCCAACACCCATTTTCCAGGTTGAACTGAAAGTGGAAAGGCAATTTTCATTCGTGCAACTGCATCATTATCTACCTCAATGCGTTCTGTTTTTTCTAACTTTTTAATGAGTGACTGCGCGAATGCCGCTTTATTCTTTTTTGCGCGGAACTTATCGATGAGTTCCTCTGCGTGTTTAATGTCTTTGTCCTGTTGTTTCTTGGCAGATTCTAAACGTTCCTTTTCTTCAGCACGCACCACCTTATATTTCGAATAGGCAAAAGGGAAATCATAAATTTTACCCAAGCTAATCTCTAGCGTTCGTTTAGTCACATTGTCCAAGAACAATCTATCGTGAGAGATGAGAATTACGGCGCCTTCAAAACGTTGCAAATACGTTTCCAACCAACTTATTGAAATGATATCAAGGTGATTCGTTGGCTCATCCAGCAAAAGCACGTCTGGGCGGTTTACAAGAATACGCGCTAACTCGGCACGCATTTGCCAGCCACCAGAAAAGGTACTCAGTTCACGTTCAATTTCATCCGAGGAAAAGCCTAAGCCTTTCAGCGTCGTCATGATCTTCTCTTCCCACTGAAACCCTTCATTCAAGTTAAAGGAATGATTCAATTCATTGACTTGGTCCAAAAGACTTGCATATTCAGTGGACTCATAATCTACGCGCACTGTCAATTGATGGTTCACATCATCCAATTGGTTGCGCAACACATTCAGTGTCGCATTGGAGTAAAAGAGAAAATTGAAAACAGTTTGTGATGTGTCGATGCGTATGTCCTGGGAAAGGTAACCAACAGTGCAATCCTTTGGTTTATGAATGTTTCCTTCCGATGGTTTTTGCGTACCAGAGATCAATTTCAACAGGGTTGATTTACCTGCGCCATTTTTACCGACAAGACCTACCTTATCTCCTCGATTGATTTGTAAGCTTACATCTTTAAAGAGATAACCTTGTGGCAAGAATACGCTAAGTTTTTCCAAATTGATCATGTGCAAAGATACAATTGCTGATGCGCATTTCAAGAGAGGACTGCAACAACTTACAAAATTTGATGCATAAAAAAAGCCCCGCCAAAATGACGGGGCTTTCGAGAAACTATTTTAGAAGCTCCATACATCGTGTTCGATGGTACGAATCTCTTCTTTGATTTTTTCTGATTCCATGAGTGCATCTACACCCATTCGGTACGATTCCACGTTTCTATCGAAAGTGTTGCTCTCTTTGTAAATCGTACTATTGAAACGACGTTTCCAAAACAAGTCATCAAAACTCATCCATTGTGCATCGTTCTGATCGTTGTACACGAAATAGTTGTTGAATACAAAACGGCATTGTGGGAAGTACAACCAGAATAACTCACGCATTCTTCCCAAACTTTTATTACCATTTCCATCCACTGTAATGTCTTGTACAACTGGCGCAATAGCGATAATTCTTACATCAAGAACAGATCTTTCTTTGTCAAAGAACCAATCTTCCTTCACACGAAACTGAACAACATCCTGTGTATTGTACCACACCATTTCTGGATCTGGGTATCTCATTTGCATCGTTCCATCAGGAAGAGTATCAATGATCGGATCACCGAACTCATCTGTCAAAGGCTGCGCATTTGGATCTTTAATCTCGGTTCCGAAGTAGTACAAAATACGCTTTTGATAAATTGAATCTGTTTCTCCGGGCTGTTTTCCGTCTACAGGATATTTCAATTGATCTCCATCCCAATTGGATCCTCCACCAGACAATGACAACAATGGATCAAAAGGAGCGAAAATTTCAAGATCACCGTACATTACGTTCTGACGAATTACCGTCCACAAACTCCAGCGACTGCTATTTCTTACCCATTGACCATCTGCACGTACCTCATCTCTAGGAAAATACATCGGTAGGTTGATTTTTTCACGTAGATCAATATATTGCCATACACGTTTACTCCATACTACATCAGCCTCTCGAACATATTCATAAGGAATCATTCGTTTCGTAGGGATGTGTGATTGAATAAAAACACCGTCCACGATACCCGGAGATGGAGAATTTATTGGCCCTGGATTTTCAGCCTCTGGCTGCGCCAAAAGGTTGAAAGACAACAAGGACAAACCTGTGATAACAACTATACTTTTCATACCAATTCGTGTTTTAAATTACAACTTAAACGTTGCACCTCTTTTTCTTTGTACACCGTCCGGACCAACTACTGTACAGATGAAAGAAACATTATTTCCTGGCTTAACCAATTTAAGTGAACCAAGCACAGAACTAATGTCATTACCAGATCCTGTTGGTGGTTTTCCGATAGCTCCTGGAACTTGAATCTCCCAGTTCACCATTTTCCAACTTGCACTCAACGGAATTTCCGGTGGATATTTTACGAACAAACGAGGTTCTGCTTTTGGACCTTTCTCTCCGTTTTTAGCCGCACCCCAGTAGATCTCTGGATCTGGGAGACGCATTACACGGAATTTCTGAGTTTTCAAGTTCACCGTCTTGTTTGTTGCAGAGCTTTTACCAGAAACACTGATTGTTGCTTCTTTTCCACTGGATACTTTCGCAATGTAGACTTCTCCAGACTTAGAAAGTTTCACGTTTGCACTTGACGATAGAACCGTTTGATCATAACCAGAAGCTACTCCTTCTACTTTGTTGTCATATCCAATATAAAGGACATTCAACTCTGGAAGAGATACCGTACCAGCCGGTTTCATGATCTTGATCGTTTTTTCCCAGTTTTCTGTTTTCGGAATACCGAATTTGTTACGGATGGTTACAGTTCCTTTCAAAACCATTTCAGCACCACCAGAAGCTTTCGTACGGATAATTCCTTTTCCATCTTTCGTTTCAGAAACAGTAGCTCCTTGAACAGTTACTTCAGGCTGACGATCTGAATCGAACGCTGCCATCAATACTTCAACGGTAACTTCATCTCCACTGTTCGCGATTTCAGGACCATAAGCTAAAGCCATAATCTTGTTAAACGAATACTCACCACCACCAACACGTGAGCGAATCAAAGCGATTGCATCAGCGCGAGCCGTAAGGATTTCTTTTTGCATTGACGACAAAGATGCAATCGCAGCAACTGATGGAGAGTGGTCGAAAGTTTTACCAATCCAGTGTACCCCATCAATTTCGTGTACTTTGCTTTTTTCTTGTTTTGTCAATGAAGCATAAATCTTCTTGATTGCTTCCTTATCCTCCTGATTCACATTCGTCATGGATTTGTCAATCTGAGCATTCAAGTCTTTAAAGTCTTTGAATGAGTTGATTGACGGCGCTTTGAAAGAGTATTTTTTCTTTCCTTTTTCCGCCATCCAAGAACCAGCAATTTTTTCAGTCAATTCAGCACGGTAATCGTTGTAGCTTTTCCACAATTTCATACCAGTACCACTTGGATTTGGATTTTTGATGTCCTCACCAATCATGATGGCCATTGCCTCATCGTACTTGTCTTTACCTGCAACATGTTCCAAGTGCATACGTGTAGGACGCAATGGATCTGCGTTGCTGTAAGCTTTAAAAATAATGCTTTCTGGTCCTCCGATTGTTTTCACATCTTCACCACAAGCCGTCAAGATTTCGATTTTAATGTCATCGATTAACTTGATGCGCTCAGCAGTCATTTTGTCGATGTCTTCAACAATCTTCAAATAGTGCATTGCTTTTTTCTGAGCTTCAGGCACTGATTTGTCTTGTGCCGTTTCAGCTAATTGTGATTTCTTTTCAAAACCTCTTTGGTATTCATTTTCATTTGAAATCTGAATATTTTCCTCGATTGCAACGAATGCATCTAGGATCGATTTTGAAACGTTAAGGGCTAGAAGTGCGGTAAGTACTAAGTACATCATACCGATCATCTTCTGCCTAGGGGTTTCTTTTCCTCCTGCCATGATTAATTAATTTTTATTGGTTTGCAATAAACTTAATGTTCAACAACTTAAAAGTAACAAATGTTAACCTCTAGTTATCGTCATAGCTTTCAGCATATTTCCATACACGTTATTAAGATCCGTAAGGTTCTTAGACAACATTGCCATGTTTTCTTTGTATAAACGTGTATCTTCAGCAGAGTCAGAAAGATTTTTCATCATTTCAGTAACTTGTGCTTGGAATTTCTCAGTTGCCTCAAGATGTCCTGAAGAACCTTTCAATTGAAGTTCATAGACATTGTTAAGTGCAGCAAGGTTCTTAGATACTTTTTGCATTTGCTCACCAAATGACTCACCTTCAGCTGTTGAAGAAGTCAATCCAGCGATAGATACAGAAGCACGCTCATAAGCTTCAGAGAGAGAAGCAACTTTTTCAGAAGCTGCCTGAAGGCTCGTTACATAACCGTCTGTTGCAGCAGCAGCAGAAGTTACACCTTTCAACTGAGCGGCATTGTCACCCAAAGTGCGCATTCCATCTCCAAGACGCTCTAGCAAAGCGCTGTCGATTTTTGCTTCTTCAAGCATTTTGTCAAGTTGATCCGTGATTCCAGAACCACCACGACCACCACGACCTCCAGCAGGAAGTTTCTCATGATCTAATTCATCAGAGTGACCCAATGCCAATTCTGGGTAAACAAGCTCCCAATTTGGATCTTCGTGAATCGGCTCAAATGCCGAGAAAATGAAGATTAATGCCTCTGTTCCAAGACCGATGATCAACATGAGTGATGCACCCGGCCAGTGTTGAATTTTAAACAACGCCCCAACGATTACGACTGCTGCACCAAAACCGTACAGCTTTGCCATAAACTTTTTCCATCCTTTACTTCCTGGTTTCATAGTTTTCCTTGTTTTTTGGTTTTAAAATTAATTTACTACTTTTTGTTTATTCTTAGCGAAGTTGGATGTCGCTTTGAATTTCTTCGCCTCCTTCACGAGTAAAATCACGTCCTCCTCGTCCTAGGTGAGTCATTACATTTCGGTAACCGATGTATGACTTGGCAGTATCTTGATATTCATATGTTCTTGATGCATTTTGAAGGTAGAAACCGATATCTTTCCATGATCCTCCTCTCAATACTTTACGCTTCAAAGCTGGAACGTCCCAATCCAAAGCATCGTATCGGTAATCTGTATTCATGTCATGTGAAAACTCATACATTGACTCGTCAAATGCTGTTTCACACCACTCAGAAACGTTCCCGGCCATACAATATAGACCCCATCCGTTCGGATTGTAAGAGAACACTTTTACAGTATGGAATCCTCCATCTTCAAAATATCTTCCTCGCATAGGTTTGAAGTTACCCAAGAAACAACCGTTTCCATTTCGGATATAAGGTCCACCCCAAGGGAACTGAGAAAGGTTCAAATCTCCTCGTGAAGCACGCTCCCACTCTGCTTCAGAAGGCAAACGGAAATCATTGACAAACAAATCACCCATTGCCACCAACCAGTTGTTCAAAAGCTGAGTTCTCCATACAGCGAAGGCTTTTGCTTGGAACCATGTTACTCCTACAACTGGATAGTTATCGTATGCTGGATGCCAAAAATACATGTTCGTCATTGGATCGTGGAACGAATAGGTGAAGTCACGAACCCAACACAACGTGTCTGGATACACATTAATAATTTCATCTATGATAAAGCGCTTTCTATCTGCGTGTCCACGCAACGCATTATTTTGACCCTTTTTGTTGAAATAACCCAAGTCCAAATCCTGCCCTTGGTCATCACCTGTAATTGGGTGTTTGTCACCTAAAAGTACGCGGTGTTCTTCCAAATTACTTTTTTCGTCTGGTGTCTGAACCTGTCCATTAGGTTCAAATCCTTGATCAACAGTCTCTATGCGACCACGCTTTGCAGCTTCACGGTAATCAATCCAATAGTAGCGGAACATTAACTTACGCGTGTCGATTTCTCTTCTTTTGTAGAAACGTTCTGGCTGAGGATAATACATATCCGCCAAAATTGGAACGATCTCTGGATCAGCGTAATCGAAATCTCGGTCCCAGTTCAATGAGAAAATCTCACGTTTTTGTTGACGATCAAGATCTGATTCTTCGTAGCTTGTGTATGCCTCTTCACCCTCGATGTAGTAATCGGAGTAGTTGATGTATTTATCAGCTTCCTCTTCATCCTCAATCAATTCGGAATAGTAGATCTTGTCACGCGCAATCGAGTCACGCACCCATTCTACAAACTGGCGGTACTCGTTGTTCGAAATCTCAGTTTGGTCCATGTAAAATGCCTGGATCGATACCGTCTTCGCCCTAGTTTGGTGAAGGAATGGTACATCCTGGTCATTTTCTCCCATGGTGTATGAACCCGCAGGAATATACACCATACCCAATGGAATTTCAGGTTGGTACATTGGTCTTCCCAACGCACCGGTCAGATGGCCTGTTCTTGTACTACAAGAAGCAAGTAGCGCACCTGCAAAACCAA
>JBDKGB010000044.1:0-9600 GCA_039798485.1 Bacteroidota bacterium
GGTCAATGATTTGGAAAGTTCGTAGGCCAACACTTCTGAGATGCGCTCCATGTTCTTGCGAAAGCGCATGGAATCTTTTTGAATTTCCGCACTTCGAATTTCTGCGATGAAGTGATTGAAAATAGAATTTTGAGTAGAAAGTGAGTGTACCATAAATCGTTATGCTTTGCTATAAAAGTACAGATTTTCAAAAACTTTCGTTGAGCAAAATTGTTTTAAAATAGAGAAAGCAAGTCAACAGTGGAAAGGTGCGCTTTATTTTCGGTAATTTTGCCCTAATGTCTGAGAAAAAAAGTCTGAATTTTTTAGTTTTCAAACGCTTATTAGCGAACGCAAAACCGTATAAAAGGATTTTGTTCTTGTCTGTGGCGTGCACTATTCTGTTGTCTTTCCTTGGTCCACTTCGTCCTTTGTTGATTGGACAGATGGTTGACCGCTTTATGGTGCAGTCGAAACAACCGGATATGTTGGTCATTTGGACCTTCATGATCATCGGTGTGCTGGTGGTCGAATCTTTGTTGCAGTTTGCGGGAATGTACTTTTCAAATCTACTCGCACAATCGGTAATTCGAGATTTGCGTACGCGAATATTTGGTCACTTGCTTCGTTTTCGAATGCAATATTTCGATAAGACACCCATTGGTTCTTTGGTGACACGAGTTGTATCTGATTTAGAAGCAATAACGGAGGTTTTTTCATCGGGAATTTTAGAGATAGCAGGGGATTTGCTCGCCTTGGTGATCGTCCTTTCCTTGATGTTTTGGACCAACTGGCAGTTGACCTTGATGACCTTATTGCCCATTCCTTTTTTGTTGATTGCAACACGTATTTTTGCTCGGGCGATGCAGAAATCCTTTCAGCTTGAACGAACTCAGGTCAACAAGTTGAATACTTTCGTTCAAGAGCATTTAACCGGAATGTCGATCGTTCAACTGTTCAACCGTCAAAAACAAGAGTACGCCGTTTTTGAAGAAATAAACAAAGGGCATCGTCAAGCCCATGTGAATGCAGTTTGGGCAAATTCAATTTTCTTTCCTGTGGTCGAATTGTTGAGTTCCTTATCCATTGCATTCCTTATTGTTTGGGGAGCTGTAATGGCAGGAGGCAAGTCGCAACACGAGGTAGAAATGATGTATGGCCAAATCTTCTCTTTTACACTTTGGATCGGCCAATTGTACCGACCGATACGTATGTTGGCCGATAAATTCAATGTGTTGCAGCGAGGAACAGTCCGCGCTGAACGTGTGTTTGAAGTGCTTGACATGAATGAGTTCGTGCAAGAACAAGGGAAGGTAGAGGATTGTCCGTTCAACGTGCCGATTCGTTTTAAAGATGTTTCATTCGCCTACACCGATGAGCAATATGTGCTGAAGAACATCAATTTAGACATCAAGGCTGGATCAACCTTGGCTTTTGTAGGTGCAACAGGATCTGGGAAAACAACCATGGTCAATTTACTTGGTCGGTTTTATGAATACAAGCAGGGAACCATTCACATTGGTGATGTTGAATTGCGGGATATCGAATTGAATTATTTGCGGAGCAATATTGCTGTCGTGCTGCAAGATGTATTCTTGTTTTCGGATAGCATTCACCGCAACATTACCTTAGGATCACCAGATATTTCGAGAGAACAGGTGATTGAGGCAGCCAAGGCAGTAGGGGCCGACGAGTTCATTTGTCAGCTTCCTGGAGCTTATGATTATGTGCTTGGGGAACGTGGAGGTGTGCTTTCTGTTGGACAGCGACAATTGATTTCGTTTGTTCGCGCTTATGTGTACAACCCAGAAATATTGATTTTGGACGAGGCCACGTCGAGTGTTGACAATGAGTCTGAAGTGCTCATTCAAAAAGCAACAGAAGCCTTAACCAAAGGGCGAACTTCCATCGTGATTGCGCATCGTTTGTCTACGATTCGATCGGCTGACTTAATTGTTGTACTGGATAAAGGTGAGATTGTAGAGCAGGGCACACATGCTGAATTGCTGAAGAAAGATGGATATTACCGAAAGTTGCATGAGATGCAGTTCTCGGATGAGCATACAGAAGAATAGGAAATGACAAGATTAAAGATAGGTGGTGTTCCAGAGCATTTCAATTTACCTTGGCGCTTGGCCATTGAGAAAGGGAAATTTGCGGAGGCGGGCATTGATGTCCACTGGAGCGACATGAATGGCGGCACAGGTCAGATGATACGTGGTTTAGAAACAGGGTCTATAGATGTGGCTGTTCTGCTCACTGAAGGCATTACGCGCGCTGTGCTTCAAGGATTAAAAGCACGCATTGTTCAGGTATATGTTAAAACGCCTTTGCAGTGGGGGATTCATGTTCCATACCATTCAAGTTTTCAAGAGGTAAATGATTTGGTTCATCCAACGTTTGCAGTATCGCGCGAAGGATCAGGTTCGCATTTGATGGCCTACGTCCTTGCGCAGAAAGAACAATGGGACACCTCTTCGCTTAAGTTCAATGTTGTTGGTGATATTTATGGTGGACTTTGGGCGCTTCAGCACGATCAGGCTCAGGTTTTTCTCTGGGAGAAATATACAACGTTTCCATTTGTCGCTCAAAAGAAATGCAAGCGCATTGGTGATGTGTTGACACCTTGGCCGTGTTTCGTCATTGCCGTTCGAGAGGATGTGTTGGAAAAGCATGGGGATTTGATTTCCGACATGTGCAGGGTTGTAAATACGAGCGCGAGGGAATTGAAAAATAATAGTGGTGCTGCAGACATTTTTTCATGGCGCTATAATATTCCATTAGAGCAAACAAATTTGTGGTTAGCGGATACCGAATGGAACGATCAGGAGGGTATGAGCAAAGACGATTTAGAGGGGGTTGTGAATACCCTGACACAACTTTCATTGATTTCGGAAGAACAAGCTGAAGGATGGGAAGAAAAATTAATGATGATCAACGAAAAATAAAGTGTAGAGAATGAAAACAGGAGTGCTTCTTATTCAACTTGGAACTCCCGATAGTCCAAGTGTAGGCGATGTTCGCAGGTATTTATCTGAATTCTTGAACGACCCACGTGTCATTGACATTCCTTGGTTGGCTCGGAAGATTTTGGTGAATGGCATCATTGTCCCTTTTCGGGCACCAAAGTCAGCAAAGATCTACAAAGAATTGTGGGAACTCGGAAATGGTGTTTCGCCACTTTTGACCCATACAAAACGTTTGACGGAATTGGTTGCAGATCGGTTTAAAGGGCAAGATGTGACAATAGAGATGGCCATGCGCTATCAGAATCCTTCGATGGATGTGGTGCTTGAACGCATGCACAATGCCAATTACGATCAGATCATCATTGTTCCTTTGTTTCCGCAGTATGCGAGCGCATCTACAGGTTCAGCCGTAGCCAAAGCAATGGAAATCATTCAAAAGTGGTGGGTGATTCCAGAAGTGAAGATTGTAAGCCAGTTTTGGGATCATGCCGGTTACATCGATGCTGTTGTTGACCGTGCCAAGCAGTTTGATCTAAAAGAGTACGATCATATTTTGTTCTCTTACCATGGATTGCCTGAGCGTCAAGTGGATAAGGTTTACGAGGAAACGGACCTTTGCAGTGACCAGCCTTGTGAGAGCGAAGTGAATGACAAAAATAAATTCTGCTACAAAGCGACAAGTTACGGCACGACGAGAATGATTGCTGAGCGTTTGGGCTTGAAAGAGGAAGATTATACGGTATGTTTTCAATCCCGTTTGGATAAAAAGTGGCTTACTCCTTTTTCGGATAAAGTCATTGAAGAGTGGGCAAAGAAGGGCGCGAAGAAATTGTTGGTGTTCAGCCCAGCGTTTGTTGCTGATTGCTTAGAAACCATCATTGAGATCGGTGGGGAGTACCAGGAAATCTTCGAAGAACACGGCGGTGAAAAAATCCAATTGGTCCCAAGTTCAAACGATCACCCGAGGTTTGTGGACTGCATTGTGGAGATGATTGAAGCGAGGATTTGGAATTAAGAATTAAAAATTACGAGTTACGAGTTACGAGTTACGAGTTACGAGTTGTTTGATCATAACGTTGGCTTTCGAAGTATAGTCATGTCTATTGTCTCGTGTCTTTTGTCAAAGAGTCTTTTGTCCTTTGTCAAAGAGTCCTTTGTCTTAATATCTTAAAATCTTGACATCTCTTGTCTTTTAGCGCAGCGGTCTTTTGTCCTTAACAAGGAGTTTCGTACTTTTGCACGCTGTTAAATATGAATCAATCTAAATTATGAGCAATACAATGGAAAAATTGTCCTATAAAGTAAAGGATATCAGCTTGGCTGATTGGGGACGCAAAGAGATCAAACTTGCAGAGGCAGAGATGCCAGGTTTGATGGCCCTTCGAGATGAGTATGGAAAATCAAAGCCGTTGGCTGGGGCACGCATCGCAGGATGTTTGCACATGACCATTCAAACAGCTGTATTGATTGAAACATTGGTAGAGTTGGGTGCAGAGGTGACTTGGTCATCATGTAACATTTTCTCGACACAAGACCACGCTGCTGCGGCGATTGCTGCTGCTGGAATTCCAGTATATGCATGGAAAGGAATGAACGAAGAAGAATTTGATTGGTGTATCGAGCAAACGATCTTCGCTTTCGAAGGTGGAAAAGCCTTGAACATGATTTTGGACGATGGAGGTGACCTTACAAACATGGTGTTTGACCGTTTCCCTGAATTGACAAAAGACATCAAAGGACTTTCTGAAGAAACAACAACTGGAGTTCACCGTTTGTACGAGCGCGTGAAAAACGGAACCTTGGTGATGCCTGCAATCAATGTAAACGATTCAGTAACGAAATCTAAATTTGACAACAAATACGGATGTAAAGAGTCATTGGTGGATTCAATCCGTCGTGCGACAGATGTAATGATGGCTGGTAAAGTGGCTGTAGTTTGTGGATATGGTGATGTTGGAAAAGGTTCAGCAGCGTCATTGAAAGGAGCAGGAGCACGCGTGATCGTTACGGAAATCGATCCAATTTGTGCGCTTCAAGCGGCAATGGATGGATTTGAAGTGAAGCGTTTGGATTCAGTCGTACATTTAGGTGACATCATCGTTACAACGACTGGAAACAAAGACATCGTTGTAGGACGTCATTTCGAAAACATGAAAGACAAAGCGATTGTGTGTAACATCGGTCACTTCGACAATGAAATCGATATGGCTTGGTTGAACTCAAACTATGGTTCAACGAAGTACACCGTAAAACCACAAGTGGACATTTACAACGTGAAAGGAAATGAAATCATCATCCTTGCTGAAGGACGTTTGGTAAACTTGGGTTGTGCTACAGGTCACCCATCGTTTGTGATGTCAAATTCATTCACGAACCAAACATTGGCTCAATTGGAGTTGTGGCAAAACAGCGCAAGCTATGGAAATGATGTGTACATGCTTCCAAAACATTTGGATGAGAAAGTGGCGCGTTTGCATTTAGCGAAGATCGGTGTTGAATTGGAGACATTGCGTCAAGATCAAGCCGATTACATTGGAGTAGCAGTTGCTGGACCGTACAAAGCGGAGCACTACAGATACTAATAACCTATTAATGGTTGAGAAGGACGATCCATTGGGTCGTCCTTTTTTTTGTGCTGATGTTTCAGGTTTAGCATGAGAAAGAGAGCGTGTTTGAGCGCCAGTAGTCGATGGGCTATCAGTCCGCCGCATCGGTCTTTTGTCCTTTGTCTTGTTCACAACATGGATTATTCTTGTTTGCTAAAGCAAGAATTCATAGTCCATCAGCCGAAGGCGGTCTATGCTCCATCAGTCCACGGTGGCACACGGTCCCCAGTGTCTCATGTCCATTGTCTCTTATCTTAATGTCTTGAAATCTTAACATCTTTTATCCCTTGACAAAAAAGAAACCCCCTCCGTTGCCGAAGAGGGTTTTTTATATAGACGTCTCTCGCTATCTGAATAGATCAGGAAGAAAGAAACGAGTAAGAGTCCGCCAGTGACGGACTCTATAAGAAGTTTGAATTACTAGCCCCTAATTCGTAATTCGTAACTCGTAACTCAAATTACATCATCCCAGGCATTCCACCCGGCATTCCACCCATAGCAGGACCATTTTCTTCAGGTTGGTCAACAACAACACATTCAGTTGTCAACAACATGGCTGCGATGGATGCTGCATTTTCAACAGCTATGCGTGTTACCTTCGTTGGGTCAATTACACCAGCAGCATACAACATTTCATACTTTTCAGTACGGGCGTTGTAACCGAAGTCATCTTTCCCTTCTTTTACCTTTTGAACAATCACGGCACCTTCACCACCGGCATTGGCAATGATTTGACGCAATGGCTCTTCAACGGCGCGCTTCACGATTTGAATTCCTGTAAGTTCATCTTCGTTTTCACCTGTCAAAGCATCCAATGTTTCAATGGCACGAATCAATGCAACACCCCCACCTGGAACAATTCCTTCTTCCACAGCAGCGCGCGTAGCAGCAAGCGCATCGTCTACACGGTCTTTCTTTTCTTTCATCTCAACTTCTGTAGGTGCTCCAACGTAAAGAACAGCAACACCACCCGCCAATTTGGCCAAACGCTCTTGCAATTTCTCACGGTCGTAATCGGAAGTTGTCGATTCCATTTGTGCTTTGATTTGACCAACACGTGATTGAATATCAGCGCTGTTTCCACCACCATTCACAATCGTTGTATTGTCTTTGTCAATTTCGATTTTTTCGGCAGTTCCGAGCATGTCTAAGGTTGCGCTTTCAAGTGTGAATCCACGCTCCTCAGAAATTACTGTTCCACCAGTTAAAATCGCGATGTCTTCCAACATGGCTTTTCTTCGGTCACCAAATCCTGGCGCTTTTACCGCTGCAATTTTCAATGAACCACGAAGTCTATTTACCACCAAGGTTGCCAATGCTTCACCATCAACATCTTCAGCAATAATGAGCAAACCGCGACCCGCTTGAACAACAGGCTCAAGTACAGGCAACAATTCTTTCATGTTCGAAATTTTCTTCTCACAGATCAAGATCATTGGTTTGTCCATCTCTGTAATCATTTTGTCGGTATTCGTCACGAAGTACGGAGAAAGGTAGCCTCTGTCAAACTGCATTCCTTCCACGGTTTTCACATCCGTTTCCGTTCCTTTTGCTTCTTCCACAGTGATGACACCGTCGTTTCCAACAACTTTCATTGCTTGAGCGATCAAGGTACCGATTGCTTCGTCATTGTTTGCTGAAATCGTCGCTATTTGTTTGATTTTATCGTTGTCGGATCCCACCTCTTTCGATAATTTTTTCAAGTTGCGCACCACTTCGGCTACACCTTTGTCGATTCCTCTTTTGAGGTCCATTGGATTTGCTCCGGCAGCCACATTTTTCAAACCAGCTGTAACAATGGCTTGAGCCAATACCGTTGCAGTCGTTGTTCCGTCACCTGCGATGTCTGCAGTTTTTGCAGCAACTTCCTTCACCATTTGAGCCCCCATGTTTTCAACAGGGTCTTTCAATTCGATTTCTTTCGCTACCGTTACACCATCTTTAGTGACATGTGGTGCTCCGAATTTTTTACCAATCACAACATTACGCCCTTTTGGACCAAGTGTGACCTTAACGGCATTCGCTAAAATATCTACGCCTTTTTTCAATTTTTCGCGCGCCTCAACGTCGAAATATAAATCTTTTGCCATTGTAAAATGTGTTAATAAGAGTGATTAAAAAATTCCGTAAATGTCCGACTCACGCATGATCAAATACGTGGTGCCATCAATTTTTATTTCTGTCCCAGAATACTGACCGAAAAGCACAGAGTCTCCTACTTTAACAGTCATGGGCTCGTCTTTTTTTCCAGCTCCTGCGGCTACGATGGTGCCACGAAGCGGTTTTTCCTTAGCGGTGTCAGGAATAATAATCCCACTCGCTGTTTTCTGCTCTGCTGGTGCAGGCTCAACAAGAACTCTGTCTGCCAGCGGTTTGAATTGAATTGACATAGTTGTTTGAATTTAATGTTTAAAATTGCTGTTCGCCCTTTTCGAATTTTATGCCAAGGTATCAAATCCGACATTTTTTCATTCGATGGAAAGGGCAGTAAAAAAAAATGTCAGCATGTATGACATACTGACACAATATATTGTCGCAAATCGAAAGCGATTTATTTGTTTCCTTGCGGCTGACCTCCGTTGTTTTGTCCTTGCTCAGCTTGTTGTGGTTCTTTCGCCACGGTATCAGGTGTTTTCGTGCGAATTGAAAGCGCAATGCTCAATACCATAATGATTCCAGCCAACGACCAAGTTGCTTTGTCAATAAAATCATTTGTCTTTTGAACACCTCCAATTTGTTGAGCAGCACCAAAGTCTGAGCTCAAACCTCCACCTTTAGGATTTTGAATGTAAACGACAAGAATCAAGAGTACACTTGCCAACATGATGATAATCGAGAATAATGAATCCATCTTTATGAATTGATTTTTTTGTTAAGTTCTTCTATTCGGGCTGCAAAGTAACTCTTTTTTTCTGGATTAGCCAACAATAATTGTTCGTAAACAAAAATTGCTTTCGGATAATTCCCTTGAAGTTCGAAGATTTTACCCAATGTTTCGCTTACGGGCATGTGTTGCATGTCCACACTTTCTTTGGCTTTCCTTTCTGGTGAATAGAAAGGACGCTTGGGTTTGTCTTCAAGTGGTGCAGTAGGTCTTGAAATTTTCGGTTCATTTTCGATGAATCGATCGAGGATATCATCGAGTTTTGATTTGTCTTCTTCGATATCACTTGTCGACGATTGATTCCCAATCCTAAGCCAATCGGAAAAGGAACGGTTTTGTGCGAGTGTTTCTACCTCCTCTTCAGAAGTTATAGTATCCACTTCTGCGAAAGTCTCCTCATCTTCCGGGTCCAACTCTTCTAGTCTGTAGGCTGAGGAAATGGTTTCTGCCAACATCAATTGTTCAAACGCGTCAAGCTCTGCGGTTTCTTCTTCAGGATCCTCTTCAGTGTCTGGATCTTCAGATTCCTCATGGATAGAAGCGTCAGACTCGGTCTCTATTTCTTCTTCCTCCTGCTGAATTTCTTCCGTAACAATCAAATCTTCGCTACTTGAAATGTTTAGCGGGATAAATTCTGAGTCATTTTCATCTTCCGTTTCGTCGAGCGTAGTTTCAGAACTAATTTCATGTGCAGGTCCGATGGGAAGTGTTGTCTCTTTTTGCTCGTCAGGCTGCGTTTCTTCAGTATCGAGGTCTATCGTTTCAGTATCTGCCGAATCGGCTTCATCCTCTCGAACAATGCGAAGTGGGGGAGTAGTCTCTACCTTTTCTTCCTCTTCAACAACTGATTTTTCTACCATTGACAATGCGCCATTTTGGTGAATCAAGGTATACAATTGCGTGCGGTCAGAAATGCGGTAGGCAAATTGCCCCAGCTCAACATCGAATCGAAGGTCGTTGTTGTTCGCAAGGGCCTTTAAACTCAAAATTGGAAATACTTGGCAGTATGGATATTGCGCAGCGAATGACTTCAAATCCTCGAAATCAGAAATCTCACATTTTTCAGGATGTGCAATGCGTTGCGCTATGTCCGTTAAGTTTAACATTACCAGTTGGAAAGTAATTTATTGATGACATCTTGCACAACTTGTGTCGTAACTTC
>JBDKGB010000045.1:0-19302 GCA_039798485.1 Bacteroidota bacterium
GTTAGGTTGTTCCCACAACGCCATTCTTCCAAGGTGTATCCAACTGTGATGTTTTCAATCGTTCCTAAGGTTGAATTTTTGAATTGCATCCCATGAGCAAAATTTCCAGCTGAATTGGAGCCAACAGTTCCCAATGCACGCTCTGTGTTCAAAGCAAGTCCATAGCTGTAAAGTGTACCTGTTGTTCCTGTTCCTGTGCTTGCGTCATAGGTTGTGGTTGCAGACGTTCTTTGCGCATAGAAACCAGGAATCGTTGTGTTGTCGGTCCAAGCATTCAAGGTACCGCTACTTGCCAAGGTGTTGAAATCAAAAGATTGAGAACCAGCAGTTGGCGCAGAAATGTTGATTTGACTAAATAAGGCAAATGGGGCACTTAGCAGTAGTGTAAAGATAATTTTCATTGGATTTATTTTCGCGAAGTTGGTACCTCAAATTTGTGGACGAAATTAAATAAAAAAAGTAACCCGAAGGTTACTTTCCTATTAATGCATGGCTTCCTCTTCTTCAGGATCAGGAGGGAAGAGTTTAGGCAGGTTTTCTTTTCCTTGAAGTCGATCTAGAAGATCTTCCAGTTGAGAAATAGAGATATTTTTAGCGATAATTTTCTTGTCTTTATCCAAGACAAAAACGCGCGGTGTTGTTTCTAAATCGTAGGTCGTTTGATAATTTAGCGCCTCTAGCGTTGTGTATTTTAGCAATGGCGCTGCATTTTCCATTGCTTTGCGGTACAATTGATCGGTCACTGAAACATTGATGAACGTCAATTTATTGTCACGGATGAATTTCTTCCATTTTTCGAAATCCTCTCCAACAGCTTTGCCCACTGCAAAGACTTCGATGTTTCTGCCTTTCAGCTTTTTCTCGTACAATTCACCCAATCGTGGTGTAATTTTTTTACAGTGACCACATTCTGGATCCCAGAAGTAGAGGATTGTGTAATCTGCTTTCAAGCTGTAAAAATCGCGCCACTTGACATCTGTGGTATCCAATAAGGTTAAGTTCGGTGGAACAACGCCCATGACCAATTTTTTTCGGGCTGGAATCTTCTCGCACAAGTCTTCCAATTTCTTTTCATCCATCCAAAACGCAGGAGATTTTCCCTCTGCATTTTTACTACAGTAGTATCGATCCGCCATCATGATGTAGACTTTGTCCATTCCCATGATGTTGCTTTTTCCATAGGTAGACGTAATCCAAGACACACAAAATTCAAAAGCGGTTGATTTTGGATTCAAACGGTCACAAAGGTCGTAAGCATAGTAAAGTACAGTATCCCAATGTTGGATCATCATGTTTTTGCCGAAGAAATACTCCAGCTTGTTGCCGAAAACAGGGGTGTTCACCAAGCGGTCATCGGTCAAGTCCACATTGTCCCAGTAATGACTGCGGTAGTATTTAAACTTGAACGAAGAATCGATGATTTGTCCCTTTTCATTTACAGGTGCTTCAGGAATGGTAATGTCCATGGACATGCGTATGATTTTAGACACCAATAATTTTGGATTGTTTTTCATCAATTCCTCCTGATAAGCAATGACTTCTTTGTTGATTTGATCAATTTTATCACCCAACACTTTGTATTCTGAATCCGTAGCTTTGAGTGAAGCGCGTCGCTCGTTCAGGCGATTGATTTCAGTTTTCTTTGGCTGGATAAATTGAATGAAGTCATTGAATACCATGTTTTCCTTTGATTTCTTCACCACCATATTTTGGATGAAATCCGGATCCTTCGTTTCAATATAAACCTCCTCATTATTGTAAATGAATTCAAACATCTTTTGTCCAGGAAGGAATACACCTAAAATTCCAGCCTTTTGCTTGCTACCGTCAAATTCTACAAAACCACCTTTGATTTGAGCGGTATCGGCATAAAATAACTTTTGACCGTAATAACGAACGAGATGTACGGTGGTGTCCTTTTGCCCGACAATTTTAAATCTGAGTTTCTGTCCAAAGGACAAACCAGCCAAAAGAATGAATGAGATAAATAATGACGCTTTCATGTGAAATTTCGTTTGTTGATGAAAATTATTCTTTAGACGCAACAAAGTTAAAAAAGTAGGTCAATTTAACAGTTCTTTAACCTTTTAAAAGTGACGGTGAATCCCTTTCGCTGCTGTTCGGTAACTTGCCACAGAAAAAGTCACGTAAACAAGGGCAAGCACAATAAATGTCGAGACTGAAATGCTTGTATTTAAATAAATACCTCCAGAAGTGAACATTTCATCCAAGAAGTACTTCATCACAAAAAATGAGGCGAGGCCCAATCCTGCGATGATGCCAAAGATGCGAACAAAATAGATGAAGAAACTGCGAATCAGGATTCTAGGTGCATATCCAATCCGCATTAAGGTGCGAACTTCGTATTCGTTCTTCGACATCAACAGCTGCATGTATTGAATCAATACCAATCCTGAAAGAAATACCGCGATGACGGAAATGCCCATCACTACGAGAAGCAGCGTGCCAATCACACTTTTTAATCGTCCTGCGACCATTTGTGCATTTTTCGATTCTAGGCCTTTTTCTTTGAGCAAGGCTTCAACTTTTCCAAATTCATTTTCTTTTCCAGAGATCATCAGTTGGGTAATTTTCTTCTCAACTCCTAGACTAAATTGTTGATTTCCATATTCCATGAAGGATTCTGGAACAAGAATGGACGATACCTCATTGGTGAATCCGATGATTCGGGCATCCACCCAAACCTTTTTCGTTTGATTCGATATGGTGAATTTGAAACGAATGTCCATGGCCAAATCATCTGAGATTTGAGGGATATTGCTGGCACTCATGAACGTATTGAGCATCACTAAGAAATCTCGAGGCATGATGATCGGAACATAAGCATCGCCCTCTTTCCAATGCCATTTTTTGCTGTGTACATCGAGGAAGGTGGGGTCAACAGTTTGCACAAAGACATCCGAACGAAAACGCGGAACCAAAGGATCTGCAGTTTCAAAGGAGACATCAAAATTATTGCTGACAACGGGTTTCACTTTTTCAATAAAAGGCAGTTCTTCGATTTTTTGGATTTCACGTTCAGTAAAGTCATTTTTGGTGAGCGCAAGTGATGTTGAGTTGGTTACTTTTTTCTGAACAATCAACGTATTTGGACCTAGGATTTCGCTGCCCTGACCAAATTCATTCAATCGAATGAGGTAGTGCACAGAAGCAATTAGGAATGTAATTCCCATGAAAGCGCCAAGCACTGCAATGATGAGTTGCTTACGGTCCTGATTTCTGAATAATAATTTCTGAATCATGGCTTAGAGCATTAATGTTTGGTCGTATTGAACACCGTGATCGTCGCCAAGTGTGGTGAGCACGAAACCACCTTTCAATTCGTCTGTGCGATCAATGATCAGTTTCAAACAGCGTTGGGCGTTTTCATCATCCAAGTGAGAAAAAGGTTCGTCCATCAACAGCCATTCATAAGGCTGACATAGGGCACGAACGATGGCAACCCGCTGTTGTTGCCCCATTGATAGCAGACCGCACTGTTGATCCCATTTATCAGCGATGCCTAAGAACTCCAATAAACCGCGGATATATTCTTCGGTGTAGGTATGTGTCAACTCATTTTTTAGCAGCAAATTTTCTTTAACCGTAAGGCTCGGGAAAAGCTGTAAATCCTGGAAGATGGCAGAAATTTTAGATTGACGAATGTTGGTCCATTCGGAAGTGCTCAGCTCAGAAATGTGCTTACCATCAAAATCAATTTCTCCTGAAAAATCTTTACGAATACCCAGAACAGTGTTGATAAAGGTCGATTTTCCTTTCCCGCTGGATGCGTTCAATAAAACCTTTGACCCAGGGCTCAGTTCTGTATGTTTGCCCCAAATACTTTTCTCCCCATGTTGCATGGACGAAAGAGGGAAGGGCATAACCCGATGGAGTGTGATTTTCATTTTTTTCGAATTTGCGGCCAATTTTCAAGAATCATTCCAAAATCAATGTCATTCGTTTTCCTGTGAAGTGAAGTGCTCAATGAGAAGGTTCAACATCTCATTGATTTCTTCCTTGTAATCAATACGTAATGCATCGGTATAACGTCTGCACCAAGTGATTTGACGCTTGGCATAGTTGCGTGTGTTTTGCTTGATTTTTTCGATGGCGTCCTCAAGAGTAAGTGTTCCGTCAAAGTAGTCGAAGAGCTCCGTATAGCCAACAGTATTGAGCGCGTTCAAGTGTCGGTATGGCAAGAGTGCTTTCGCTTCATCCAGTAAGCCGTTTTTCATCATGTGATCAACACGCAGATCGATGCGTTTGTAAAGAGACTCTCTTTGGTGCTCGATGATGATGTGTTGAGTAGTGAAAGGCCGAGTCGCGCTGGAAGATTTTCGCAATGATGAAAAGGTTTTTCCCGTAATTTCAATGGCTTCCAAAGCGCGTATAATCCGCACAGGATTTTGTCGATCCACGTAATCGAAATAATCTGGATCTAATGCTCTTAATTTCTCTTGGATAAATTCTAGGCCATGTGTTTTCCATTGCGCAGTGAGTTCCTCACGTATTTCGTTGGAATGCGGAATGTTGTCCAATCCCTTGCACAAAGCTTCAATGAACATTCCCGATCCTCCTGTTAGAATGATGGTGTCGTGAATCTGAAATTGGCGATTTAACACCTCCAGTGCTTGGTTTGCATATTTTGCCGCAGTGAGCGCATCATGGATGGAATGAGAGTCAATAAAAAAATGGGGGATGCCGTCTTGCTCTTCAGTACTTGGTTTGGCCGTTCCAATGCACATTTCTTTATAAAACTGACGCGAATCAGCGGAGAGGATCACAGTTTTGAAATGCTTTGCCAAGGCGATGCTCAGAGCAGTCTTACCACCGGCAGTAGGTCCGCCAACAACCAACAATCGTTTCATTTTGGTCAATTGAAAATGGTCTTCCATTCAAGGTATTGTGCATAGATCTTTCGCACATAGCGGTAGGTACGTGCACCGCGCAAAGCACCGTTTTTCACCACAGGATCACGGTAGTATTCAGCTTTCGAGAGGTTCAACATCATCACCTCAACATTGTCGTCCCAGCGTAAAGGGTTCATTCCGTGCTTTTCTGCCAAACGTTGTGCATCTTCGATGTGTGAACGTCCAGCGTTGTAGGTGGCCAGTGTAAATTTCTCGCGTTGATCTCGATCTGGAATCATCTCCCACGAAAGGTAATCTTTCCCGAGTTTTTTGGCACCTCCGTTGATTTGAACTTCAACGGGTGAGTTGGGATAAACCCCAAATTTCGGACCGGTTCCAGGCATAAACTGCATGATGGAGTAGGCGCCACCAAAGCCGCGTGCATTTGGATTGAAACGCGATTCGTGGTAAGATACCGAAGCCAGTAACAACCACTCGAAGTCGTATTTTTTAGCTGCTTTTTTGAAGATTTTGTCGTAGTTCGACAATTGTCCTTTCAGACTTGATAAGCCATATTGCGCCTGCACAGTGAGGTCTTCTTTGATGAAGTATTTGGCATAAATGTGTTTAAAAGCTTTCTTCTGTTTGAATTTTGAAAGCCATTGGTCGAATGATGCTTTGAGTAGTGGGCTAGTTTTTCTGATTCCGAATCCAATTTTTTGATCTACCGATAAAAATGTTTTGATGTCGATGTTTTCGAGAAAGCGTTGATTGATGAGTGCCACATTTTTCTCTGCAACCGTAAAATCGATTTCACCTTCAGAAACCAACTCAATCATCTCTTCGGTACTTTTTTTACCGTCTTGCGCCTGAATATAAATGGAATCACAAATCTCATCTTGGAGGTTAATCAAGCGCAAATAGTAGGATGAATTTCGCCACACAGGAATTTTCTTGTGAGCAAGCTTCAGCAAATCCCGAATCATTTTTTTGTTGACTTTGTCAGGATGCATTTTTTCCCAACCGTCAGGCTTTCGTTGCACCAAAACCAAAGGGGTATGCATGTACGGCTTGGTAAAATCAATGTACTTCATGCGATTCGGATTCTTGCTATAGTTACAAGCAATCAAATCACCCTCTCCCGCATTCAACAATCCGATCATATTGTCTAGATTTCGTACAATCTTCACTTCGATATCGACACCTAAATGGTGGGCATATTCTTTCAGCAGCTCGTATTCAAAGCCCATCTTTTTCCCACGGTAGATAAAGAACGAAATAGAACTGTTCTCGGCAAGTATCGTCAACTTTCCTTTTTCTGTGATTTCCGGTAGATCGATGGCCCGAATTGAGGTCTCATCGCCTTTTAACTGCTTTGATTTTGGACGATCACATGAGCTTAACAACAGCAAAACGAAAAGAGGCAAAATCAACCCGAAAAGGCGACCAAGTTGTTTGAAATTCATTGAAAATCCTCTGTTCATGAGGTGAAAAGTACGATTATTTCAAAAATCCCACAAATAAGTGAACAGCCAATTTGCGTTAAACGGGCTTCACGTTGAAGTATTCCATGGCATCGAGCATGTATTTTTTAAAACATTCGGTGATGTCTTCTTCGTATTTTTTAAAGACGAGATGTCCTTCCTTCAGTCGATTTGGAAAGCTTATTTTAGATGAAACACCTTCGCAGGATTTTCTCAAGCCGTATTCTGTTGGATAGTGGCTCAACCAGTTGTGGATGCGCATGGCATGAATAAAATTCAGAAATTCAGTTGAGAAATTCGCGATAGATGGTGTTTCACAGCTATAAAAACGGTCAAGAAAATCAGTCAGTGATAATTCATGAAAATTTGACCAGTTTTTTGCGAGTAAATGATCAAAATAAAGATCTATCGCTACGCCACTAACTTTTGGTAAATCCTCGTAAAGTAAACGTTTTAATTGAAGTACATCGGGATGTGTATCGATGAAATTGTCAATCGAACGATGTAGACGAACGCCAGTTTGCACGCTCACTGTATAAGCCTCTAGATGACTGCCTTTGACGAAATCGCCATAAAGATTGGCGAGCATCAGATCAGTGTCGTTGTTCGAGAAATAAAGATGACCGAGGTAGTTCAACGTTGGGAAGTTGGGAGTTTTTAATTACTAATTACTAATTACTAATTACGAGTTACGAGTTACGAGTTACGAGTTACGAGTTATAAATTGCGATTTACAAATAAAAATTACTTCAGTATTGATTTCAAGTCTTACAGCGCAGCTTGGCATTTGTCTGCCTTGTCTCAACAAAAAAAAATCCTGCTTTACGGCAGGATTTGTAGATTCTTAGTATTCATCTTCGTTGAAGAGAAAGTCTTCCTGTGATGGGTAATCAGGCCAGATTTCTTCAATACTTTCGTAAATATCTCCTTCATCTTCAAGGTCCTGTAGGTTTTCAACTACCTCAAGTGGCGCCCCAGCACGGATCGCGAAGTCAATCAATTCGTCTTTCGATGCCGGCCAAGGTGCATCTTCTAAGTAGGATGCCAATTCAAGTGTCCAGTACATTGTCCTTTGTGTTAAATGGTTATTTTGCGCAAAAATAGATTTTATTTCAATTGTTCCAAATTTAGAATGAAAAAGATGACAACTATTTTTAATATTTCTATCTTCTCCTTACATGCGGGGCTTCCAGGGTTGCTCTTCAACAGTCAAATCTTGGCTTATTTTGCGGGACAACACGAAGATGTAATCACTGAGTCTGTTGACATACTTCATCACAATTTCTGCAACAAATTCATGTGAATGAAGATCTACAATGATGCGTTCTGCTCTTCTGCAAACGCAACGTGCGACGTGACAAAACGAGACAGATTGATTTCCACCTGGCAAGACGAAAAACCGCATTTCTGGCAACTGACTGTCCATCTCGTCCATCCATTTCTCCAATTGCTCAATGTCACTTTCCAGAAGATCAGGAATCTTCATGTTCGATTTTTCTGGATCTGAGGCCAAGCTCGAACCTATCGTAAACAAACGGTCTTGAATCTCGATTAGCTGTTTGACATATTGGGCATCAATGGCTTGGTCTCGCATAACGCCGATCCATGAGTTCAGCTCATCGATAGTGCCATAGGCTTCGATGCGCAATGAACTTTTCGGAACTCGGGTCCCACCAATCAATCCTGTATTGCCCGAATCTCCCTTTTTTGTGTAAATTTTCATACGTCTTTTTTCAAGTTTTCAAGTTGCATCTTCAACTCAGCGATGCGTTGTTTTTTTCCAATCAACCGAATGTTTTGCGCTGTTTCTGTATAATAGCGGTGCACATTGTCTAAATAGCGCAATTGAAATTCAATCCACTCTATATCCGTCATGTGCACATTGTTGTTCTCAAGTTCGAGCCTCAATTTGTTGGCAATGGTATAGTAATCGGCTCTTCCTAAATAGTCATGATCGGCATCGCACATGATTTGAGCCATTAGTGTTTGCGGCTCTTGGTGCGATTCAGTGGCGCGAATCATGTCTGAAATCAGAGCAATCTGTTCTTCCGAATATCCAAATCTAGGTAAATAACTTTCAGCCATCTGTATGGCAAATTCTTCATTGTGGTGGTATTGAAGAATGAATCCTGTATCATGGTACAGCGCTGCCGTGCGCAACAAAAGAATGTTGTCTTCATCAATCCCTTCGAGGCGTGCATAGCGTTCAGCTGCCTTTTCTACATTCAATGTATGCGACACGTCGTGGTAGATGACATCTTCGGGTAAAAGTGCTTTAAGCCGATTTACGACGTCGTTGCGCATATGTTCAAAGTCAATCGGCGAAAGTCCGCAATGCATGCGTAGGGCTGTCGAAGCTATTTTGCCTTCTCCATAGAGGCAGTGCTCATTTTTTAGTTCTTTCAAGTAGAACATTTCAATGTTGCCACCGCGTTTGTGGATAGGGACTTCGCCGCGCGATTCCAATTCGAAGTAATCTTGGATTTCCTGAGCAACGGAAGATGTTACGGTAATGCAGCCTGAATTGGATCCTTGTTCGGCCCGAGCAGCTATATTCACCGTATCACCCCAAACATCGAAACTGATTTTGTTTGTGCCAATGATTCCCGCCACGAGAGGCCCCATGTGCAATCCAATGCGTATTTCCCAAAAATCGCGCTTCAAAGCCTTGGCAATGTCGCGCTCATTGTGCATGAAATCTCGAATTTCCAGAGCTGCGAGACAAGCGCGTACAGCGGGCTCCCGAACATCCTCGGTTACACCACCAATCGCCATATATGCATCCCCAATCGTTTTTATTTTCTCCAATTTATAAAGACGCATAATCTCATCAAACTGAATGAAATAATGCTCTAGGCTTTTCAACAGACGTATTGGCTTCATCTTCTTCGCCTTCACGGAAAAATCAATGAAATCCGTGAAGAGAACTACGCCATTTTCTATGCGCTTTGGTGAAAATTTATTGTGCGTATTTAAGTCGTTCAGCACAGTTGTTGGAAAGATGTTGCTAAGCAGCTGATTGATTCTTAAATCTTTGTAATATAAACTTTTGAATACATCAATTTTGGCTTTGACTAAGGCCGGATTCACTGGATAACTGATAAAATCAATCACGCCGTGGTTGTGTGCTTTGATCATGCGCGCTCCAGCCTCGGGATTTTCAGTAAGCGCAATTTTGTAGAGGCTTTTTGCTTGACCAAGTGCATTTATTTCAGCCAATTGATCTTCAGGACTAGCCCCGATTTCGTCGATGTTGATGAGAAGAATCCCAATTTCCTTTTGTTGAAGCAATGCCTTCCCATCTGCCAAAGTTTGCGCAAATAGAATGTTGTTGCCACCACCAGTCAAGATTTCTTTCAATCCACGTCTGTGCTGATCGTTGCAGTCAATAATGAGAATGTTGATGAAGCGTTCCATTCATTACGAAATCACCATAAATGTAGCCAAATCTGACCAATCAAAGGTGTAACCTTGAAAGAATCAATGCAAATTCTCTAAAACCTCTTCAATCGTATGCGTTGCTCCTGTGAATTCTAGGATTCGTTGTATCACTCGATCAACTACCGCATCAGGACATGAAGCACCAGAAGTGAGGATGATTGTAGGGCTATTCGAACCTGTGCTCAGGTAGTCAGAATGTATATTGACTGATTTTGAATGAATATCGTAGGATTGAATATCGGTCGCATTGAGCAGTTCGTGTTCTGATTCAATGAAATAGGTGGTGAACTTCTGCTCAAGCAATTCAACGAGATGCGTGGTGTTTGAACTGTTGTGACCGCCAACGACAATCGCCAAATCAGCTTCAATTTCCATAAGCCCGTAGGTTGCCGACTGATTGTCATTGGTCGCGTAACACAGCGTGTCACGTGTATCTGCGATGTGCTCTTTAAGCTGAGCTTCACCATATTTTTGAACCATGACATCACGCAAATAGTCTGTTATTTCTTGCGTCTCGGTCGCCAACATGGTTGTTTGATTCACAACGCCTATTTTTTCCAAATCATTTTCAAAGGAGAAATTTGGCGTACATTTTCCGTTGAAAAAGGCATGAAACTCTGCTTCTGAGCACTTTCCCAAAATGGCATTGCCGAGAAAAATAGCCTCTTCCATGTTTTTCACAATAAGTGCAGGTGAATTTTGTGCACTGTGCGAGAAGGTGGCGCGCGTTTCTTCGTGATTGTATTTGCCGTGAATGACGATGGTATGCTTGTCTTTGCCCAATTTTTCGGAGCGGTTCCAAACCTTCTCAACAAAGGGACAGGTGGTATTGTAGCGTTCTATATTTACGCCGATTTTCAGCAATGTATTTTCAATGTCAACGGTAGTTCCAAACGCTGGAATTAGGACAACATCTTCAGGAGTTAATTCACTCCAAGGAATAAGTTGCGTTCCATCAGTATCCTGTAAAAACCGAATGCCATTGTCCAATAAATCTGAGTTTACCGCAGGATTGTGGATCATTTCGGAGATCAAGAAAATGCGCTTCCCAGGATTTTCGCTGATCGCTTTGTATGAAATTTCAATGGCGTTTTCTACGCCATAGCAAAATCCAAAGTGACGCGCGATGTAAAACCGTACAGTTCCGAAGTCCAATAAAGTGGGGGTGAAGTCTTTTTTTCGAGGGTCGCTTTCTTTGCGCAGGGCTTTCACCTTACTGATGATGGGTGATTTGTAAAATGAAGGAATTTCGAATTGTTTCATTGCTTCTAAAACACTTAATTGGTAGGTTTGTTCGTGGCGATACGCTCCAAGACAAGAATGTCATGTTTATTGGAACGAACCCTAAATTGTTTGGAGTCAATCAACTGCTTCACAATTTCGGCTTGCTGCTCAGGATTAACAGGATATGTACTTCTTGTTGTTTGAATCAATACAATGACTTCTGCATCTTGGATAACTGGAAAATGGTATAGCTTTTCTCGATTTGCCAGTCGAGGTCCAAAACAAGGGGAGCAGGAAACAGGGATGTTTTCCGGAATCGCGTTCACAATTGCGTTGGCATAGCCAATGTTTAATCGACCAGAATCGTAATGAGACTTCTTCATAAAATCGTGCGTAGTGGCCTCATACCAAAAGGAAGTGCGTTCCTTCAGGGTGATGAAATTGACAAGAACAGCCAAGAATCCGGCGCTCGACCAAAGGATCATACGCTGTTTATCTGTCTTTAATTTTACCGCTAAGTCAATCATGGCCAAAGCGATGATTGGTGTGTATTCAATCGAATATTGCCCGTTTATGCCCCACATCCCCATGTTGTCAGAGAATAATTTTTGTGCGTAAATAGGCACCAACATCAACAAATAGGCAGGACGCATGATCAAAGCAAATCCTCCAGAAAAGAAAACAACAAGGTGCAGCTCCTTTTTAATCCCATAGGACAAAGGATCTGTGAGTTGACTCCAAAAGAGCAACTTAAACGTATCGATCGGATGAAGTAGAACGTTCTTCGCAATTTCAGGAATGCTGGTGCCTAACTTACCAAAGCGTGCGATTTGATTCAGCGCTTCACCTTGACTAAGCATCGGCATAATCTTCGAAACGACAACGTAGAAATAAACAAGTGACACCAACATCAATGGAATTTCAAATTTCAGGGCCGATTTCAGGTTTTCTTTCCACGCTTTAAATCCACGCGACGCGACCATACCAGCGAGAATGAAGAACATCCACAAGGCCATATTTTCTTTGGCGATGAGCACCAATAGAAAAATTCCTACGGCAGCCCAAGGACGTTTTGTCAAGTGGTAATAAAAGAACCAAGGAATAAGCATGGCAGCCACAACGTTGTTGTGGAAATCATAGGCCAAAGCTGAAATTATAGCCCACTGTGCGAAGAAAAACAAAAGCACCAACCACTTAGATTTCATGGTCGGGATTTTCAATCGCGCTACTTTGTAGCAGCCAATTGCTCCGAAAATTATGGAAGCAATTTGAACAATCAACAAGGTCCAAGAACCAAAAATGAAGTAAAAAGGAGTGTAAAGCAGGGTAAGCGGTGAGAAATGATCCGCAAAGTACATGGGGTTTTTGCCACTCAAATCCAAGGTGAAGTAGTTCATTTTCCCGTGAGAAAAAGAGTACAAGGCTTGGTTGAACATACCTAAATCCAAAGAACTCGTGCGAAAGTTGATGTGATTCACAAAAGACACCAAACAATAGATCAGCAAAAAAATAAGTGTAACTGTTATTTCAGCACGCTTTGATTTGATTGCTTGAAGAAGATTTTGTGTCATCTGAACAAAGATAGAATTTCTGAGGTGAAAAGATGAAATGGTAAGAATTGGTTGAGTTCATAACATTAACTTATGAAGTTAAAAGTAATACTTATTAAGAATCATTCTAAATACCATTTTCTAGGTATAGTCACCAAGCACGAATGAATTTCCTTTGTATCATGAAAAAAATCATTCTTTCAAGCCTATTTATCTCTGCAGTTCATGTTTTGAGTGCTCAAGTAAGTGCTGCGGTTCTTGAAGATTCAACGAGAAAAGATTCTTTAAAAACCGCAGAAATAGGAGAGGTAACTATTTTTCAGAAAAAGTCGATTTTCTTTTTGCCGAAGACCTTGGGAACATTGATTTATGCTGGAAAAAAAACGGAAATCATTCAACTGGATCAATCATCAGCAGACCTGTCGACGAACAATGTTCGACAGATTTTCTCCAGAGTTCCCGGGTTGTCCATTTGGGAGAATGATGGATCAGGCATTCAAACGAGCATTGCAGCACGCGGACTAAGTCCAAATCGCTCGTGGGAATTCAATATGCGCCAAAACGGCTGCGACATAAGTTCAGAGGCTTTTGGATATCCAGAAACGTATTACACACCGCCATCTGAATCCTTGGAACGCATTGAAATCATTCGCGGTGCGGGATCGCTTCAGTTTGGACCTCAACTGGGTGGAGTTGTCAATTATGTCACGAAAAAATCACTTGGAAACAAACCCTTGTCGGTAGAATCGAGTCAAACCATCGGCAGTTATGGGATGTACAACTCCTACAATGCGATTGGAGGAATATATAAGAAATGGGCATATTACGGTTTCTTTCATTACCGTACTGCGGATGGGTGGAGAGAGAATAGTTACTATAAAACGCGTACAGCATATTTTACCGCTTCGTACACGTTTTCTTCGCGATGGAATCTGCGCGTAGATTACACCAATATGAACAATCTCAATCAGCAGGCGGGTGGTTTGACTGATGAACAATTTGAATTCAATCCAAAAATGTCTCATCGCTCGAGAAACTGGATGAGTACACCTTGGAATCTGGCTAGTGCAACGTTAAACTATCTATCGAATAAAAACGTGTCGGCCTCACTCAAATTCTTCAGTACGATCGCTGAACGAAACAGTGTTGGATTTATCAAGCCGATTAGCACTGAGGATACATTGAATGGAAGCTTGGGAACTTACAATCCTAGGCAAGTAGATCGCGATTCCTACTTGAATTTTGGTGCCGAATTGCGCTTGTTGTATTCCTATAAATTGTTCGGTCAAAAGCAAGCCCTATCGATTGGTGGTCGCATCTATCAAGGACATACAGACAGAAAACAACAAGGCATAGGAACCACAGGAAGTGATTTCTGTCTGGATTTGACTGATTCCATTTCAGGCAAATTGTGGGGAAAGGATATGAATTTGACGACCAAAAATGCTTCCGTTTATGTGGAGAATCTTTTTCAACTTGGTGAACGCATATCAATCACTCCAGGTGCGCGTTTGGAATACATTTACACCGGAGCTTCAGGATATATCAGTCCAGCTTTAACGTCAAAAGCAATTGACATTGAACGGAATAGACTTTTTGTACTCTTCGGCTTAGGATTTCAGTGGTCGGCAACAAAGAATTCGAATGTTTACGCGAACATGAGTCAAGGTTACCGCCCTGCCACATTTTCTGAACAAATCCCATCAGGAACCACAGAAATTGTAGATCCAAATTTAAAGGACGCTAGTGGATTCAATGTGGATTTGGGATATAGAGGGACGTTTTTCGATTGTATACAGTTTGATGTTGGCGTGTTTGCCTTGAAATATGAAAATCGCATTGGAGCGATCGTCGTGGATGGTGTTCCGTTTAAAACAAACATTGGGACGTCATTCAGTAAGGGAGTTGAGTCTTTTGTGGGATTGGATGTGCTGCAATTGCTCACAAAGAATAAACGCTTTGGCAGCTTGCAAGCATTTGTGAATTACACGTTCATTGATGCACGTTACACCTTATGGAACAATCCTGTAATTGCAAATGATCCTTTATTATCCATTGAAGGAAAGCGTGTGGAAAACGCACCGCGTCATACGCTTCGTTCAGGTTTATCCTATGTGTACAAGTCTTTTGGAGTTCATGTTCAATCGAACTTTGTCGATCAGGTTTATACAGATGCGGCAAATACGGAACTGCCCAATGCTGCTGCGACTGTAGGAAAAATAGCGTCGTACGTTGTCGCTGACGCTTCAGTTCACTACAGGATGAATGCTTCTTTTTCTGCGAAATTAGGGGTCAATAACCTAACAAATGCGCAGTATGCCACACGACGTTCTACAGGTTATCCTGGTCCAGGTCTATTGCCAGGAAATGGTCGAACGTTCTATTTGACGTTATCCATCAAGTTGCCAGGTTCTAGAAATAGAGTCAGACAATGGTCGAATGGATTATTTGGAATATTTGATGCTTTCAATTAGGCTTTTAAGTGTTTGTTACCAAGGCAAAGTAGAGCGGCATACCTACAGTGATATTGAACGGAAACGTAATGCCCAATGCCATGGGGATATAAAGTCCAGGATCTGCTTTGGGAGCCACAAGCCGCATCGCCGCAGGTACAGCAATGTAGGAGGCACTTGCCGCTAAAATGGCGAATACAAACCGATTGCCAATGTCATGGGTAACGAACCCACTTAGAATGGCCACGAGGCAGCCGTTGATGCAAGGAATGATCAGGGAAAAAACAAAGACAAACCATCCATTTGTTTTAAATGTTGAAAATCGTTTCGCCGTTGTAATCCCCATCTCCAGCAAGAAAATGGCCAGAAAACCTTTGAAAATGTCTGTTGTAAATGGTTTTATGTCCAATGCTTGTTTATCATCTGAAATGTAGCCGATGACAAGGCTACCAACAATCATAAGTACGGAACCGTTGCTAATGGAATGTATAAGTGTCGATTTAATGCTGATCTTTTCATCTTGTTGCGTTTCGTATTTTTTGAGTAGAATAACGCCAACGACAATAGCGGGAAACTCCATCAGTGCCATTACGGCAACCATGTGTCCGCCAAATTGAATGTGCTGAAATTCCAAAAAAGATGTTGCTGCAACGAAGGTTACCGCACTGACAGATCCATAAGCTGCTGCGATTGCACCTGCATTTGTCGGTGATAGTTTCCGTTTTAAAATAAAAAAAGTGTAAAGCGGTATGATCGCGGCAATTAAAAATCCAAAAAGTAATGCCTTGATGACACTCGCATCTATTGCACTGTGCGAAAGTTCCTGTCCTCCTTTAAATCCAATGGAAAAGAGCAAATACAAGGAAATGAACTTAAATGAGGATTGGGGAATTTCCAAATCACTTTTAAGCAGCGCAGCGAGAATCCCGAGAAGAAAAAAGAGTAATGTTGGATTGGTTAAATTGGTCAGTAATACATCGAAGTTCATCCAATTCTGTTTTAGCGTATTTTTTCAAAAAGCAAACGTTTTCCTTTTTCGGCCTGAATCTGAACCGAATCGTCGTAGGCCAATTTTCCGTTTACATAAGTTTTCTTGATTTTTGAGGTAAAGGTCATCTCTTCAAATGGGGACCAAGCGCATTTAGAGAGTATGTTTTCTTTCTTTACTTCCCATGGGGCTTGCAAATCAATCAAAACGAGGTCGGCATAATACCCTTCTCGGATGTAGCCTCTTTCCTTGATGCGGTATATTTCGGCTACATGATGACTGGTTTTCTCAACGATTTTTTCGAGCGAAAGACTTCCCTTGTGGTATAGTTCCAAAAGGGCCGGTAGGGCATGTTGCACCAAAGGACCACCAGATTTTGCCTGAAAATAATTCCCTGACTTTTCTTCTATCGTATGCGGCGCATGGTCTGTAGCAATGATGTCCAAGCGGTTCATATGGAGACAATCAATCAGTAGGGTATTGTCAATTGAAGATTTAATGGATGGATTCCATTTGATCTTGTTTCCTAGAGATGCATAATCGTTGACATTAAAGAACAAGTGATGAACACAAGCCTCTGCTGTAATTCGTTTGTTTCTTAGGTCTGTCGATGGTTCAAATAAAAGGGCTTCTTCGGCGGATGAAATGTGGAAGAAATGCAAACGATTTCCCTTTGACTTGGCCAGGTCCAATACACGTTTCGTCGCTATAGCGCAGGCTTTAGTGTTTCTGATGACACTATGGTATTCAGGTGGAATGTCATCACCAAAGATTTCTTTGAATTTTTCAGTATTCTTTCGAATGATGGTATCATCTTCTGAATGCAGTGCGACAAGGGTTTCAGTGCGCGAAAAGAGCTGTTCTAAGAATTCTGGGTAATTGGCCAAAATCCCTTCATCGTTGTCAAAATACAACCCATCATCGGTGATTCCACAAACATTTTCTGTGTTGGTTTTCAGCGCCTCCTCTAAATTCCCTTTCGAAATCCCCATAAAAAAGGAATAATTCGCGACAGATTTTTGTGCACCAAGTTGGTATTTTTCCTCAAGGAGTTCTTGGGTGAGGACGTTTGGAATGGTGTTGGGCATGTCCATGAAGGATGTTATTCCGCCAGCAACAGCCGCTTTCGATTCTGAAAACAAATCTGCTTTCCAAGTTAATCCAGGTTCACGGAAATGTACTTGATCATCAATCATTCCCGGAATGAGCAGCAAGCCTTCTGCATCAATCTCAACTACGTTTACTTTTTCATCGACTTGAATGGTAGGAGCGATTTTATCAATCCGTCCATTTGAAATGAGAAGGTCTGAGACGAATTGACAGTTCTCGTTGACGATGGTCGCTTGTCGAATGAAAGTCTTCATGAATGTGCGTCTTTAATAAAAACCTAAATTTTCAACTTATTGTTTGGCTGCACGTTGAAGCCGATCATTGATGGTTGCTCCTAAGCCCTTTTCAGGAAATAACTTCGCGACAATAACATCAAGTTGAAGTTGATCGAGTTGATGTAACCCAGCATACAACTTTGAAGCGGCTTCATTCAGATTCTCTTCAGCTGAAAGAACAAGATGATGTTCGTGAGGATGATCCAAACGCTCATTTCCAAAACTCAATACACCTACTTTTTTATGCACTTGTTCTGCCAATAGGTCATTCAGGTCGTTGGTCAACAGGAGAGGTGTTCTCGGAGAATAATGTTTTGAGAGCATTCCAGGCGCCTCGGGTACCCCTGAGTTTTTAAGTGTAGATTCAAGCTTCATTCCCAAGTGATCTTCTATTTCCTCAACCGAAAGTGATCCCAGACGGTAAATGATCGGACGATTGTTGTCAAAGCCTACGATGGTCGATTCGATGCCCTTCCTACAAGCTCCACCCTCAAGGATGATGGGTAGTGATCGTCCAAAGTAATCGTGTACATGTTCTGAGGTAGTTGGACTTATACTACCAAATGGATTTGCACTTGGTGCCGCCAAAGGATAATCCAATATGTCTAGCAATGCCAAAGCTCTTTCATGATTGGGAACGCGAACAGCTACTGTTGGTTTACCTGCAGTAATCAAATCACTGATACTGGAACGTTTGGGGAGAATGAGCGTTAAAGGACCAGGCCAAAATTTTTCTGACAAGTGATAGGCCGCATCTGGAATGTTCAGCGCGACAGAGGACAGCGCATTCTTGTTCTTGATGTGCACAATGAGCGGATTGTAAAGTGGTCTACCTTTCAATTCGAAAATTGATTTGATTGCTTTTTCACTGTAAATGTTTCCAGCTAAACCATACACGGTCTCCGTTGGCAATCCAATGATGTATTCATTGTCAAGAAAAATCTTCGTCAGCTCTAAGTCATTTGTGATCATTTCATCGGATTAAGGGTTACAGAAATCGCAATAGCTTGGGTCTTCAAATTCCTTTTCATAGGGGAAAATTCGATCATCTAGCTGCCCACACTTTGAGCAGCTGTAGCGATGATACAAGGTTGATTTTGTGGGTTTCATGCAGGAATGACAGGGCAGCCCCGGGATAGATGAGGTAATGCTATATCCCGGAGTGTTGCAATTTGGACAATGTGATTTGATTTTACGGATCAATTTTTCAGTCGCTAGGGCTATGTTTTGCATGCGTGTTGGATTGCACATTGCGCGCATGTCCGTTTCGACGGTTGCCCCACCAAAATGTTCCAAGCAATGGTTGAAATGATCGATCAAGACAGATTTTTCGTGGATTCCTTTTTCTAAGAATGTCTTTTCATTGTTTTGGGCTCTCAAGATCAAATGATGGCTCGGAAACAAGGCTTTTTCCGAAAATTCCAACAAGTCGATGAGGTTTTCGACATGCATTGAATTGAAATTTGTCGATGTATTCAATTCACGCTCAATAATTTCAAGGTCATTTTTTGTGTCAATGAATAGTAAAAGTTCATCATCGGCAGGTGTGAAGTAAAGGAATGGGTGCGGTCCAAAAGATCCTTCGCTTCCAATTACCAGGTCGCAACCACTTATTTCTAAAGCTTTCATGCATTTATCACGCAAGGCACTTATGGGATCTTTTACCCGTTCAACTTCTCCCGTAAACGTTCCGAAGAGGTCTGTATCTAAAGAATTGTCAATAAACGGAAGCAAACCCAATTCTGAGGATAAAAGTGGAGCAATGACTTCCTCTTTTCGGTGCATCGTGGCAATGATGATTTTACGTCCTGAAAAATCCATAGCGCTGCGGTTTTAATCTTCCGATTCTCGTGAATTAAATTCTTTCAAAATTCGACATTCTTAATCATAAGTTTTTATTTATATTTGGAAGTACGTTATAATC
>JBDKGB010000046.1:0-9604 GCA_039798485.1 Bacteroidota bacterium
CAATCGGACATTGCGACCACCTTACTTCGTCAAATGCACGGCGATGTGAAGCGCTACCCGTGGAGCAAGGATCTATTCAACCCAAATGTCCCTCAATTTGCATTGCACACAGTCATTCGCGGATACGGTTGGGTGACCCCTAAAGGACATTTCACCTACCACATGGATGGAAAAATGTTTCAAGAAAACACCTTCGATAACAAACACCTAGGACCAGAGAAAATGAGGTGCCATGCACTTATGTCTTTGCTCTATGCACACTACAAGTCACTCTGATTTACAGTGAAATGAATACCTTTATCCCGTGAAAATACTGATTGTTCGTTTCAGCTCCATTGGTGACATCGTCCTAACGACTCCCCTTCTTCGCGCCATTAAAGCGCAACGAGCAGATCTCGAACTTCACTACCTGACCAAAAAATCGTACGCTTCCCTTCTCGCTGAAAATCCACACATCGATCGCCTCTTTGCGTTCGACAAAGACATCCGTGAAGTCATTCCACAATTGAAGGCGGAACGTTACGACCTCATCATTGATTTACACAAGAACATTCGCACACTACGATTGAAATTTGCGTTAAAGCGCCCATCAAGCAGCTTTTCCAAGTTGAATGTAAAGAAATGGTGGTTGGTCAATTTCAAAAAAGATACGCTGCCAAACGTGCATGTGGTGGATCGCTATTACGCAGCCATTGCTCCACTAAACATTGTTCCCGACCACTCGCCTGGAGAAGTATTCATTGCCGAAAAAGATCAGATCGATACCAAGGCGCAATTTGGCGTTGAAGCGAAATCGTACATCACCGTGGCCATTGGTGCGCAATTCAGCACCAAACGGATGCCAGAGAAACTCATTGCTGAAATTATTGATCAATTGAAACTTCCTGTTCTTCTTGTTGGAGGACCAGAAGACCGAGAGCGGGCGGAAAAAATCTGTGATCTTAGCGCTCATTCATCCATCATAAACACCTGTGGCACATTGAACATCATGCAATCGGCATCCGTGGTTTCACAAAGTGCTACCCTATTGACAGGAGATACAGGCATGATGCACATCGCGGCGTGTTTCAATGTACCGATTGTGAGTGTTTGGGGAAATACCGTTCCAGCGTTGGGAATGTATCCGTATTATCCAAACCACAGCGAAAAATACAGCGTCCATCAAGTGGAAGGATTGCCGTGTCGTCCGTGCTCAAAGATTGGATATCAAGCCTGTCCAAAAAAGCACTTCAACTGCATGCATTTGCAAAATGCCGATGCCATCGCTGAGGATTTAATCGTGCGATCAGAGCAAGCGCACTAATTTTATTCCTCGCCCAAAAACAATTTCTTCAATTCTGTAGCTTCCGATGGCTTCATCTTTCCTGCAAGAATTAGACTCAATTGTTTTCTGCGCAAAGCGCCTTCATAACGTTCCTTTTCCTCCTCTGTTTCAGGGATGAGTTCAGGCACTTGAATGGGCGCACCGTATTGGTCTACCGCCACAAACGTATAAATGGCCTCGTTGCATTTCTCGCGTTGACCAGTAATGGCATCTTCCACAAAGACATCTACAAAAATCTCCATCGAAGAACTGAACGCACGCGATACCTTGGCTTCCAAGGTCACAATCGATGCATGGTTGATGGGTTTCTGAAATGACACATTATTTACCGAAGCGGTCACAACAACACGTTTGCTGTGGCGGTGTGCCGAAACACTGGCGATTACATCCATCCATGCAAGCAACTGTCCACCAAATAAATTACCCAAGGTATTTGTGTCATTGGGCAGTACAACTTTTGTGGTGATGGAAAGGGTTTCGGATGCGCGTCTTGATTTCATGAAATTTGTTTTGACAAAAGTACACTTTTTCAAAGGGAAGGCTTTCAATGTAACCCGTTTTCTAAAAAAGTAATTCGCAGTGAATTGCGGTGATGAAATCACATACTATCCCATCTAAAATATTGAATTGGGGACCGCCCAATGCATGCTTTCCCTATCTTTGTAGTGTTTGGTTGCTATCTCGGAATTTTCGAAATCAGCCAAAACACCCATTACCCTTAACACTTCAATACGATGTTGCCACGTGTACAGTACATACCCCTTGGATTGATCGACTACAAAGAAGCGTGGGACATGCAAGAGCAGTTGTTCAACACCACCATCAATGAGAAGATTCAAATTCGCAATGGTGCAAACGACATCGTGACAAAAAATCACCTTCTTTTCTGCGAACATCCGCACGTGTACACCCTTGGAAAAAGTGGAGACGAAGGAAATTTACTGTTAAACGAGGAAGGTCTTGATGCCAACAATGCGACCTTTTACAAAATCAATCGCGGCGGAGACATCACCTACCACGGACCCGGACAACTCGTAGTTTATCCCATTTTTGACCTCGACCACTTCTTCACTGATATACACAAATACATGCGCTTTTTGGAAGAATCGGTGATTTTAACCTTGAAGGAGTTTGGCATCGAAGGGGGGAGAATTGATGGTTTAACCGGTGTATGGATTGGTGGAGACACCCCTCGTCCGAGAAAGATCTGCGCCATGGGTGTGAAAAGTTCGCGTTGGGTAACAATGCACGGCATTGGGTTCAATGTCAATTCAGATTTGAGCTATTTCTCTCACATCATCCCTTGTGGAATTGACGACAAAGCAGTCACTTCGATGCAACACGAACTTGGAAGAGTTTTGGACATGGCAGAGGTTACTGAAGTGTTGAAACAAAAATTGGCGGAACAGTTCAATTTCACCTACGCCGAATAATCATGGGAAAGTCCATCAAACGGTTTCTGCGCACGCTCTTCTACATTGTCATTGCCATTATAGTGCTCTTTAATGTATTTGTAGTTCTTTCAGGCAGGTACTATTTGTACTCAGGTGTTTACCAAACCTACCTTCAAGGTCGAATGGGTCCTGGAATTTATGATTTGGACAAATTCCACTACCGCACACTCAAGCATTCGCAGCATCCAAAACCTTGGGAATACAGCAAAGAATACAACACCAAATCTCCAAGTAAAGCCGATTTCTCTTACTTGAAGTCGCTTGGTACTACGGCCTTCTTGGTCATCAAAGACGATCAAATCGTGTACGAATACTACAACGACAAAGCCTCAAAAACCAAAGTAAGCAATGCCTTCTCAGCGACTAAAACCGTTGTTGCACTCATGATTGGTATCGCATTGGACGAGGGAAAGATCAAAAGTCTCGACGAAAAAGTTGGTGTTTACCTCCCTGAATTCAATGCCAAAGGCAGAGAGAAGATCACGATCCGACATTTGCTTGAAATGGCTTCCGGACTTGACTGGGAAGAAAGTGGGAAAAATCCCTTGTCTGAAAATGCAGAATCGTATTACGGGACTGATTTATATGGTTTAGTGACACGTCAACATGTTGTTGCGGAGCCGGGGAAAGTGTTCAACTACCAAAGTGGAAATACACAATTGCTAGGTTTTGTATTGCAAAAAGCCACAGGTAAATCCGTTTCCGACTATTGCAGAACGAAAATCCTTGAGCCCTTAGGTATGGAAAGCGACGCATATTGGTCCTTGGATAAAGCCGATGGCGACGAAAAATCGTTCTGCTGTTTTTATGCTACTGCGCGTGATTATGCCAAATTGGGCAAATTGCTGTTGAACGATGGAATCGTTGATGGAAAACGCATTGTATCTGAGCGCTTCATGCACGAAGCGAAACAGCCCGCGAACATCCGAACAGAAGAAGGGTGGAAGAATCTTCGCTATGGATTGCATCTATGGGTGTACTTCGATCCGCAAGCTACCGTTCATTATTTCCGTGGACTGAAAGGTCAATACATCATCACTGTGCCCGATGAAAAGTTAATTATCGTTCGTTTGGGCCATGAGCGTGACAAGAATTACCTTATCCCGGAAGGGAAAATGCAAAATCGTGGCTTTATCAAACGCCATTTAAACAAAGTTGAACATTCCATTGACGTCTTCCGTTATTTAAAAATCGGAAGAGAGTTGGTATCTAAAAAATAAAGTATGCGCGAAGAATTGCTTGGTCCTAAGGTTGAAAAGGTAGGCGTTGCGATCATTGAACAGATCGACGAAGAAGGCAACACAATGTATTATGCCTATCTTTTAAATCTCCGAGATGACATCATGGAAGGCATCATCATCACAAGCACAGGCTATGGTGAAAATGTCAATACGGGAGAGAAAATAAAAACGTCAACCCTTCGTCATTCACTGGAAGTACTTCTTCCTCAAGAAGCCGCGAAGATTGAACCGATCATGGAAGATGTTTTCGCGTTGTCCAATGAATATTGGGTGAGCTTTTGGGTAAACAATGTGATGTACGACAAGAAATTCATCTTTTTGCCTGAAACCATCACGAAAGATAAGATGAAGCCCATTCCACTTTTGGGCGAAAAAGGAATCATGATCAGCTAAGCAGCGCCTCAATTTGATTTGGCAAATCCTTGATTTCATGCACGAAGTCCTTCACAAGGTCTTTTCGATTGTTCACCTGTATCCCTCCTGCAAGAACGGGAATCGTTGCGTTGTCTGAGTTTAATCGTTTAAAGTAACTGTGCATAAAGTTGTCATCCACAGCGGTCAACCAAGACGTCACCATGGTACGAGGCGCAAGTCGTTCAATGCATGCGCTTAAGGCATCATAGGGAACACTTTGGCCCAAATACACCGTAGAAAAGCCCCTGTCGCGTAGCATGAAGTTGTAAAACAACAAGCTGATTTCGTGTTGCTCATGTTCGGGGAGGAACAATAGTGCATCCACCGTATTTTTCTCAGGTATTGGCAAACGATCCGTTTCAGAAATCACTTTTTGACGGATCAAGTTGGACATGAAATGTTCTTGTGCCGGATTGATGGTGCCCACTAGCCACATGATGCCAATGCGGTCTAAAAATGGAATCAATTTATCCGTAAACGTCAACGTCAAACCAACCGATTGAATCAAATCGTTCAAGGTATCACGAAACAAACGCTCGTCCATTTCAATTAAAGCCACAATCAAGCGTTCGATGGCCACATCTTCAGCATTTTTCCCATTGCAATCCATCACGTGGTGATGAATTTCTTCATCGGGCATCGTGGCGATCTTAGATATTTTAAATCCGCAGCGGTTCAAAATAGCGATGTTGATCATCCGCGTGAGGTCGTCATCGGTGTACGTGCGAATCTGCGTATCTGTACGTTCAGGAGAAAATAGATTGTAGCGTTTCTCCCATATACGAATGGTATGCGCCTTTATTCCGCTCAACACTTCTAAATCCCGAATCTTATATTCTGCCATGTGAATCACTTCAACGAAGGGAGAATTATCCCTAACGTTAAACCCTAAAACAACAGAGCGAAAATTTTGTTTAAGTTTAAGTTCAAATCTTATGTATATTTGTTTGTGACCGCATAAATTTCATCTCAAAACCGGCTGTTTTTATGGCTAATAGTCTTTCACACATGCTTCGTTTTACATGCAAAACCTTAGTGCTATCTGTGGCACTACTAGGCATGAATGCGTGTGAAAACACGGACGAGACGAAAGAAGCATCAACGGTCAAATTGGATGAAGATTACTACGAATTTCGAGGAATCTCCCTGCAGCAATACGACATTCCAGCGATGATCATGTTGCCCGATGAAACAGCCAACATTGGTGCATCAACACGTCCAGAGGTGAAACACCCCGATAGCTTTATTTGGAGCATTACCCTTGGTGCAAAATTCATGTTGTTCATCGAAGACTTTGGCGATTATAGAAACCGTGTCAGCAACAAAAAGAAAGAATTGAAGGAACAGACCATGTTCAAGATTCAGTACCTCTACCAATCCAGCGATTTGATTGTGTACGAACGCACCTTGATTGTACGAGGCTCAAAACAGGCGTCCCCAAGTGTGGGTGTCGAACACAAGTCCTACCATGTCTATGGGCAAAAAATCATTGACGGCATCACCTATGAACTGCGCAGCAAAGATGAGGGTTGCAGCAGAAATATCGCTGTACTGATGGCAAAATCCATCAAGTCGTTTAAGGCCTTAGAAAACCGCTAAACAAATCATCTCCTCAGTCGTTCTTACATCAGAACATCTTTACTAATTTTATATCATGGAACTGAACCGTGAAAATGTGCTTGAGGTGCTGGGTGGAATCACCGAGCCAGAGTTGAAGAAAGATATTGTCACCCTTAATCTTGTTGAAGGACTTGACGTTGGTAACCAATCGATTACACTAACTGTTTACGTCTCAAATCCCGCACTGCACGCACGAAAACGCATGCAAGAAGCCGTTGATTTCAACTTGAAACGTGTGTTTGGAAATGGCGTTCAGATCAATTGTCAGGTGGCAACAATTCCTGCGGAAGCAAAACAGGTTCACCGAAAAATTCTCCCTGATGTTAAATACATCGTTGCTGTCGCTTCTGGGAAAGGCGGTGTTGGGAAGTCAACCGTAACGGCAAATCTCGCTGGTGGACTCGCAAAATCAGGATATAAAGTAGGAATAGTCGATGCGGATATTTATGGTCCAAGCATGCCGACGATGTTTGATGTGGTGGGTGAACGTCCTACCATGTCGGATGTTGACGGAAAGCCATTGATCAACCCCATTGAAAGTCACGGCATTAAATTGCTCTCCATTGGATTTTTTACGGAACAAGACAACGCGGTAGTTTGGCGCGGACCAATGGCTGCGAAAGCACTGAATCAATTGTTTACCGATGCAAATTGGGGTGAATTGGATTACTTGCTGATTGATTTACCGCCGGGAACAGGAGATATCCATTTGTCCTTGTTGCAATTGCTGCCTTTGGATGGTGTGGTGATTGTCAGTACGCCGCAAGAAGTGGCACTTGCCGATGCACGACGTGGAATCAACATGTTCCGAATGGATGGCGCCAAAGTGCCAATCGTAGGGATCATCGAAAACATGGCGTGGTTCACCCCTGCCGAACTACCTGAAAATAAATACTATATCTTCGGACGCGATGGTGCAAAAAATTTGGCCGAAGGCATGAATGTTCCGTTTTTAGGGCAAATTCCTTTGGTACAAAGTGTACGCGAAGCAGGCGATGCAGGTCGTCCGGCCGTTTTTCAAGAAAATAGTCCCACAGCAAAGGCCTTTGACGAATTAGTTCTTACTTTTGTCAGCGAGCTGAAAGTGATCAGTGAGAAAAAACAGTCAAAGTACTAAGCCATGTTGAACAAGCAAGAATTGACCGAAAAAGTAATGGGTGCCTTGGAGCAACTTCGTCCATTCTTGAACGACGATGGTGGTGACATGGAGCTGGTAGATATCACCGATGATGCCATTGTTCGTGTTCGTCTTTTGGGCGCGTGCAGTGATTGTTCGATGAGCATGATGACACTGAAAGCAGGCTTGGAAGAGGCGGTGAAAAAAGTAGCCCCTGAAATTAAAGCGGTTGAAGCGGTAAACATCCCTTCCTTCGCATAAAAACGTGCATGAGCGCCCGAACGAAACTTGGAATACTTGTCCTTTTCGCTCTGGCACTTACCATTGCGCTGAATGAATTCAATCTTACATTTCTCACACCGAATTATCCCTATAAACAAGGTTTAATTACCACTGCAGACGAATACAGCTATTTTTCACCGGCCGAACAATTCCTGAAAACAGGAGAATGGAATGTCAACAGCACCGGTGAAAAAGCATACATCCGAACACCTGGATACGGCATCCTCTATTTTATCGCATTGGCGCTTGGTGGATCTCACGCATTCCTGGTCTTGAAATGCATGCAATTGTTACTTTTCACAGGAAGCATCGTGCTTTTTTACAAAGTTTTACGCGTGTTTGCCGAGAAAAAAATAAGTTTGATTGCAACATCCATCTATGCACTCCTACCCTGTTTTTCAGGCTTTGTCTATTATACGTTGTCTGAATCCGTCTTGCCATTTTTCGTTTTGGGATGGGTCTATGCCTTGCTGATCCGAACAGATAGAAATCAATGGCTCATGCTCTTGTTTTCTACAGCAGCCCTCGTGATGATTCGTCCACAACTCATTGTTTTTCCACTGATCCTTTTGGGGTATTACGCCATCAAACGCGAAAAGGCAGCATTCGCACTTCTCCTTGGACTTCTACCCTTCGCGGCTTGGCAAATGCGCACCATGACCATCATTGGCGAATGGCCAAGTATCCATCCGATTTATTCGACCAGCAACAATTCCTTGTACCGCCCACCCCACCAAGAGATGACGGATTTGTTTCGCATTTGGGAATACCGTGGCGATGTGTTTCACGGGAACATGGGCTTGCTTTCGGGAGATACCACGCAACTGGCACGAGAAAAAGTACTGCAAACGGTGCCAAAAGGCTATCAAAAAGATCTTGAACCCGTTCTTCAAGAATTTCAGCAATTCAGATGGCACCAACAAAGCTATGCGGGAAAAACATTGCATGGCTATTTACCCGGAGAAAAGCGCTTGATTCAAAACATCCGTCAGGTGCGCGACAAACTCGGTGCAGCACATAAAGTTGACCACCTCATCCTTACCCCACTCAAAAGTTTCAAGCAGCTTGTCGGGACATCCATGATGAATCTGTATGTATTTCAAGCGCCATACCGACAGTCATGGGCAGTAATCGCTTTGAAAGTCGTGAGCTTAGGCCTCATCTTTTTGGGACTGCTTTCGGGCATCTGGGTGCTGGTACGTTCCAAGGATACGCGACTAAAATTGCTTGCTTTGGCCGTTTTCGCCTCGCTATTCTACCTTTCTTTTTTCCAGCGGATGAATGAAGAACGCTACGTGTATCCGTACTTGCCGGTGCTGCTGCTGTTTGTTGCAATCAGCGCCGAAAAGTGGAAAGCAAAATTGAGAGGAAATGACTTTTGAGAAAGGTCATAAAAAAAGAGCGACATCATCGACACCGCTCTTTCTATTTTATTCGTTTACTGCTTACAACGCCGCAGCATATCTTCGTGACACCTCGTCCCAGTTGATCACATTGAAAAATGCGTTCACATAGTCTGGACGACGGTTTTGGTACTTCAAGTAGTATGCGTGCTCCCAAACATCAATCGCAAGGATTGGCGTTCCTTGGCAACCTTCACCCATCAATGGGTTGTCTTGGTTTGGTGTTGAGCACACTTCAAGTTTTCCACCAACAACACACAACCAAGCCCATCCTGAACCGAAGCGCGTTGCTGCTGCTTTGCTGAATTCTTCTTTGAAAGCGTCAAATGATCCGAATGTGGCATCGATGGCAGCTGCCAAATCTCCTGTTGGAAGACCTCCCGTGTTTGGCGCCATGATTTCCCAGAACAAATTGTGATTCCAGAATCCTCCTCCGTTGTTGCGAACGGCCGGTTTATCTTTACATGCCATTAAAATTTCTTCAATGGATTTGCCCTCCAACTCCGTTCCTGCAACCGCAGCGTTCAAGTTTGTTGTGTAGGCATTGTGGTGTTTTGAGTGATGAATTTCCATCGTCATTGCGTCGATATGCGGCTCAAGAGCATCATACGCATACGGCAATTTTGGTAGTTCGAAAGCCATAATTTGTGTGTTTTAAATGATAAAAATAGAGTGTTTCTGTATTGAACTCAAAAGTACTAAAAACTGACTTGCAAGACAATTAAAGCCTATCAATTGTTCATTCGACC
>JBDKGB010000047.1:0-7386 GCA_039798485.1 Bacteroidota bacterium
TCTTCTGAACCATAAAATTCCTTAAATCGTGGGATGAAATCATTCTCGATATTGCTCAACGGAAAGCGGTATTCTTTGAGCTTGTTGTTGCATTTCTCGCAGAACCACATCAAGCCATCAACTAGGTCTGTTCCTTTGCGCACGCGTTCGATCACAAGGCCTACGGTATTTGGTCCGCGCATCGGGGAGTGGGGTGTATTTCCGGGTAAGAGAAACATTTCTCCCTCATGAATCACCACATCGCGCGCTTTTCCATCTTCTTGAATGCGCACAGTGATGTCTCCTTCAATTTGAAAAAACAGCTCTTCACTTTCGTTGTAATGGTAGTCCTTTCGCGCGTTTGGTCCACCAACAATCATGACGATGAAATCACCCGCATTGACATACAAGTTTTTGTTCGACACAGGTGGCTTGAGCAGATCACGGTTCTCATCAATCCATTTCTGAAGGTTGAAAGGTGCTAACATGGCATTGGTTTTTTACGAAGATAGGAAATTGTGGTTCATGCCCAAAAGTTATGGATGCAATAAGGGTGATTTTTCATGAGGATTGGGATTCAGCAGATCGCGTAAGTAAGTCGTTGATGATCGATTGCGGGTTTATTTGACCCCCATGGGGTCATTGGTCGTTTGGAGCGCTATGGGTTACAGAGATTTGACCCCGATAGGGTCATGAAGAAATGACATTACATTGAGAGCATGGTTGATATATCAAAAGGATAATCATGTTCCTTACTTTGGATTTTGTTCCGGAATCTTCTCCAAAAGTAATGGCAAAAAAAAGGGTCCAACCGAAGCTGGACCCTTGAAATCTTTTTCTTGAGTAATTTAAAACTTCTCCCACATCACTGGCGCAAAGATCTCCTCATTTCGCTGAATGTGAATGAAATAAACACCGCGCTTAAGGTGATTTAAGTCGATTTGCTGTGTTTGAGCGGAAGATGAATGGAAGGTGTCAGTCAGTTTCCCTTCTAAGCTAAATACTTGTATTGACAAGGTGCCATCACAAATTTGTTCAAACTGAATGCTGACTTTTCCCGAAGAAGGATTTGGGTAAACAAGAAGTCCATTGTTTTGTTTCATGCCAATGTTTGGCTGATTGCTTCCATCATTTTGACTGATTGCAGAATTCGCCATGTCAGTCACAAAAAATGGAATTTCCAAGAGAATCTCATTCAATTCAAGCACACATTTCGCATCATTTGCAACCGCCTTATTGGGCGAGTAGTTTTTCAAAGCAATCAATTCTGCTGAAATGCTTGCATTATTTTGGATGGCTTCATAAGTGGATGAATCGAGGCTAAGTAGCTTTCGGATATCCACATATTCCAAGAAGTAAGGGCAGTGATTATCAAGTCCAACATAATCGATTCGACTGTCTTCGAATTGCACAGTATCGTTAATCGTAGCCAAAATCTTAAGCAACTGTTCTAAACGTTCTCTGTCGTTTTCTTCCTTTAATATTGAAATTAAATTGTTAAAGTTCGCTGAAGAATCGTCGTCCAAAAGTGCTTCACGAATGCGCGATTGATACACTGCTTCGAATTCGTCTTTGAGATAATTGATCTCAAAGTTCAGAAGGGTTCTTTGAGAAATTCCTGTTTGTGCAGAATCTATTTGATCTTGAACTGCCGTTGAAAGGTTTAAACTATCAATGGCTTGACCAACCACTTCACTTACAGGTGAATTTGCCAATACAATATTCACAAGATCAGTAGAATTGGGATATGAAGCAATAAAAGAGAGCAACACGGTATCGGACAAATAAGGTGAGGCATAGGATAAACCATTTTGAATTGCTGCTTGGGTTCCAATTGAAATGAGGTCCAACAGATTTTGAGTATTACCTTCATCCCTTAAACTATCCAAAAACCCTATTTGATCTGAGATTTGTTTCATGAGCAACTTTGGATTTTGTTTTGAAATCAAAAGCGATGGACATGTGTTGTCGTCTACGGTGATGACAGAACCGCCGTATTGCGCAGGAATAAGGATGATTGGAGATTGATTCGCCCAATTATTTATATTCAACAATGTATATGAATCCGGAATGTGGCGATTGGCATTTAGATGACAATACTGAACTTCTTGCGTATTGTTACCAAAGAAAATGTCATGATCATTTGATTCACCCGTCAAGGAGAATTTATTTCTGGCAGCTTTTCTTGCTTGATTCAATACAGAATTTGCACCAGTAGCATACCCTTGATGGTAGTTGATGCGCCCCTCCCCGTAATTGTAAAAAGAGTAAGATCATGGCTGTATATGGTAGATTGAAAATCATTACAAGCCCATGTTAAACCAGACATTGAAAAAGTATCTGCCGAAGGATTGTTTTGTGCGTTAATGTCAAGGGCATTAATTCCTTCAGTCTGACCGCCTATACGCAGATTATTGAAACGATTGCGATAGATTTCATTTTTACTAGTACCCGAGTTATTGACCACCACGCCATAGGAAAGCGCGTCGGCTTCGAGAATTGTGCTCTGTGTGTCTCCCTGAAAATCATTGTCTTCAACATGGTACCCCGAGGATCGGTAGAGTGTTAATCCTGAGGTTTGGTAGGCGTCTGATTTTCGAACTGTAAAAAAGTTTGAGAGTATCCGTTCGTTTTGAGTTCCACTTAGGTGAATTCCGTGGCGATTTCGGTAAAAGTAGGCATCCCGGCATGACATGCTCAAGCCATTTGAATTTACAGAAATGATTCCATAATCTAAATCGTTGAATTTAGACCGAATCCATGAAGAGGGTGGGCAAGATTGCCCGAGACCAACTTGACCCGTGCAAAGCGCATATACATGAAATTGAGCGTCTTTACCTAAAATTCCGTTTCCTTTTTGATAATAAGCAAGGCCCTCTGAAACTTGATTTCCAAAATAACAACCGCGGAAGATGACTCCCTTGACTTCCTCTAATCTCACATGGTCACGCGGTTGTGTATGTACTTCATCATCCCAAACAAAAACAACTCGATCAAATATGGATTGATTATTCGGGCCTGTTGAGGAAGTACCTCCAAAATATTTTCGGAAAAAAACACCTTGTTTATTGTTACGTAGAGTAGATGTGCCCAACGTTGCCTTTACGATACCACCATTGCGTTGGTTCATAAAACTTGTGGTTGAGTAGATTGGGTTAATACTACAACCTTGGTCGGAAGTGTTGTATGAAGTCGGACGGGCAGATACTAAAATACCAATCATTGCATCTTGAATGACAGAGTAATTTTGAAGTTCAAGGTAACCTTGATTATTTCCTTGTGCTAAATTCTGATTGCCCCAAACTTCAACTCCGAGCCACATGGCAGATTTATCACAACGCGCATCAGAGGTCAATGTGGTGCTATCCAATATCAATTTTCCACCGATCCCTGTGTTTCCATTGCCGTTTTCCACGACTAGACGCGCCCCGGGTGCAAAGTGTAGTTCCATGTTTTTAATCGTTATGGTTTTTCCAGCTGGGATTTTTATTTCTTGCTTGATAAAGACCTCATCACCGCTCCCATTGTTGAGTGGATTGTCAGTTGGCGTCCAAATTTCAGATATGGACGCTTCGAAAAGATCTACATCATAGGTGCTGCTTTCAATACAACAAGAAACATCTTCAATGAATGGTGCGAGATAATCCGTTCCATCTATTTGGTCTTGGAGCATATAGGATTTCAATAAACTTGGAAGGGCTTCGCCTTCTGCATTTGGGTTGTAATCGAAGGAAATGAACAGACTTATTCCAGATGTTGGATCCGTGGCATTGTCGAGCGCATACAATCCATTTTCATTCGCTAGCATCAACTTTTGGTCAAAGGCCATTTCAAGCATCGAGTATTGGAAATCAGAGATGTTTTGTCCCGGAACAGGCACTAAAGTGTCATTTCCCATTGCGAAATTGTAGTATTCAAATGCGATTGGGTGTTGCGGTGTTGTCGTATGAGTCACATACAGGAATTCACCACCTTCACTGAATTCCAATCCACGGGTCATGGCTAGTTGGTCATTACCTGAAACACTAAAGGTAGCGTGAAGCGGAAGTCGTAGCACTGTTGAATCAATGGCAAATCCCGTTGAATCTACTTCAGCGGTGTAGATGTATTCATACACAAAATTCGAATCTGGGCCATTGGATGTGGGCATGTAAGGCACAGCAATCCGATAATTTCCATTTTTTAAAGTAGTAACCTCCATTTCACCGCGAAGGTTATGTGCATTAAAATTTGTTGAACCGTAAATAGTGTAAGCGATTGCTTCGATCCCTGATGATGTAACATGTAGCGTCGAGAAGCCAGAGCTTTCAGAAACAAATACGAAATGACTGCCATCAGCTCTTTTTGGGCTTATTGCATAAAAGACACCTGATTGTTTTCCAAAGTCTTGTTCTGTTGGGCCAAGGATTAATTTACTCGTATATGAAGAAATTGGAATGCCGAGTGGGATATCTTGCGCTGTGCCATATTCATCAATAAAAGCCCCAAAGTATTGGCAATTGTTCCCCTGTAGTACTGCATCTGCATACGGATTCAATGCCGACATATCGAGATAAAACACATACGGTTTTTTCTTGAAGGTTTCATTATTCGTTGTCGTTGTAAAAATGTAATATTTATTACATGCTCCAGGGACTGGCAATACTGCAACTTCTGCCGAACCTGTGGCAATGAGGTCGGGTTGCATCACGCCAATAAAATTTCCATTTTTGTCATAGGTGTAGCCATCGACAATAAAAAAGAGCAAGTTACCCGCCGCATCGGTCTGTATGTTTGAGGCATACTGTGCTTCTTGACCATCATAACCATCCCAAGGCGCAGAATCTTGGTTCACAAAAGATGTCCCAAATTGTGTTGGTGGACTGGGGAGGAAGTTAGGATTGCTCACTGATATATTTGGAACAAAAACATCAGGCATTATCCACATGGGATTTTGGGCATGTACGCCCATGCTGAGGAATACCCCCAACAGGATTCGATAAAAGTGGTTCATTTTAAATAGGTTTTGTAATTAATTGAGGGCAAATTACACCAATAATTGGAAAAACAAAAATATTAATCAAGTTTTTTTGAAACCTAAGAGGGTAATTTTGTAAATTGCTCTATGATAATCAAAATGTATTTTCGTAGAATAATGATATAGTTTATTCATTCATAACCCATATTCATGAAACCACTCTTTTTACTTAGTCTTTTTTTTCTTTCATTTCAGGTGAATTGTCAAATGCTCTTCTTCCAAGATATTTATCATGGTGGTGTGACTGGCGACGGTTATACTTCATTTAATTCACCTGCGACTGATACTTTATCTATACATATACCTCCAGGATGTAATATCAGAAAGGCAATTTTGTTTGTAAACACAGAAAGATTAAAAACTGGATTTGACGTTGAAAAGTCCTTTATTTTTAATAATGTACTATTATCAACATCCAACCTACATTCTGTTGAATCATTTTATTCCACTAATTCAACTTACGCAGTAATTGAAAATATTTTATATTCGGATGTGTCCACGTTAATTTCGCCAGATGATAGTATTATTGTTATTTGCCCGCCTTTAGATCAGTCAGAAACAATTGAACAGACACATTTTCAACAGTTTTACCTTGCACTGCTTTATGAAAATCCTAACCTACCATTGGTTTCTACTTCCTTTTATTTGAACAACAAGGATTGTAGTATGATCATGAATTATAATTTTTCGAACCTCAACCAATTTATTGGAATGAATGACTTTGGGTTCACATTTGTAGGCTTGCAATTCTGTGATACTTCGTTGGATGGTTCATTTGTAAAAGTAAATAACAATCCCATAGGATTAGTTGGAGGTCGGGAATCTATCACTGAACTAATGTGCTCCGGAGTACGCGGGGCGTTTTATTATGAAAACAACCAGCTCTATGGCTTAGACAATGATACGCCCGACTCCTTGATGAGTGGTCTGGATGCCTTATGCAACATTCAGCCTTACATGGTGAACGATGCGCAATTTAGCGTGCAGTTTGAATACCAAAACGGAATACCCAACGGTTCAAAGAGCAACCCAATTTATGAATTATTCACTGCTTATAGTACCCCCTGCGATACCTTTACCGTGGCCCTACCATCCGATACGGTGATTTGCCAGGGGGCAACGCTTCCCTTACACGTGAGTGGGGGCTCCCGCGTGGAATGGTCACCCACCATTGGGCTAAGCTGTTACGATTGCTATGACCCGGTTTTTGTCGGCGATAGCTCGCAGCACTATTTCATTCGATTCTGGAATACGGATAGCTGCTCGGTCGTGCGACCGCTGCACATTGGTGTGGATCCTTTGCCCTATTTCGGGGATGTTGAAGTTACGCCAAGCAACTGTGGTACATCAAATGGTGAACTCAACGTTGAAGCTGCACCAAGTACCCAAGGGCCATTTTCGTATGCATGGAATGGAACGGCTCCGCAGCCTTCTTCGGTGTTCGCCAACTTGCCCGCTGGCGCCAATCACGTCACCATCAGTGACCGCTTCGGTTGTAGCCACGACACCACCGTTCTGGTCCCTGAAATTAATCCAAGCACCGCGGCTTTCACCACAACTCCCACCGCTGGAATGGCTCCACTCGAAGTACAAATCGATAACCTCAGCACCGCCGCAACCCATTTTTCTTGGTGGGTGAACAACCAAAACCAAGGTAACACCTTGCCATCGTTCGTATGTGATACTTCGGGAACCTACACCTTCACGCTCATTGCCTGGCAATTTGATCCTTCATGCGCAGACACCACAAGTTTGTCAATCATCGTAAGTCCGGGCATTATCATCCCAACAGCGTTTACCCCAGACAATGACCAGGTGAATGATGTATGGGACATTCTTTTCCTTGACCAAAACTATCCGAAAAACAAGGTCTTCGTTTATGATCGCTGGGGGAAATTGCTCTATGAATCCTATCCTGGATTTTACTATTTGCATCCGTGGAATGGTGCGTTCAAGGATGAGGCCTTACCGGTTGGATCGTATTATTACATCATCCAATTCAATGACGAGGCAACGGAAGAACGAAGAGGTGTAGTGTCGATTGTGCGGGAGTAGAAAAAACAAATGAGAAAAAACTTATTGTTTCACTCTCACTTCCTCCAACTCTTTCTTCAAACGTTCAACCTCCGTATTCAATTCCTTGATGGCTTCAATCATCACCGGTACCAACTGGATGTAATCGACCGTCTTGTAAACCGTCTCATCGCCTTGGTTGATGAAAAGCGCCTTTTCTTTGATGAGCTCAGGGAATACCAGTTCCACATCTTGCGCAATGACACCATATTGTTGACGTTGCACGTTGCTTTTTTCTCCGTTTGCTGAGGTGGTAGGTGTGGTGATGGTGTAATGCGTTCCTTGAATCAAACTCAATTGGGACAAGGCATTTTTAA
>JBDKGB010000048.1:0-3221 GCA_039798485.1 Bacteroidota bacterium
GGGTGAAAACGGTAGCGGTAACCAATCACTCCTCCAAATCCTGTTGCTGGAAAATCCATGTCCACAAGACTGAAATCTTTACCGATATTATCTCGTCCACCAAGATCTCCGGTAAATTGTGTGGCACCAAACCCAAAAACCAACTCTTTTTTGTTCAAAGACCAGTTTCTTTGGGTGTTGAAGTTTGTGTGTTGAGCAAAGGTTAATGTGCTCAATAACAAAGTGATAACTACAATTGAAATTCTCATTTCTCTAATTTAAGGGCATTATAACACCATTATAGGTAGCGAAAATATCAATTTCTTTTCAAATTCTAAATGATTCTAGGGTATTTATTTTCCAATAATCATTGTTAACAAACTGAAAAAAAAACGACTGAAACAAAAAAATCAGATAAATCGATCCTAAATTGGAGACCGATTTATCTGATTCATCTTAAAAACTGAAAGTAAAAGTAGTCGTTCAGCGCATTTCTATCCCTCTCTTTGGTGAATTGTCCTCGCTTGTTTGCGCATGATCGTTTGTGTTTAAAAGCACGATCAATGACAACGAAGACAAGCCCATTGCTCCGAAGAACAATGGGCTTTTGAAAGGGGAAATAGAAGGTGCTTCACAACACTTCACAATCTGTTTAAAATTCTGTCTGGAAGCAATGAACTCTGAGCTCAATCTGCTTCGATCCAACTGGATTGTTTTTATTTCCATATACATTATTTGTGATTAAAAATTTTCTTCAATTTTTCCAGGGCTCTAAAGGATTTTACTTTCGCATTGTTCTCTGTGATGTCCAATATTTCCCCAATTTCCCGGAATGATCTTTTCTCAAAAAAACGAAGTTCCAACAGTTGCATGTCTCTTTCTTTCAATTTCGATAAGGACTCAAACAACTTCTTTTTATTCGCTTCGGTTGTGTCTTCATCAAATTCCTCAATGATTTCAAACAACTGATACGTTTCAATATTTACTGTTCGTTCAGCCTTCTTGTCTCTGAATGCTTGGTATAACTCACTCTTCGCAATTCGGTACAACCACGAAGAAAAAGGAACACCACGAAACTCGTAGCGATGAATGTTGTTCAGTGCTTTCATGAACACCTGAGATGTAACGTCAAACGCGGTTTCCTCATCGCTCATGCGCTGATGGATGTAGCGAAAGATCTGTTCATGGTAACGGCGGTACAAAGGACCGAAGCTCTCAGGGTTCTTTTGCGCACTCTGAATCCAACGGAGCTCTTCCTCCATCCGCTGGCTTGTCTGGTGATACATGGGGTTAACTGTCATAACATTGAGTTTTATTTCTGGTTTGTTTCGCAAGGCTTGCAGTCCTCACTGTGGCTAAAACGCAACGCATACTGTTATGTAACACTTTCGGCAATGCTTTTCCTTAAAAAAGTAACAAAATAAAATTAAGTGCTTGAAAATGAGGTGTTAAAATAGATTTATTTCAACTCAAAAATTACCTAAAATTCACCATGTAACTGGTGTCTGTGAGCGAAAAGAGAAATGCTTTAATGGCTTTTTGATCCTTCTCATTCAAGTCAAATTTCTGTATGATGGCATTTTGATTGGGATGCCCCGCCCCGCCCTTGGCATAATGTTTCAAGACCTGTTCGATGCTTTTGAAAGTCCCGTCGTGCATGTAAGGAAAGGTCAACTCAATGTTGCGAAGGGATGGTACTTTGAATTTTCCAATATCGCTCGTGTCGCCGTGAATGCGAAACCTTCCTTTGTCTTCGCCATACTCTGTATAAAGGCCATTGTTCTCAGCAACAAATGTGGTGAAATATGGCGCCGGATGACACTTGGTACAATAGAGCTGATTGGAAAACAAGTCCCAACCTCGCTGTTCTTCTTTTGTCAAAGCTGATTTATTTCCCTGCTGAAACTGATCAAAGCGGGAATTCATGGAAATCAACGAACGTTCGAAAGCAGCTATACTTCGGGTTAAAACATAGGCATCAAAATCTCGGTTGAAGATGGACTTTGCGGCTAGTTGGTAGTGTTCGATTTTCCGCAGGCGCTTCAGCAATTCGTTCATTGGAATATCCATTTCTGTGTGCTCTTGAATCGGAACCAATACCTGAACCTCCAGAGATGCCAAATGGGCGTCGTACATCACTGTTTGAAGAAAGGCTGAATTCAACAATGAGGGTGCATTGCGTTGAACCATTCTCCCCTCTACGCCTGTGCTCACTACCTTTCGATCGGTAAAGGCATACTCGGGCAAGTGACATGAAGCACAAGAAATTGACTCATCAATGGAAAGTCGTTTGTCAAAAAACAAAGCCCTACCCAGCGCAATCTTCTCTTCACTCATTGGGTTGTCAGCAGGTGCTGGAATTTGAATGGTTGAAACTTCAATTGGTCCATTTTTGCATCGCACCAAAAAAAGGGGCACTATCAATGCCCCGAAAAATCCAATAAAACCGATGCTTTTCAAACGATTCATTGCTGGATTACCTTCAACGAATGGATCAACTTTCCGGATGTATCGTACATATTGAATACATAGATTCCACGCTCTAAATCCGTGAGTATTGTTGATCCTGATGCGTGTTTTGGAGAAAACGTATCGATGATTCTTCCAGAGGCATCAATAAATTCAGCCGTACCTACATTGACCATGTCCTTCCAAAAGAGTTGTAGTGACCACGCATCAGATGAATAATACATACTTCCTGCACTCGGCACGGGTGTGCTCACTCCGGCATTCGGACTTTGATCAAAGACCGTGTGTGTCCCCACGTTGTTCATGACCAATTCGTTCAATCCAGTTGTTCCGTGTTGAATGTCGCACGTTACCAGATTGATTGAACTCAACCATTGATCCACATGACAATTGACATGCACATCAATTTGATCTGGATAACTGTTTGATTGAACAATTGGAAGACTTACAGGCGCATAGTTGTGATCTCCAAGGTTGTGCAATTCAAAATAACTTTCTGTTGTTTCTGCAACGCCATTTCCATCGGTATCCGCCCATCCGCCGATGATCATGTGCATGTAGCCAGATGACCATCCCCAATACATGGAAGGATCCTGAAAGCTCAATGGATGGCCAAGCGGCCACGTGGTAATGTCAACAGCAGTTGGGCTTGAACTCGTATTCATCGATGCCGGTACACCAACACCAAAGTTGATTTGTTCGATGTTTTGAACGTTTAAAAACCCTAAATAAAGCACGTAATTCGTCGGTTCTACAAGGAATACAGTATCGGA
>JBDKGB010000049.1:0-3726 GCA_039798485.1 Bacteroidota bacterium
CGTATTCAGGGACAGCTGCATCACAAATTCCAGGTATGTTCGCATCGAGCCATTGAGAGCGCTGCTGTATGTATGTTTTGAGGAAATTCACATCCTCTTGGTAGGTGTTTCCAACAAACCCATTCCAATTGACATAGACACCGATGATGGGCCATTTTTGAAAATTGCGGATGCGCGCGTCTGTCAGCATGGTCGCTACTGAATCGATGAAATAATTCACGCTATCGGTATGAAGCGGACCTTGACGCAGCGTCTCCCAACGGCAGCGAAGACCATTGCGGTAGGTTGGTGAATCCAAGAGTCGTTTCCACCAAAATGGAATGGCGGTAGTGAAATCACATACCAAGTCGAAATCGTATTGCCAGCCTGTTGTTGTGTTGGCTCCGCAGTAGTCCGCATTCCCATAGGAGAGGTTAAAATCCCACATTGGACCAGCAACCATTCTTCCGTTCCATGCCCCATCATTGCGGTGCTTGTGCATGAACGAACTTGAGCGGTAGCCATCCACGGTGCGCCCGAGTTCCTGGAGAATGAAAAAGTCGTAGAAGGAAGTGGGTTCCAAAACCCCTTGCCACCCCTGAACAGGATCGTCAAAATTTGGTCCGTGGATGCGGTCTTCAAATATACCCACGAAATTTTCCATGTAGGAGGATTGAATTGGGTTCATTTCAACATATTCTGGATCATGAAATTGAAAGAGTACCTCTGAATTGTAGTGCGATGGCCATGTATAATCGACCTGTCCTGTTTGTTTATCTACCTTCACGATGTATCCACCGGTCAGTGAATCTCCTGCCAAGTCATCCGCATCCAAACGCGCGACATCTATACGATTGTTGTCGCGCTTAATGCGTTCAACCAAAATGTAAAGACCTTTGTATTCGCCATCCAACAACAATTCGCAATAACGCCAGTTTGATGCGTAATTTCCGAAAGATTGAGATAAATGAAACGTGAGGACGTCACGGATAAGTGTTTTGTCGGGATAAGGGCCGTAAAGAATCCAATCGTTTTCGATTGGAAGTCCCATTAAAGGCACATTATTATTGTTTCCCAACGCGTCTTGCGTCTCGAATCCATAGCTTTTCTTCGGATATTGTTGAGAGGTTGATCCACGGATTTCAATCGAGATTTTTCCGTTATAGCCGTTGTAAGGATCTGTCACGTTATTGGTCACGCCCACACCATTGTCAATGACACCCATGTCGCAAACGGTACGTGTTACATCATTGATGGTTTGACCAGCTGGTGTTGTAATCACAACAATCGGTAGGTTGGAGGTTGTAAGCGTTTGAGCGTCTGAATATTGTGCAAAGCTGAAGAGTCCAAATAGGAGCAGAGCCAGGAATTTCATAGGTACTTGGTTTAAAGTACGCCGAAATTACGAAAAATAAAAAAGTGGTGCTTTCCTTGACTTCAAGCAAATTCACACTATTTTTGCATCGCGTTCTTTAATATAAACTTATGAAGAAAGGTGGAGGGATAGGCCCTGCGAAACCTTGGCAACCTCCCTTCTGTGGAAAAGGTGCCAAATCCAATCAGCCTCGGCTGAAAAGATAAGTTGGATCGATATCCTCGTCCTTTTTTTCATTGGTGCTTTACGCAATTCAAACAATGGAAATGAATACACTACAAGACATACTCAAAAACCGAATTCTCGTGCTCGATGGCGCCATGGGAACCATGATTCAACGCTACCAACTGGAGGAAGAGGATTTTAGAAAAGGTTGGTTTGAAAATCATCCAAAACCCTTAAAAGGGAACAACGACCTGTTGTCCTTGACGCGACCAGATGTCATTTCCGCCATTCACCGCAAGTACTTTGAAGCGGGGGCAGATATCGCGGAAACGAACACCTTTTCCGGGACAACCATTGCACAAGCTGATTACGATGTGGAAAGTGCCGTGTACGATATCAACTACCATTCAGCAAAAATTGCACGTGAGGTGGCGGATGAGTTTACCCAAAAAGATCCATCAAAACCTCGATTTGTGGCGGGCTCTATCGGTCCAACGAACCGCACAGCATCCATTTCACCCGATGTCAACGACCCAGGTTTTCGCGGAGTAACCTTCGACGAATTGGTCACGGCCTACAAACAACAAGTGAATGCACTCATGGATGGCGGTGTAGATTTGCTCTTGGTGGAAACAATTTTTGATACCCTTAATGCGAAAGCAGCCCTTTTTGCCATCGATGAGGTCTTTGATGAACGCGGAACGAAACTTCCCATCATGGTGTCGGGAACAATTACCGATCAGAGTGGACGCACATTAACCGGTCAAACAACCGAAGCCTTTTTAATTTCGGTGTCTCACATGCCTTTGCTTTCCATCGGTTTGAATTGCGCCCTAGGTGCTTCGATGATGCGCCCGTATTTACAGGTCCTTTCGCAGAAAACAGAGTTTTGTGTCAGTGCTCACCCAAATGCCGGCTTGCCTAATGAATTTGGTCAATACGATGAAACACCCGAAATGATGGCGGTACAAATCAAAGCATTCTTGGATGAGGGGCTCATCAACATCATTGGTGGCTGCTGCGGAACAACACCAGATCACATTCATGCCATTGCAGAATTGGCTAAGAATTATGCACCTCGAAAAGCACATGCAGCGGAGAATTAATTGAAAACGAAATGTCAGAATTTACCCATTCCATACTTAAACTTTCAGGACTTGAACCCCTGATTGTTACCCCCGAAAGCAATTTCGTCAATGTCGGTGAACGCACCAATGTAACTGGTTCTCGAGCGTTCCTTCGCATGATTCGTGAAGGTGACTTTGAAGCTGCATTGGCTGTGGCCCGCGAACAGGTTGAAGGCGGTGCTCAAATCATTGATGTCAACATGGATGAAGGGATGATCGATGGCAAAGAGTCAATGGTACGTTTCCTCAACTTGATTGCTTCAGAACCAGATATTGCCCGTGTTCCGGTGATGATCGATAGCTCCAAATGGGAGATTATCGAGGCAGGGCTGAAATGCGTTCAAGGGAAGGGAGTTGTGAATTCAATTTCCTTGAAGGAAGGAGAGGCACAATTCATTGAGCACGCAAAGAAAGTGAAGCGCTACGGCGCAGCTGTGATTGTGATGGCCTTCGATGAAAACGGTCAAGCCGATAGTTACGAGCGACGCATTGAAATCTGCAAACGCTCCTATGATATTTTGGTCAATGTGGTGCGCTTTCCGAAGGATGACATCATCTTTGATCCAAACATCTTCCCCGTCGCGACAGGGATGGAAGAACACAACAACAATGCATTGGATTTCTTTCGCGCCACAAAATGGATTCGTCAGAATTTACCTGGTGCACACGTCAGTGGGGGAGTATCCAACGTGTCGTTCTCATTCCGTGGCAATGACCGCGTGCGCGAGGCCATGCATTCGGCATTCTTGTACCATGGAATACAGCATGGAATGGACATGGGAATTGTCAATCCATCGATGCTGGAAGTGTATGACGATATCGACAAAGAATTGCTCGAATATGTTGAGGATGTCTTGCTGAACCGTCGTCCTGATGCTACCGAGCGCCTACTAGAACTGGCAGAAACCGTTCGCGGTGATGGGAAAAAGAAGGAGGTGGACTTGTCGTGGAGAAATGCTACCGTACAAGCGCGATTGTCTCATGCTTTGGTGAAAGGAATCGTTGAGTTCATTGACGAGGATGTCGAGGAATGCCGACAGTTGTACGATCGACCGATCCACGTGATCGAAGGTCCACTCA
>JBDKGB010000050.1:0-10467 GCA_039798485.1 Bacteroidota bacterium
AGCACCCATTTCGGTTCTGCCATTTGTTCGTAGGCTTGCTTCAAGATCGGTCCTAGTTTTTTAGAAATCGTTCCTGCCACAATCAGCAAATCCGCTTGTCGAGGAGAAAATGACATACGCTCCATTCCGAAACGTGCTAAGTCATAGTTACTTCCCATCGTTGCCATAAATTCAATTCCACAACACGAAGTTGCGAAAGGCAAAGGCCAAACTGAATTTGCTCGGGCAACACCTATTGCTTTTTCAAGTGTCGTGAGTTGGTATCCCTCCCCATTAATGACTTGAATATCTTCTATTTTTCCCATTCCAAAGCTCCTTTTTTGAGTACGTAGAAAAAGCCAACCAAAAAGAAGGCTACGAAAAGAATAACAGCCAAAAGCCCTTCTAGTTCGAGCTTTTCAAAATTTACCGCGTAGGGATAAAAGAAAATGACTTCAACATCAAAAAGGACAAACAAAATAGCCGTCATGAAGTAGCGAATGGACACAGGAAAACGTGCATCTCCGTCTGATTCAACACCACATTCCCAGTTGGAATCTTTCTTTTTCGAATGGACATTTGGCCCTAAGAAATGTGTCACAAACAAAACGAGACACACAAATCCACCTGCCACTGCCACTTGAATGAGCAACGGAAGGTAATCCGCAGAGGTTGAAGCTGCTTCCATAATTGAATAACTTTAAAATATAATCAACTAATAATTAATGAATTACAACCGGAAAAAGAAGAATTTCACCGGTGTAAGTTCACATTTATCCACGAAGGACGGACAAATTTACCTTTTACATTGAAATAGCGAGGTAAAAATGACAAATAATTTCAGTAAAAATGGAGTGAAAAAATTAGCGAAATGTTTCGTTGAACGCCTTAGAAGTAATTTAAATGGAAACACCGTGAAAGTCAATCGTCAGCGCTTTGTACTCTTCCGAATAATCACCATTTGTGGTACGAATTGACAATTGCTTGTGCGTTCTATATTCCGAACGCTTGAATGAAAAGCAAAATACGTTTCGAACTATCGCTCCCCCTTCTTTCCCAAAAATGTCAATCCTTGTGTTCGGCCATAAATTAACCCGTTCAGCTTCAGCACAAAGCGTCTCCATTTCCGAGAAAGGCGCAATCATCCAAAATACGCCATCTTCCGTTAAGAGCAGGGGAACCTTTTTGAACAGCAGATCAAAGGGCAAAGCAGATTCATGCCGAGCGAGTGCTTTGGATCGATCAGGATTCACGAGTCCCTTGGTGTAATAAGGCGGATTGCTGATGATCAGTTCATATTTTTCAGCCGATTGAAAATCTCTAAGATCTGATTCGTCCACGCGGATACGATCGGCCCAAGGTGAATTTTCTGCATTGTAACGGGCCTCGTCAACGGCTGATGGTTCAATGTCAATCGCTTGAAGTGTGGCGTTGGGAAATTTTTGCGCCATCATCAAGGTCAGTACTCCTGTTCCTGTGCCAATATCCAAGATGGATTGTGGGTCGTTTGCTGTCGTCAAGGCACCAAGGATCATGGCATCCGTACCGACTTTCATCGCTGAAGATTCTTGGCGAATCTCAAAATGACGAAAGCGAAAAACAGACATGTTCCTAATTAACCTAAATACAATTGAATGAGTCCTTCTGGTGCTGTGATGGTCATTACTTTTTTCTTGCGATCAACCGTTTGAACAACATTTGCGGCCAAGGGCACGAGCACCTCTTTCGTACCGTGTTTGATTTGAAGGAGCGGATTTACTGCAAGATCAATGACGTCCTCAATGATGCCTACCTCCCCGAAAAGTGTGTCGACCACCGTGAATCCCACAACCTCATGGTCATAGAACTGTGTTCCAGTTAATTTAGGTAAAATTTGAGCTGGGAGAAATAGCCGTTGTCGAAGCAAAACACGCGCATCGCGTTCATTGTCGACCCCCTCAAATTTAACGGCTGCAAATCCTTTGTTTTTTAGCTTAAAGGATTCCACAAAAAAGGGGTTAAGCTGTCCATTTATTTCAATAAAAACAGCATCCAAGGAAGAATAATCTTCCGGATTGGTTACGTCTAAAAACAGCGAAACTTCACCTTTAAATCCGTGAAGTTTCGCTACATAACCTAGTTCAAAGCAATCTGCTTTATCCATTCAAAAGGGATAATGGCTTATGCCTCTGGTGTTTCTTCTGTGCTCTCAGGAGCCTCTTCTGCTGGTGCTTCTGGAGCAGCTTCTTCAGGAGCAGGAACCTCTTCAGGTGCCTCTTCTGTTGCTGGCTCTTCAGCTGGCGCAGGAACTTCTTCTGGAGTTTCTTCAGTTGCTGGCTCTTCAGCAGGAACTTCTTCAGCAACAACTTCTGCTGCTTCAGTTTCAGTTGCAACCTCTTCAGTTGCCTCTTCCTCTGCTGCTACCTCCTCAACTTCAGGAGTGTTTTTTTCTTCGATTGCTTTCGCTTTTGCAGCGTTAGCATCTGCTTCAGCCTTCATGCGTGCTGCTTTGTCTGCCGCTGCGTTTTTTGCCAAATTGTCTTGCTTACCAGTGATTTTAGCATCTTTTTCTGCCAACCATTGGTTAAACTTCGCTTCAACTTGATCTGCTGTAAGTGCACCTTTCTTCACACCATTCAACAGGTGATTTTTGTAAAGAACACCTTTGTACGACATGATCGCACGTGCAGTATCTGTCATTTCAGCTCCTACTTGCACCCACTTAATGGCTGCGTCGAAGTTGATTTCGATTGTTGCTGGGTTTGTGTTTGGATTGTATGTTCCGATTTTCTCGATGAACTTACCATCTCTTTTTGATCTGCTGTCTGCAGCTACGATGTGGAAGAACGCTTTACTTTTCTTACCGTGTCTTTGCAATCTGATTCGAGTTGCCATAATTGATTTTACAATGTGAGGTTCGAAACCTCGGTTTATAAATTAGTGAATTGGGCGGCAAAGATAGTGATTAATCAGTAGAAAACAAGTGCCGACCAAAATAATCGCACGAAACAAGCGAGTGCCTTTGAATTATTTGCAATTTTAACTATTCAATTTGAACTATGCCACAACAGGACATTCAAAATACCCTTTTTGAGCTCGTAAAACAGCGCATCGCAGGTCAAGATACCATCGGTAATGCGCTTGCAGAAGTTTTAAGCTTGAGTTCTGATGCTGTGTACCGAAGATATCGAGGTGAAACGGCACTCACCATCAACGAAATCAAAAAGATTTGTTTGCATTACAATATCTCGTTTGATGCACTTTGTTCGATGGAAGCTGGAAATGTGACGTTCACCTATCCTCCACTCAATACCTATGATTTCAGCTTAGAGACTTACCTCGAAGGCATTTTGCGCGCATTTGAAAAACTAAAATCCCTAGGAGACCCGCAGCTCATCATTTCGGTAAACAACACCCCATTTTTTCAATTGCTCAATTTCCCTCAACTCGTACGTTTCAAGTTGTATTTCTGGGCCAAAACCCATTTGATGATCCCGGCATATCAGAACGAAAAGTTCAAGCACGAAAAAACAAGTGAACGGGCGTTTGAACTGGGTAGAGACATTTTGCAGATTTACAACTCGATTCCTTCTCAAGAAATTTATGACCCTCAGCTTCTTCAAGGCTTCATCCGTCAAATCGTCTATTACTGCCAAGCTCACCATTTTGAAGATCCAGAATATGCACTTTTCTTGTGTGACCGCTTGAAAATGATGTCGGCGCACATTCGCGATCAAGCGAGCCTAGGAAAAAAGTTCATATACGGTACCCAAGCACCTGCTTCCGGCAACGACTTCGCGATGTACAACAATGAAATCGTGAATACAGACGCCTCATTCTATTTCAATAGTTCAGAACTACAAGGCGTGTACCTGACACACAATGTGATGAATTACCTTCAAACCACAAACAAGGGGTATGTGGAAGACACAAAACAAATTCTAGATAAGCAAATTGCAAACTCAAGCATTATAAGTGTTGTGAATGAAAAGGAACGGAACAACTACTTCCACGAGCTCGATCGCAGCATCGACAATGCAAAAAAGAAAATTGAGGCTTCATTGCTTTAAGGCAATTGAGTGGTGACTGAAATAAATTACCCTAAAAAAGGGGACTAAAACAACATTGCGCCAATATGAATTGCGAATCCCGCAACTCATCGCCTAGGTCTTGTTGAAATCAATTATGATGGGGTTTGGATAGTGACAACATTTGTATGCATAAAAAACATACCATGAAAACACTCAAACTCATTCTTGCAACAGCGCTCCTCTTCACTTCGCTTCACAATTTTGCACAATCGACCAATCCGACCATTGCCGTTGCGAATCCCAACATCAACAGCATCGAAATTAAACCAGAAATTGCGGCCAAGATGCTGCGACTCGAACTGATCAAGCTCGGGAACTTCATCGTATTGGATGAATTTGACATGGCCGATGTGCTCATGGATTCACCTCAATTTACCTCTGGCTGTTATGGACAAAACTGTTTGGCTGTTATGGGAAAAAAGCTGAATGTGGATTATATCCTTTGTGGAAGTTTTGATGGTTTCGGCAACAAAATCGTCATTACCTTGAAACTCATCGATGTTAAAAATGCCTCCACGTTCAAATCGGCCATGCGTGAGTTCGACAACCAAGAAATGGAGTTGCAGCGTATGTCGGAAGTCCTATTAAAAGAAATGCTGGGTGTTGAAGTTCCAAAGGAATTGGCGGAGCGTTTGGCATTTAAAAACGAGCCCATCACCTCGACAAACATCGGTCGAATTAAAAACAATGGTCCTCGCATTGGCTATGCGTATTTGTTGGGATCGATGAATGAATTTGCAATGCGTTCAGAAGCACAGGGTGGATTGGGAATCTTTCCAGGAGTCAGTATGATTGGCTTTCAACTTGAAGGACAATATGTAGGAACAGAGAATTTTTCTGCCTTGGTTGAAGGACTGATCAACGTTTCAGGACTTGAGCAAGGACAATTTTTACCATCCATTACCATCATGAATGGGTTTCGCTTTGGCAAAGGCGGTTGGGAATTGGCATTTGGACCAGGGTTTGGCGTTAAGCCTACATCCTTGGGATTCTTTGATACGGACAATAGTTTCAGTTCCAACCAACAATATTTTTCAAAAGACGATTGGGATGCTTATGCCCTGAGGGAATTCAGCGATGATCCTCAATACACCACGAATGGTGTTTTTACAGCTCCAAACCCTTGGGATTTAAATCCGAAATACAACTTCGACAAAAGATACGGCGACACACGAGGCGATTGGAAATTGAATACGATGTTTGTCTTTGCCATTGGAAGAACATTTAGAGCTGGAGCGTTGAATATTCCGGTTAACGTATTCTATTCTTCTCAAAAAGGTGGAGGTATGACGGGGGTGAACGTAGGATTCAACGTGCAAAAGAGCAAACGAACAATCAATGGCATTTGATCTAAACAACTTTAAAATGAGAACTTTGATTTTGCTCGCGCTACTTAGCTGCAGTTCCGTTTACGGACAACATCAATTGGCTGATCCCAAAATGCAAAAGAAACAACGCGCATCAGAAGACTTTGTGCTGGTCATTGAAAAGAATGATGCATCGAACAAAAAGCGATATGTCGCAAACCGCCAAAGAATAAAGGTGTTCAATGCCGCAGGGGCGCATGCGAAAGGTAGACTTCAGATACTTTCTCCCGATACAGTTGTTGTTGGGACACAAAAAATTGGCTTTTCAGACATAACACAAATTCATGTGTATTCGAAAGCATTTCGAAAAATAGGGTTTATTTTAGGAGGTGTGAGTGGAGCACTTGGCCTCTATGTTCTTGCTTTAGCGGGTTTGGGTGATGAAGGTCCACCTCTTGCGGTACTCTCCGCAACCACTGCTGGTTTTTTATCGTTAACTCTGATCTCTAAAAAGTACGATCTCGTAGATAAATATGACGCCTACATTTTAAAACCACAATAACATTTAATTGTCTCAACTTTTGTTTTTACTTGCTTTCACATCCGCCAACTTCACAATTTAAATCATCGAAATGCAAGTACACAGCCACTTCTGGTGAAAATAACATTGTAAAATGAAAATCCTTATTCTTTTCTCTTTTCTCGTTTGCTTCCATACTTCACATGGACAACAGCCTTTGGACACAAACTTTCACTCCCATCAAAACACCAGCGTGGATTACACTCTCGTGATTGAAAAGCGACGAGGAAACCACAAGAAACGCTATCTTGTCGATAAGCACCGAGTTAAAGTAATTAAAAAAAACGGAGACCATTATTCGGGCAAACTCCATATCGTATCAGAAGACACACTCCTCGTTGGGGAAACACCAGTTGCATTCTCTGAAATTACGCAGATCAATACCTTTTCCCCAGGGTTTAGAGCGACTGGAATACTCACAGGAGTCTTTTGGACAGCAATTAGTTGGATTTATATTAGTGAAGACGTAAGTGTTTTCGCCATGCTTCCTTTCCCTTTATCATTTACATCGATCATGTTCATTCCACGCAGGTACAACATTGTGGATAAATACAATGCCTACTTTCTTAAAACAACGGAACAATGACAATTCAAAACAGTTTTACCTATTTAGCGAGAACACATCGTTTTCCCACTTTATTGGTCCTGCTTATTTTCGTGATCATGCATAGCCTTGCGGAAGGACAAACAATTGACAGTATCCGTGTAAATGCAACGTCAAAAACGAACTTAGACACCCTTGAAAGCATCGAAAAAGTTCTTTTCTTACAACGAAAAGATGGTCATGGAAAGTCATCCATAGTTCCTGAAAACAGAAGAATCATTGTGTGCCTAACACAAGAACCCATAAGAATCCGAGGAAAATTTACCATTCAAGATGAACATCACATAGAAATTAAAAATCAACTGATTGCACTTGATTCGATTCGTAAAATTAAGGTTCCGAGAAAAAAAATATTTCTTCGAATTTTTGGGGGTATTGAATTCACGTTAGCAATTATGTCTATTACTGCTGATAATATTGCAATGAGTATATTCACTTCAATTCCATTTATTGTAGGTGCTGTGTTTATTCTGACCACCTCGAGAAAATACAATCTTGTCAACAAATACAAGGTCAAAGTGCTCTTAGGAAATTCTCAATTAAGACAACAAAGTGTGGGTATGTCGGGTAATAACCTAGGAAATTTCTCGTCTTTTTATCCAGCCGATATTGATTTGATGTGTTTGACTAACAGATAAATAGTTTCAATTGCATTCTCTTCACCGCTACAGTAAAAAAATGGGGTGTCGGATCAGAAATTTTATAGAGTAGAAGTTGTTAAGCCACCGCAGAGCCGCAGAGGCTTTGGTTGATAATTCACAACATTTTTAAGGAAAATTGCCATTTTATTCTCTGTGCCTCTGCGGTAAAAAAATGGGGTGTCGGATCAGAAATTTAAAGAGTGGAAGTTTTCAATCACCGCAGAGGCACAGAGAACGCAGAGAATTTTAAAGGAAAGTTGCCATTTTATTCTCTGTGCCTCTGCGGTAAAAAATGGGGTGTCGGATCAGAAATTTAAAGAGTAGAAGTTTTTTCCCACCTCTGAGAACATTGATGTTTTGTATAAAGTTTAAAAAGTCCCTACTTGGAATCGACTATGCTTTCCAAAAAAAAACAATTGCAATCAATGCTAAAATGACTATTTATCTGTTATGCGGTAAGCAAGAAAATAACAACAAGGTTTAAGACAAGTAAAACGACGCCCAACGTAAATGCTAAACCAAAGCGCTTGATCACCTCAGATTTCGTTGGTAGTATTTTAGAAAAATTAAGCAGAACACGTTCATCATCTTTTGGTGTTGAGAAGGTTACGATCAACCACACAATCGTTGTGATTCCTGTGCTCATCAAAACTTGAACACTAAATTCGTTCATAGAACTGAACCTCAATTGCCCCGGAAAATGTTGATGTAAAACATGGAAAATGAGTGTACACAAGCAGGATGCTATCATGGCTGAGATTTGTGACCAAGCATTGATGCGAAGCCAAAACCATCGGAGAAGATATACAGGAGCTACACCAGCCGAAATGGAGAAAACGATGAGAATCATTTGTTTTAAACTTGCACTATTCGCGGCAATTATCACAGCAAAGACGCTCAACAAGGCCATCGTGCCGAAAGAGACAAACGAATAATGCCGCTCTGATTTCGATGGAGACAAATACGTTTTATAGAAATCTATGGTTAAAAATGATGCACCCCAATTCATCAAAGATTCTGAGGTTGAAATGAACATCGCGAAAAAACCTAGTAAGCATAGCGGTTTAATCCATTCAGGGACAACAGTATGGATGACCTCAATAAATCCGGTCTCATGACCAACTGATTTTTGCAATGAAAGGCTGAGTACAACCATGACCAACATCAACAAGGACAATACGGAGTAGACGACAATCGGGAATAAAGCAGCTTTCATTGCACTGAGAGGTCCTTTGGTCGCTGTGAATCGAGCCATTTCTGGTCCACCACCATCAAACAATTGGCTGCTCCACCATTGTACACCAAGAAAGACAAAAAACAAACCCCATTCCTCATGTCGTTCTGCGGGTGGAAATAGACCAGTTTTACCGTTTCCCATCGATTCCAAATGACTGATGGCAGCTGGCCAACCATCCGAAGCTCGATAAATAAAATAGAAGGCGATTCCAATGCCAAGTAAATACAACAACGCGTGAAATCCATCAACTTTGATTTTCACGTTGAAACTATTCTTTAACGCGAAAATGATCAATACAAGTCCGACGAAAATTACTGCATGTTGTTGCGGTACATTGTACCAGGTTTCTACCACGCGGCTAAATGCCAATACATGGAAACTCAAAAGAAAGGATACGACAATTCCACCGACATATACCGAACGAAATTGATGTAGAAAACGCGCGGATTTTCCTGAGAAACGAAACAAAATGAATTGATTGTCTGTGATAAAATCCAATTTCTGCCACAAAGGTGCAAACACGATCGGAATTACCGCAGCACCTAATGTGCTTGGCCAGAAAATCCACAAGCCCCAGATTCCCTTTTCCTCGATGATTCCTGAAAGCATCTGCCCCTGTTCGACCGAAACATAATACATCAAGAGCGACAAACCGGAAACGAACCAACTTGTTTTTTTTACCGTTTTAAAAATGCCCTGATTCAACTGAAAACGCTGAAAAAAGATGATGATTAACGTAATTAAAACATATGAGACGATGATCAACATTCTTACCCCTTCAACATTATACTAAGTATCGACTTCGAATCGGAAATCAAGCCTGAATCCTCCTAAAAAATAAAGATATTCAATTCAATTGTATTCTGGAAACACTTCGTTCAGATAACAATTGAAAATAAGAAATTCAAAAAATTACTAAATCAACATTTCGAATGAATTTGATTAAGAGTAAGAAACTAATTTTGTTTCATCTACTTCCTCGGGACATATTGTTTATTTCCTTTGCTATTCATGTAGTAGATTCCACCTCTTTTCCCTCTATATAAAGCTTTGCCACAAGAATTGCATCCCCCACCCATGTAATCACTACCCACGGTTAGCCTCTGAGCCCACCATTCTTGGTATTCTTCGAAGGACATCCCCATCTTTACCCATTCAGGCTGACTATCCGATATTGCCTGGTATTTCGCATCAAGCGCAGCTTTCTCTATCCAATTTGAAACTTCATTGATTTTTTTTACAGAATTGTCATAAGCTAGTTTGTCGAAGCAGGAATCACGAAAAAACTTCAACCTGAAAAATTGACTCTCAGCGATAATTTGACCAGCTAAACCAATGTTTGATGCCGACTTGTAATATTTATAGGCTTTGTCAATATCTGAAGTGAATTGCTTTTGAAGCGATACATTATATTGGCATTTTAACAGGGAAATTTCTCTTGAAAAGGAAAGCCAACCCAAATCGCTATTTGTCAAGTAATAATCAAGATCGTCCAATAATTTTATATTCTCGACAGAAACTAGATAGGATGCTGATTGAATTTCTATTTTGGTTAATTGAACCAAAGTATCTGAGATGTAATCTAGGTAACTTAGGTAATTGGTTACATTCGTATCGCCATTTTTAGACATTTCACTTAACATTATCGTCAATTCCTCAAAATTCGATTGCAAAAACAACGAATCTAAAAGCAGCAGTTTAGAATTTGCATTTTGTGCATCCAATCCATTAGGATTCCTTTCATTCCCTGAGGTTTGACAGCTACCAACCACTGGAATTAGAATTACTGACAAACATGTCAGAATGATCACTAAGATTTTATCCTTAACACTTTTCATTATTGACACAATAGAATATATTAAATACCAAGTTCCTTTCGAATCTCTTCGAAAACAACTGGATTTATGCCACTTCGCTTAAAATCTTCAAAATCAGTAAGAATGATTGTTTTGACGTTTAACTTCAATTCAGGCGATATTTCATCTAGCGGGAATTTAACGTAAAGCTGTTTCGCCTTTTTCATGTCACCGTTTAACAAATAAGCATGAG
>JBDKGB010000051.1:0-15389 GCA_039798485.1 Bacteroidota bacterium
CAACCCATTCATGACATGCATTCGGAAAAAAACAAGGCTTTCGTCAGACTTTAAAAAGTGTATAGATTATTTCAATAGCTTTATAGATACAATCAATTTTAGCAATGATTTTTCACTGCTAACTTCGCCATCAAACGCGATAAAACAACTTCAGTATGAAACATGTAATCTTTACCGTTGGTCTATGCATGACCCTTCCAACTATGGCACAGAAGAATTCCGCAAGTCAAGCAAAATGTCCGGTCAATCATGGGCAAATGACAGAAACGTCGATGTCCACGAGCTCAGCTGGTGTTGATTCCTTAACTCATCCAAAAGGAGGAGGTCCAACCAACAGCGATTGGTGGCCAAACCAACTCAATTTGAGTGTGTTGCGACAAAACTCATCTTTATCCAATCCCATGGGACCGCAATTTGACTACCGCGCGGAGTTTGCAAGTTTGGATTATTTCGCACTCAAAAATGACATCAAAACCTTATTAACAACTTCACAAGATTGGTGGCCTGCAGATTATGGCAATTACGGACCCTTGTTCATCCGCATGGCATGGCACAGCGCAGGAACTTACCGCAGTGGTGATGGTCGCGGTGGATCTTCGGCTGGACAACAGCGTTTTGCCCCACTCAACAGTTGGCCTGACAATGCCAATTTGGATAAAGCAAGAAGACTATTGTGGCCGATCAAACAAAAGTACGGTGCGAAAATCAGCTGGGCCGATTTAATGGTGCTTGCTGGAAATGTAGCATTGGAATCCATGGGCTTTGAAACGTTTGGGTTTTCTGGCGGACGTGAAGATGTTTGGGAACCGGAATACGATGTGTATTGGGGCTCAGAGAAAAAGTGGTTGGAGGACAAGCGCTATGCAGAAGGACGTCAACTTGAAAATCCTTTGGCAGCGGTGCAAATGGGATTGATCTATGTGAATCCTGAAGGTCCAAACGGAAATCCAGATCCATTGGCTTCAGCTAAAGACATTCGCGAGACGTTTGGTCGAATGGGGATGAATGACGAAGAAACGGTCGCTTTAATTGCGGGAGGTCACTCCTTTGGAAAAACACACGGAGCAGGTCCGGCAACGCACGTTGGCGCCGAGCCTGAAGCTGCACCCATTGAAGAACAAGGCTTGGGGTGGAAAAGCACCTACCAATCTGGGAAAGGAAAAGATGCCATTACCTCTGGTTTGGAAGTGACGTGGACATCTACACCGGCGCAATGGAGTCACGATTACTTTAAGTTCTTGTTCAAATACGAATGGGAACTTACAACAAGTCCTGCAGGCGCAAAACAATGGGTAGCGAAGAACGCACCAAACGTTATTCCGGACGCCTTTGATTCCACCTTGCGTCACAAGCCAACGATGCTAACAACCGATCTTGCTTTGCGATTCGATCCGGCTTACGAAAAGATTTCGCGCAAATTTATGGAAGACCAAAAAGCATTTGAGGATGCCTTTGCGCGTGCTTGGTTCAAATTGACACACCGCGATATGGGTCCAAATACAACCTACATCGGACCAGAAGCTCCCAAAGAAGACTTGATTTGGCAAGATCCACTTCCTGTGGCAACGTACGAAATGATCAACGCTGCTGACGTTCAATCGTTGAAAGCAGAAATTCTAAAATCGGGTTTGACCATTGGTGAACTGGTAGAAACAGCATGGGCATCTGCGTCGACATTCAGAGGTTCTGACAACCGAGGTGGTGCCAATGGTGCGCGCATTTGCTTGGAGCCACAGCGTTCTTGGGCAGTGAACAATCCAACACAATTGAATAAAGTATTGAAGGCACTGGAGAAGATTCAAGCGGATTTCAATAAAAAATCGGCTGCAAGAAAAGTTTCCATGGCCGATTTAATTGTTTTGGCTGGTTCAGTTGGGGTAGAGCAAGCCGCGAAAAATGCGGGTCATGCGGTCAACGTTCCATTCACTCCAGGACGTGTAGATGCCACACAAGCACAAACAGACATCAAAGGAATGGCAGTGCTTGAACCTGGTGCTGATGGATTCAGAAATTACCTCAAAACACAATACACCATTCCTACGGAAGCCTTGCTCGTCGATAAAGCACAATTGTTAACCTTAACAGCGCCTGAAATGACGGTTCTTGTTGGTGGAATGCGCGTGCTCAATACCAATTTTGACAATTCTACCGCAGGTATGTTTACGGACAAAAAAGAGGTCTTGACCAATGATTTCTTTGTGAATTTATTGGACATGAACATTGAATGGAAGGCTTTTGATGCTACCCAAGAGGTGTTTATCGGTACGGACCGTACGACCGGAAAACCGAAATGGCATGCCACACGTGCGGATCTCATCTTCGGTTCGAATTCCGAATTACGCGCCTTGGCTGAAGTGTATGCGAGTGAAGATGCGAAAGCAAAATTCGTGAACGATTTCGTGGCAGCATGGGTTAAAGTCATGGAACTCGACCGCTTTGATTTGAGATAATTGAAGTGTGGAATTTAGAATTCGATGCTGACGCAATTTGGGATTTGATGCCAACGGCAATTCGAAGTGCGACTAAGTCTTGATATCTTTTGTCCTATAGCGCAGCGGGTCTTTTGTCTTAAAGTCTTAATATCCTAAAATCATAACATCTAAAAAAAGGTTGGCATTCGTGCTTGCCTTTTTTTTGTGCCTGTTACAATTCGCCAATTTCTAGGTTAAGGAAAAGTCAAACGGAGTCAATCACTGCTAAAACTTTTTCACATGAAAGCCATCACTTTCCTTCTTATTTATAGCACCATTTCATTGTTTGGAAATGCGCAAAACTCAACGTCAAAAACGCAAAAAGAAGCTGTCCTGATTGTTGGTGAGGGCGTATCTGCTTCAAATAAAGCGCGCATGGAGGAGATTGCGGTGATTTTGGAAGCTCAGAAGTACAAAGTGTATCGGTTTTATTCGCCCAACAACAAATGGGAAGACATTAAAAAAGCAGCCCTGAATGCCTCTTTTTTTATCTACAACGGTCACGGCACAACGCTGGGCTTGAACGATGGATTCGGTGGACTCGTCATCAATGAATTTATTTCTGCGCAGCGTATCGTGGATGAACTTAAGTTCAATCGGAATCCCGTTGTGATTTATCAATCTGCCTGTGGTGCTGCAGGTTCGTCAGAAGGAGATCCGCTTGATATTGGTGCACATGAAGCAGCATTGCGGGTCAGTGAAACTGCGAAACCCTTTTTGATGGTTGGGGCAAGTGCCTATTATGCAGACAATTATTACGGTGGCGTCAACACCTTTCTACAACACTTCTTGGCAGGAGAAACACTGGGAGCGATCTATCAGGAAATAGCGTCATCGTGGACAAACATCGAGTTACATCACGCATTGAATGATACTGATCTAGATAGTGATTTATTCATTGGCGTTTCGTCGAGTGGAGGAGGAAAAAAAGAAGTCATCACGCAGGTAAATGGAAAGCAAGTGAAAAAATATGAGGATCTGGAAAAAAAGTATTCCATTGCCTTTATCGGACCGAATGAGCTTACGGTCAATGATGTAGTGCTTGTGACAAGCCGTTAAACGAACAAACCTTTGTAATTGCGTTATTCGCAACTCTGTAAATCTAACCTGCGTATATCGATAATCCAATCTCGATTAATCTTGCCAATTTTATCCCTTAATGCTGTCCAAAAGGGCAAAGTTGAATGGTAAAATGAAGGATCGTACAAAACGAGTTATTGATCAAAAAATTCCTGTGATTCCCGGCAGGGGACTGAGCACAAACATGTCCACGAAGATGCGTCATGACTACATGGATGCGACCGGGATTATTCGAGAAAACATCAGTAAGTCTCAATTGGATGTCACAACCATTCAGAACAACATAGAGTCGTATGTGGGGTCGATTGAACTTCCAGTGGGCTTGGTTGGCCCCCTAGTTTTTATGCACGATGCGGGTGCTGAGCACGTGTATACATTGGCTGGAACGTTGGAGGGCGCTTTGGTCGCGAGCATGAATCGTGGTGCAAAAGCCATTTCTCAGAGTGGTGGATTTACAGCGGAAGTGAAATGGCAGAAAATGTCGCGCTCGCCGATGTTTTTGTTCGAAAAAACTTCGGAAGCCATGGCCTTTGAATCCTATGTGAAAGCAAATTTTTCAGAAATAAAGAAAAAGGCAGAATCCTATTCCAATCATGCTCAACTTCTTGAAATTAAAAGCAATCGCGATGGGAAGGTAGTCCACACCTTGTTTCTCTATCAAACCGGAGATGCTTCAGGTCAAAATATGACGACGACGTGCACCTGGCATGCCATGCTCGATTTGGTTGAACGCTTTACAACCGATACAGGAATTGGTTTTGTCGATTTTATTCTGGAAGGAAATGGTTCGTCGGACAAGAAAGTATCGATCTGATCACTGAAAAATGGACGCGGCGTGCATGTCGTTGCTGAATGTCTTATTGAGGAAAAAATACTCAAGGAGGTGTTGAGAACGACATCCAAAAAAATGGAACGCGCCTTTCTACCTTCAGTCCGCCAGGCAAAGCGAAATGGCATGCACGGATACAACATCAATGTCGCCAATACAGTAGCGGCCATATTTGCAGCTACAGGTCAAGATCTTGCTTGCATTCATGAATCAAGCGTTGGCATTCTAAACATTAAAGCCGTTAAAAAAGGATTGAAAGTAAGACTGACCTTGCCCAATTTGGTGATTGGTACGGTAGGCGGCGGAACGCACCTCTCGAAACAAGCAGAAGCCTTGAATGTCATGGGCTGCAAGGGGCCGAACAAGATCCATCGCTTCGCAAAACTTATCGCAGGATTTGCCATGAGCCTCGAGTTGTCAACCTTCGCGGCAATGGTCAGTGGTGAATTTGCGAAATCACATGAGAAATTGGGCCGAAACAAACCCGTCAATTGGCTGACAAGAAACGAATTGACTTCTGCATTTATCAATGAAAATTTGCGTAAGGACAAGCAACAATCGATTGATTTTAAATTTACAAATAACGCTTTATTGGAGAATGGGATTCTCACGCACATTGCGGGAAGAATCAGTAAAAAAATGATTGGGTTTGAATTGTTGACGGCGACACATTCGGTCACTCATCAACACGATGACTTGTTGCTCAAATCGAAGGCGCTTGATACCGAGGTGATTAAAGGTTTGCACGTCATTGCGGCATCCATTGACCCAGAATTGTCTGACCTCATTCGGAAACATTCCGCCCATTTGGAATACAAGAATTGTCACCTCAAGGAAGGATTAATGTATGCTGCGCTTTCAGAACTTGAGGTCGACTACATTCCGAAGTGTTGGGGGACTTACCGCGACGATGCAAGAGAAATACATTTGATTCTCATGGATCAATTGCACGAAGAGGATCTCCAAATTTTTAACGCTGAAAACAATCCCGAAATATGGACAATTGAGTTGATTTATTCGGTGATTCGTGCCATGCATAGGTTCCATGCTGATGCTTCCAGACAGTTGACGATGAACAATTCCCAAGCGTATTTTCACGAGTTTGATGTGCGTCAGTCGGAATTGCTTTACGCGAAATTGATTGAGGTGATTGGTGCTACTGAGCAGTACGTAGGAAAAATAAACCATTTCAAAGCGTTATTGACGGAGTTGTTGGCATTGAAAAATAGATCCTCTGATTGTCAAGTTCCTAAAACCATTGTACACAATGATTTCAATCCTAGAAATCTTGCAGTTCGCAAAGACGGTTCGGTTGTCGTCTATGATTTCGAATTGGCTGTAATGAATTACCCGCACCGTGATCTCGTTGAATTTTTAAGTTTTGTCTTGCCCGAGGACTTTGATGCGGATGAATTGTTCAGCTATTTGGAGTTCGACTTTTCGTTACATGAAAACCCTTCTTTTTCAAAAACGGAGTGGTTTGCACTTTACCGTGAAATGATACTTGAATTTATTGTCTCCCGAGCCTTGTTCTATGAGGTTGCTGGCATCGTAGTGAAATATGAGTTTTCGTCACGCGTGTTGAAAAATGCCCTCCGCATGTTACACTTTTTACCCAAAGAAGCATGAGTTTTAGCCATCATTGTTGGGTCGTTCTCTTCCCTTTGATCCTAAGCAACGCACTGCACATGTGGCTTGTGAAAAAGAACGTGTTGGCTGTCTTGAATCGACCGATTTGGGAATGGGGATTTGGCAAGAATAAAACCATTCGCGGCTTTTTTCTTGTCCCCATGTTCAACATGACATTTTTGTTTATTTTCCACGGATTGTTTGAACTAAAGTCGGAAGAATCCTTGATCATTGGGTTCATTCTTGGCTGTTGTTATGTCCTCGCCGAATTGCCCAATTCGTTCATGAAGCGACGCTTGGGAATTGCTTCGGGCATGTCATCACAACAATCTTCTCGGATGTTTCTGATCATCGATAAAACGGATTCAGCCCTTGGCGTGAGCATTGCTTACTTTCTCCTATCTGATATCGCTTTGTTAACTGCTGTTGAATTGTTTTTTTGCAGTGTTTTGGTGCATGTTTTATTTTCGTACCTGCTTGTTAAACTGCGTATTAAATCCTCCTTCTGATGTATATTGAATCGTTTCAACATAAATTAGCTGTTTCCATGTACGGGGAGAAGGCGGCCAATCTTGCACGCATGACGCAGTTGGGATTTCCAATTCCTCCTGGATTTGCCATTTCTGTTCAGGCCTTTGAAAAAAATAGGGGTGAAGGCTGTGGTCTATCTTTTTTGCGTGAAGAACTGAAAGAAGCTTTGGGTAATATCAATGCGCCTCATTACATGGTGCGCAGCTCTGCGATTGGGGAGGATGGTGAAGGTCACTCTTTTGCTGGACAATTGGAATCATTTATCTCAAGCAATCAACTCGATGAAATTTGTGGCTTTATCGAGAAATGTTGGCGCTCTTACGAACGTGAAAATGTCGCTGCCTATCAGCAGTCTTCTCAACAGAAATTAGGAGGAATGGGGGTCGTCATTCAGCAATTGGTTGACCCAGATTTTGCTGGAGTGATTTTTACGCGATCCCACCTCCATGCCGATGCCATGCTCATCGAATATGTTACAGGTCATGGTGAACAATTGGTGTCTGGTGCTGTAAATCCGAAGTTGTTCCATTACGACTACAAAAGTGAGCACATTGAAGGTGATGATTTACATGGATTTTCAGACGGAATTCGCTGTGCCATGGACATTGAAAAGCACTACGGAAAACCCATGGACATTGAATGGGCCTTGAAAGATGGTGTTTTTTGGGTGGTGCAAGCAAGACCAATTACCACCAAATGGAAGGAGCCAACTGTATTTTGGTCGAACACCAATGTCAATGAAAATTATCCCGATCCGCTTTCGCCATTATTGTATTCCATTGCCCGAAAATCCTACTACCATTACTTTAAAAACCTCGCACGACTTTTTCAACTTTCGGAATCCGACATCATTCGCCTTGAAACTTCCTTCAGCAATGTGATTGGTTCTTGGGGTGCAAAAATGTACTACAACATGAGCAGCATTCATGAAATCATGAGTGCTTCGCCTTTTTCAACAATGCTGGTGAAGTCTTTCGACAATTTTGTGGGCTACAACGAAGGACAAAAAAGTGTCAATACTTCGAAAAAGAGAGGTGCTAAGGTACAGTTCGTTCGTTCTTTTTTGCGCTTGGACCGCACACTTTTAGCCCATGTAGAAACCTTTGAAAATCGTGCAGATCGTTACGCTGAACATGTAAATTCTTCCATTGTCATGGATCACCATCGCCATAATTTTCATCAGTTTATGGAAATTCGGCTGCACAGCTGGTACCATGCCTCAATGGCAGATTTCTTTGCAATGGCGTACCACGGATTGTTGGGTAAATTTTGCCAACGTTACTTTAAAGAAGAGGCGACGGGCATACAGAATAAATTGATTCAAGCAATTCCTAACCTTATAAGCAGCAAACCCGTTATTGAAATGCACGACATCCTTGTCGAGTTGCAAAAGGATGAGGTGATGTACAGCGCATTTCACGCTATGGAAGCGGGCGAGTTTTATGCGTTTCTGCAAAACCATGAAACCCATGATGTAAAGGGACGCATTGAAAGGTATTTGTTGAATTGGGGTTTTAGGTGTTCAGGAGAATTGATGCTACGGGCTGAAAATTATACTGAAAATCCAAGTTCATTCATTGCCTTGTTACAGCAATATGCGAAAATGGGCAGTGGAGATCCTGAACAACTTATTCTCAAAAAATACCAGGAGGCGATTGCAACACAAAAGATGTTTCGACGCAAAATTTGGACAGAAAACACATGGAATTTGCCGAAATCATTGATCGACCTATTCTTGCTCAAGATCTTGGTGAAAAAAGCGAGCAAAGGAATTTCTGCGCGTGAACGTGTACGACTTAAACAAGCTTCCTTGTATTTTCACTTTAAAAAGACGCTGAATCAGATCTCTAAGCACTGGGTAGAAAAGGGAATCATTCTGGAGCAAGAGGACATTTATTTTCTAACAACGGAGGAAATCGCAGAGCTTTTGGACGGTTCAAGTTTGTTAAAACAAAGTGTGAAACCCATCATTTCACAGCGTAAACTTGATTTTCAGCGGGAAGCATCCTTGGCTTATCCCGATGATTTTTCATCAAGTAGGGGAGAAGATGTCCGACCTGAATCGTTGACAGCAAGCGGCCTTAACATCGATAAAAATGCCAAGGTGCTTCATGGACTTTGCGCCTGTGGAGGTACGCTTCAAGGAACGGTGAAGGTCTTGCATTCAGTGATGGAGGCGGATAAATTAAATCCAGGAGATATTTTGGTGACACGTCAAACAGATCCAGGCTGGGTGGTGGTTTTTCCAATGATCCATGGATTGATTGTGGAGCGGGGTGGCATGCTCTCTCACGGCGCAATCGTTTCACGAGAATTCGGGATTCCAGCAGTTGTGGGCGTTCCGGGAATCACAGAAATTCTGAAAGACGGTGATCAAATCACCTTGTTCGCAGATCAAGGAAAAATAGTCATTCATGATTGAGGCCATCTCTACATACAGCAAGGAACGATTGAAAAGCGCTCAGTTGATTGGTTCAGCCGTCTTCTTGATGGTCTTAAGTTTCAACTCTAAACAGTTGGATATTGCGCATGTTGTCCTCTTCTGTTTCCTTCTACCTATTTTGGTGTTGCTGCGACTGTATGACGATCTGATGCAAAAAGAATATGATGCTGCGAAACCGAAAAGGGCATATTTAAGGCCTGAATATTATCAAAAGCTGGTCAAGGTCATCGTCGTTTATACGCTAATTTTCCTCGGTATCGTATTCCTATATGATCCGTTGTATGCTGCAGTACTTGGTGGATTTGTTGTGTTCAATCACCTAGTGTATGTGGTTCTGCTGCGATGGCCCCTTGGCGCATGGATTTTACCACTGTTTAAATATCCCTTGTTGTATACGTGTGTTCAATGTGCATATTGGGACGCAATGGGTGAGGATCTCCATGTAAATCAGCTGCTTCTTTCGTCATTGTCCATTTTTTTGGCATTCATTGCGTTTGACCTGATGGACGAAGGTAAAGTGGCTATCTATTGGCCCTTAGGCATTCAAGCGCTTTCCTTCAGTGCCTTGGTTTTCAGTGCTATGTGCACCATGGCGGGTTTTTGGCTTTGTCTGGCACTATTTCTATATGCTGTGGTATATGCGCTATTGAAATTCCCAGCGCAGCAGTATCTGTTTTTACTCCTTTTAATCATCTTAAAAATCAATATGTTATGAAAGAAATTGATCCAATGGTTCGGATTAGAGAATTGAAAAATGACGAATCCATGCAGTTTGAATGCGTAGATTGCTACCTCTGTGGTTCGTCGAAAAGTCAAGAGTTTCTTGTCGGCGAGGAAGATCTTACAGGTAAGGATGGTGAATTTCTCTATGTGAAATGCAATGACTGCTCTTTGGTTTATCAAAATCCAAGGCTCACGATTGATGGAATAAAACCATTTTATGATAGTGAATACATCGCGCATCGCAAGAAAAAAAATTGGGGTGTTCTTACGCCATTGTATGAGTGGGCAATGAACAAACACGACCGGGATAAGGAGAAGTTGGTGAGGAAATATTGTGAGGTAGGACCAGAAACGAGACTGTTGGATGTTGGATGTGCGGTGGGTACATTCCTCTTGCACATGCATAAAAAAACAAAATGCAAGATCAGTGGTGTTGATTTCAAAGAAGGATTGGACTATCCAGATTTTGATAAAATAGATTTTCATGAGGGCTTATTCTATGAACAGCAAATCCCAGATGAGTCCATGGATGTCATCACGATGTGGCACTTTTTCGAACACGATTACGACCCAAATGCTTCTCTAGAAGCAGCAAAACGAATTTTAAAAACGGATGGTAAACTCATCATTGAAGTGCCACGTTTGGATTCAGCTACATTTAAACTTTTTGGAAAGAAATGGCCGGGCGTACAAGCACCTCAACATACCGCGCTGTATTCAAAAAAGACCTTTATCAAAATGATGGAAAAACATGGGTATAAGGTAGAATCGTACATGCCCTATGGCGCTTTCCCTCCATATTTCTATATCTTCACTGGTGCCTACTTTAAACTTTTTGGCAAAGGATTGAATTTGAATAGAATCATCTTCCCGTATTTCCTTGGTCAGTTGCTGCTTTCTCCGATCTTGCTGTTTAAGAATCAGTTGAATTTATCAATGCAAACGGTTGTATGTACAAAACAGTAATTCGAATTTACAAGTTAACAGCTGCATTTGTGATCATTTGTATCATGGGTGTTGTGGCTTTTCCACTGAGGGTGGTCTCTTTGGGAACGTTAACTAATTTCAATCGAAAGTACCTCGTTGCCGGATTAAGTCGTTTGGCCTTATTTCTCATCGGGATTCGCTTGGACAATAGATTCAAACAGCAGTTGCCAGATACGCCACATCTCATTACGTTCAATCACAATTCTTTTTTAGATGGATTTGTATTGTTTGCGCTGCGGTTGACCAATACTCGATTTATAAATTCGAGACGAATGATGTGGCTGTTGCCTATTTCAGTCCCGGGAGCTTTATCGGTTGGAACACTTTATATTCCTCCAAAGTACCATCCGAAGCAGCGTCTGCGGTTTTTTAAGCGTACAGAGAAGAGAATTCTACGTGAACAAGTGCACATTGCCGCGTCCTCTGAGGGAAGTCACCGTCACGTGCACGATATCTGTGCCTTCAACCGAGGGATTTATCACATGGCATTGAACTGTCAAATGCCGATTGTCGCACTGTTCATTGACACCCCGCCAGAATCGAATCCCTTCAGCGATTACCGCTATTTTCAAAAAGGTACGGTGCGCGTTGAATTGCTTGACATTATCCCTACGACAGATTGGAAATTGGAAACCTTGGATGAACATGTTGCCTTTGTCCGAGAGAAGTTTGTGAAGCGTTTTCATGAAATCGAAAAAGAAAATGGGAGATAGAACATTCATAGCCTCAAACAGAAAAGCTTTCGTTCTGCTAATTGTTCCTACCATTCTGCTCCTCGGGGCGCTATGGCTATTGCAATTTTCCTATTTTCCATTGAGGTTGCTAGGTCACCTTTGCATGTCGATCTTCTTCACTCAGTGCTTTATTTTAGTGCATGAATGCGGACATCAGAATTTTTTTCGAGGTCAAAAACTCAATCGTTTCATGGGGAATGTTTTTGGTTTTTTATCTGGAATACCCTTCTTCACATGGATACACATGCACAACCTTCATCACAAATGGACAGGGTGGAGAGACTTGGATCCAACGACCGAAAAAACGATTAAACCGAGTAAATTCATCATCATTCGAGGCATTGTCAATGTGGCTTGGTTTCTTAGCATACCAATTTTCTTTTTGGGATATATGTTCAGCAATTATTGGAACTTGAGCAAAATAAAGCGCTTCTTAAAGCCTGTGTTTTATGAAAAGGCAGTGATCCATGTTTTCATCTATTTAGGTGTTTATGCTTCTGTATTGTTTGTGTTTGGAGGCGTTGTTTACGGTAATTTCCTTGTTGGATTTTTACTCAGTTTAGTGTGGAAGGAACTCATTATTTTGACGCAACATTCACACATCGAAATTCCCTTGGCAAATGGGATGGAGGTGAAGCCAATCTCTTACATTGAGCAAATAAAATACACCCGAAGTTTTACAACACTTCGATGTGTATCCACCTATTTCTTGTTCAATTTCAACTACCACGAAGCGCACCATGCCCAACCTGGACTGCCATGTTATTATTTGCCGGAATTAAAATTACCCACTTCTCCGAAGTCATATTTTCATTGGTTAAAACATGCCAAAAGCATGTCGGGGAACAGTCTCGTTTTTAAAACGAGCAAAGATTCAGGACTTAAATTTTGAGTTAAAAAACTGACGCTTAATTCAATAGTAATTCATCCATTTTTGAAACTAAATTTCTCATTTTGGGAATCTTCTTTTTTCTTTAAATGTTAATATGTTGTAATTCAGAGTTTTGCATTGTATTTTTGCAGCGGTATATCTTTTGATTACGAAATTTTAAATGAAAACAAAATTTACGTCTTTCTTTGATTTAACGTCATTTTCACTTCTGAGCTTCGCACTTGGGTTGGCATTCATTTGTTGTATCAACTTGTCTACCAACGCACAAGTGGTGAATGGCTACGCGAAAGTAACAGGCATGAGTGGAACAACGGCTAGCGTTTCAATGGTCAATGAAACCGCCGATAGTTTCGAGAACGGTGAAAAAGTGATGCTCATCCAGATGCAGGACAATGTAATCGGAACAAATGTATCGAATGCAAACACGTTTGGAACGATTGCGGGCATTGGATCGGCAGGTAACTATGAGTTTTTGACCATTGCCACACATACGGAGGTCAGTGGTCTTCCCAATACAATGACATTTACAAGTGCGCCAACAAAAACATATACGTTCACAGCAAATAGTAGTGTTCAGATTGTGTCCTTGCGCAGGTTGGGCTCACCAAATTTCTCTACCACCTCAGCCATGTCAGCACTTGCTTGGAATGGGGATATAGGTGGGGTTGTCGCCATTGAGGTGCTGGGTACATTAACGTTGAATCATAGCATTAACGCGAACTATTCTGGATTTAGAGGTGGTGCCAAATCTACAGATTATGGGGCAGGATGTTTGAATTCAGTGTACATCACCTCTTCTTCAAGTTATGGATTCAAAGGAGAAGGAATTCACAAAAACAACAATGTCAATTACACCAATGCCAGAGGTAAAATCGCAAGTGGAGGAGGTGGTGGACTATCGCACAATGCTGGTGGCGGTGGCGGCGGTAATGTCGCGACGGGTGGAATTGGCGGGATCGGTTGGCAATGCACGGCAGCAAATACTGGATATGGCATAGGAGGACAATCACTTTTTTCCTACTACTCCATGAACCGCATCTTTATGGGCGGCGGCGGCGGTGGCGGTCAAATGAACAACAGTGTGGCGACCAATGGTGGTAATGGCGGAGGAATTGTTTTTATCAAAGCCAATCAAATAAACACCCCTAACGTTTGTGCAAGTCCAATTTCAATTACAGCGCAAGGTCAGACATCTTCAAATTCGGGAAATGACGGGAGTGGAGGAGCTGGTGCTGCAGGAACCGTTGTTATTCAAGCCAATTCGTATGGCTTCAGTGCTGCATGCCCATTGACGATTTCTGCAAATGGTGGTACAGGAGGTTCGGTTGGGAACTCAGGAACACATGGTGCGGGAGGAGGAGGAGGTCAAGGTGCAATCGTGTTTTTGAATGCAGTCCCAACAAGCAACTATACCGCTCAGACATTAAATGGCGCTGCCGGTTGTAACAATTCGGTTGTTCCATGTACTACATTTTCTGGGGTATCTCCCGAACCAAACAATCTAGGCGTCATGCTATTGATTCCACTTGGTGTCACGTTCGTTGAGTTTACGGCCGAACCATTGGATCGCAATGTGTTGTTGAGGTGGTCGACGGCATCTGAGGAGAATAGTGATTATTTTACCATTGAACGTTCAGTTGACGGTGAGAATTTCACGGTTATCGGGCAGGTGAAGGCAGCGGGCTCGAGTCAATCACTTTTGGAATACGAATTCGTGGATGTCAATGCGTTTAGTTCACATCAATACTACTATTACCGGTTGAAAGAGGTGGATGTAGATGGTAAAATGATGTACACCGATTTGCGATTTGTACAGATGAATCAGCTCAATGCCAATCACATTATCGTGTTCCCCAATCCATTCGCCGACGTTTTAAATGTGTTTATACCACAAAACAAGCTCTATGAGGATACGCAGATTTTTGTGACAGATGAACTCAATCGCATTATCGCCAGCTATCCCGTTGAAAATGAAACAAGTTCATTGGTCTTGAGCGATTTAGCTAAAGGTGTTTATTTTGTTTCCGTGTACACCGATGGTAAATTTGTTCAAGCTGAGCGGGTGATTAAATAGACAAATGACCCGTCTGCTGGTGCGGACTCAATTAGATGTTAAGATGTCAAGATTTTAAGAGATTAGGACAAGAGACAATTGACCGCTTCGCTGAAAGACAATAGACTTAATCGTACTTCGAATTCCCGCAGGGATCAAATCCCAAATTGCCTCTGGCATCAAATCCCAAATTGCCTCTGGCATCAAATCCTGAATTGTGAAGCATCAAATTCCCGCAGGGATCAAATCCTGAATTCCCGCAGGGATCAAATCCCAAATTGCCTCTGGCATCAAATTGCATCGCATCAAATTCTGAATTGCATCGCATGATTTTTTCCGTATCTTTCGCTCAAATTATTGCTCCTATGAAACTGTTTACATCTCTCTTGGCCATTTTGTGCCTCGTTCAACTGGGATTTTCCCAAACCTATTCCTCTGATTTCCTCGATGGTACAATCATGTTCAAATTGAAAAATGATCCGGTACAACACAACGGCTATCAAAAAGATAAAAATGATTATTCACTTACCGTTGACTTAGCGAAATACCCAGAAATTGCCGCTGTCTTCGACCAAGTGACGGTTACTGAGTTGGAAAAACCAAGTTACTTTACCTACAAGCCAACGCTTCAAAACATTTTCCGGATTCATTTTTCTGAATATGCACAAATTGATGCGTTGATTCGTGAATTGAGTCAATTGCCCAATGTGGAATTCGCTGAAAAAGAACCGATTTATAAAATTGATTTCGTGCCGAATGACCCTTATCATACTGGAAACAATAAATGGTACCATACTTTAGTAGGGTCTGAAGCAGCATGGAACATTTCACAAGGTAGTGCTACCGTAAAGATTGCTATCGTGGACAATGCGGTATTCTGTGGACACCAAGATTTAACAACCTATGCGCAGTATGATGTGGCAGATAATGATGCGGATGCAACGCCACCACTTGTTTCATCCGTAGACTTCGGTTGGTCACATGGTACGCACTGTGCAGGATTGGCAACGGCTGACA
>JBDKGB010000052.1:0-2643 GCA_039798485.1 Bacteroidota bacterium
CGAGGTCTTGCGACGCTCTACCTGCAAATAATTGAATACCGTTCGTCATTGTGCATGCTTAATGAGGTGCCAAATTTATGCATTTTTTCCCAATCGTCCGCTTACTTAATCGTTAAATTGGCACCAATGACAAAATATTCCATTGATTTTCTGCTAAATTCGCTCCATGTGTTACAGCAATGCCTCCACATCGAAAAATGTTGACCTCTCGAAACGCTACAAAAAAGTGGTACCACAAGGTCTTGACGAAAACCCTGTTTTCTTCGCTTCGGGTTTCACTTTTCCGCAGTGGCGGGTGATTACAGCTAAAGAAGACATTCAAGTGATGCAATGGGGCTTGATTCCGTCATGGTTTGCAGATTCAAACCCGAAAGACATGGCATCGAAAACCTTGAATGCTCGAATTGAGACACTTGACGAAAAAGCAAGTTTCAGAAATCTCGTCGCACGAAACAGGTGCATCGTTCCATCTACCGGATTTTTTGAATGGCAGACGAATGGATCGCGCAAAACACCATTTTTCATTCATCCACCTGAAAACGAAGTGTTTTCCATGGCCGGACTTTTCGATCAGTGGGTGAATCCTTTGGACGGCCAAGTGCGTTCCACGTTTACCATCATCACCTGTCCAGCCAATGCCTTGATGGAGGAAATACACAACACTAAAAAACGCATGCCGGTGGTGCTTGATGTATCACAGGAAAAGGAATGGCTGAATGGAACGCTGGCTCCAAGTTCAATTTCCACTGCACTTTCTAATGCTTCGATGTTGGCGCATGAAGTGGAGCAGCGCATCATTTCTGGCAAGGATCCGAACTGTGCAGAGGTACAGCTACCCTTTCACAACACCTATTTCGAGCAAGGTTCGCTTTTTTGACTCAATTGTCTCGGTCCTGAAAAAGCTTCTTATTTCCTTTCTTTACTTCCGTTTTTCGGTTGTTGATCAACACGACACGTAGGCTCACGAAATAGGAATTTGTTTCCATATTGAACCCCTTGTTGCTTGGCGCCAAGAAATGATAGCCCGTTTGCAAGTGGAGTAAAGAAAATTGATAGCCAAGTACAGGTACAAAACCCACTTTCGTTCGGTCAAAATCAGTACGCATGACGAGATTCAGCCCATAGGTCAGGCCAACACGTGTTGGTTTTACCCAATATCCGATGTCATAACCCAAGACATTTCTCCCGAAATTGTAATTGAATCCCAAGTGAATTCCATGCGTTCGTGCCGTTGACAGTTGAATCCGTTTCCATTGGCGTTCCATACCAAGCTCCAACACCGTATATTTTCCGCGCTGAATGCCAATGTATGGTCCTGACTTTTTCACGTACATGTTCAATCGGTCCTTTTTGTCAAAATTCACCACTGGACTGAGCTGCCCGAAAGCACTAAGTGCAAAAAGCACGACGAGAACACTACTTATTTTTTTCACCATACTTTTCATGGATGCGTTTAATTTCCTTTGCGTTATTGGCATCGATTCCAAGACTATCGGCGACCTCTTTGGCGCGAACAATTTGTTCTACCGACAAGCCTGTACTATCCACTTCTGGCTTTAACGCATTCTTTAAGAAAATGGTACTTGATGCTACCCCAGGAACAGTAGTTGTTGCTACTTTCTTCACAGGATAATACAGCAGAGACGACTTCTTTTTTTCCTCAGGGAAGAAATCTCCACGCTCGTCATACGAATCAATCAACACAATGACAACACTTACGATGTAGGTCATTTTCAGCACGGCGAAAAACACCCCGAGAAATTTGTTGATGGGCGAAAGACTTGCGGCCCGGACTACCCTTTCCAATGCTTTTCCAGCGAAATAAACCATTGCGCCCACCCCCAGAAAAACCAATGTAAATGAGATCACAGGCAACCAATCGGATTTCCATCCAAAGGATTTCTTCATGAAATCGGAGGCAAAATCGGAGAAGTGAATTCCAGCATACAAGCCAAGTACGAGCGCCATTAACGTGAAGACTTCAATGATCAATCCATGCTTAAATCCACGGTATGCGGCATATCCAAGTGGAAGAAGAATCAGCGCGTCTAAAAAATTCATGGTGGAAAATTAGCACAAAAAAAGCCCACCAAAACGGGTGAGCTTTTCATTTCTTAACGATGGGTTGTTAACCTTATTTGCATTCTTTCTTCAAGACCGTAGTAAACGAAAGATCAACCTCCGACCACAATTTCGAAATCCCATCCGTTCCTGTATGCAAGTCTTTACAAATGGTGTTAAGCGCTTCAATTCCCCCACCACCATTCCAATCCACTACGTCGATGGCTGCTTTGAAAACAAATGTTCCGGCATTGAGGGTATAATCACCAGTCACATCTTTGCTCATTCCATTCATTTTGACAGAGATTACCGCTTTTCCATTTTTACCCAAGGACTTCACCTCACCGGTAATATTTTGTGTTGCTATTGTCCCAAAAAAATGCTTTGAAATTTTGTAATTCCGCTCTGGATTTTCAGTTTCTACCGTTGCCGTCGGAATGGAGAATGACAACGATTCAATCAAGGTTTTTGGATCTTCTGACGATTCAAGACCTTCGATATTGATTTCGCGAAAGGTTCCTGTAACTCCCTTTCGTTCTGTAAATTTGAATGCGGTCCATTCCAAGGTTGAATTTTCATTGA
>JBDKGB010000053.1:0-9018 GCA_039798485.1 Bacteroidota bacterium
CAACAGCGGCGCGAATATTCTTGCGTACCTCGTTGATTGATGCGTCCATCATGTAGCATGGAGCAGTGATAATCTTATTGGTTTTGTCCACAAGGATTTCACGAACACTCTTCATTTCTGAATGCACTCCTGTTTGATTTAGTCCGGCTGAAAAGGCGGCAATGTCATAGGGTGACTTTTCCGTATCTGTACCAATGGTCATGCGGCTATGAATTTCAGATCCCTCGAGTGCTTTTGCAACTACAATTGGACTTACACATAACGCTGCAATGGGCTTGCCGACATTGATGAGGTTTACCAACAAGAGCTTCACACGGGCATCAATGTTTCCGTCTGGACCGTTAAATGCCCAATTCGTGAAATTTTTCGCACTTCCAAATCCACCAGGGATAATGAGGCCGTCAATATCCGCAGGAACGATGGTTTGAATTTCGCGAACAGCTCCGCGAGCAATGCGCGCTGCTTCAACCATCATGTTGCGTTGTTCAGGCATTTCTTCACCAGTTATGTGGTTGACAACATGGTGCTGAGGAGCATCCATCGAAATGCACACGGCTTCAGCGCCAATCTCATCGATCGCCAATAAAGTCAATACAGCTTCTTGTATTTCAGCGCCATCGTAAACGCCACATCCAGAAAGTAATACGCCGATTTTCATGAGTTGAATTAAAAGTATAAATGAAGAATTAAAAATTAAGAATTAAGAATTTGATGTCTCCAGCAATTCGAGTGCCTCAGCCTCCGAAGTGTGATGCTGTCTTTTGTCCATTGTCCTTCGTCTCATTTCTCTAAATATCCAACAACAGCGGTTTCAAAGTAACCACCCCGTCAAGATTCAAGACCACAGCTTTGTCTTTTGACGCAGAGTTCGCCAAAGGAGTAACATCAAACATTAGTGTGTCGGTAATCATCTTTTTACATTGGTCGCCATTGTTCGTGTGAATGAGCTTCACCGCGCGTTGAGGTGGTAGGGATTTGGTCAATATTGGGCTACCAATCAAGCGAAAGCTATGTTCAGCGCAACCACCGCTATAAGAAACAACGAGTTGAATCGAAGTGCCCTTGATTTCAGCAGATTGAATGTCAACAGCAGCACTTTCGGAATTGAGATCGCCAATTTCAGCCAGAGGCATCGAATCAGCGACTTCGTATTCTTTCATACGCGGAGGTAAAAAACACGAGAATAGGATCGCCATTAATAATGTGGATGAGTATACAAGATATTTTTTCATGGTAAAGCTTCTTTCTCAAAGATAAGCGCTTGTGGCAATAAATCCCATCTTTCATGTGTGTTTTCGTACTTTTCTGCCCGAAGAATCGCTAATTTTACACTATGAAGACCAAAACCCTTAAAAAGAACAAGGTCAATGTGGTGACGCTCGGTTGTTCGAAAAATACCTTCGACTCTGAGGTGATGATGGCTCAATTGAAGGCCAACCAATTTGATGTAGAACACGAATCTCTAGAGGATGATGCGGAAATCGTTATCATCAATACATGTGGATTCATTGACAATGCGAAACAAGAATCCATCGATACCATCATTCGCTACGCCGAAGCGAAAGCAGAAGGTTTGGTGGACAAGGTATACGTTACGGGCTGTTTGTCTGAGCGCTACAAGGACGACCTGGAAAAAGAAATCCCTGAAGTAGATGCCTACTTCGGAACACGCGATTTGCCTCGACTCCTAAAAACCTTGAAGGCAGATTACAAACATGAATTGGTAGGTGAGCGCATCTTGACAACGCCAAATCATTTTGCCTACTTTAAAATTGCTGAAGGATGTGATCGACCATGTTCATTTTGCGCCATTCCCTTGATGCGTGGGAAGCATGTATCAACACCAATTGAAGATTTGGTAACGATGGCCAAAGGTCTTGCAGCGAAAGGGGTAAAGGAACTAATGTTGATTGCACAGGATTTAACCTATTACGGGCTCGATTTGTACAAAAAACGCGCATTGTCCGATTTGATCAATCGCTTGGCTGATGTTGAGGGTATTGAATGGATTCGATTGCATTATGCATACCCTTCTGGTTTTCCAATGGATGTGCTTGATGTGATGAACGATCGTGAGAATGTGTGCAAGTACCTGGATATGCCGTTACAACATGGTTCAACTAAAATTCTACAGTCCATGCGTCGTGGGATTACCCGCGAAAAAACAGAAGAATTGATCGCTACGATACGTGATAAAGTGCCAGGTATTTCTCTGCGCACTACGCTAATTGCCGGATATCCTGGGGAGACCAAGGCAGATTTTCAGGAAATGTATGATTTCGTAGAACGCAGTCGCTTTGACCGTTTGGGTATTTTTACCTATTCACATGAAGAGAACACGCATGCGTACCTATTGAAAGACGATGTGACGGCGAAGATGAAAAAGAAACGCGCGGATGAAATTATGGAACTTCAGTCTGGCGTTAGCTACGAACTGAACCAATTGCGTGTAGGTCAAACCATGAAGGTGCTTTTTGATCGTGCCGAAGGTGATTTCTTCATCGGTCGTACAGAGTTCGATTCTCCTGAAGTGGACAACGAGGTGCTGATTAAGAAGTCGGAAGGATTCGTGCGTATTGGTGATTTTTCGAATGTGTTGATCACTTCCGCAGACCATTATGACCTCTACGGTAAACTGATTTAAACCAATCGATATGGGAATAAGAAAACTGAAATACATCGCCATTTTTTTGTTGCCCATCACCGTAAGTGTGGCGTTTACCGTTCACGGTTGGTTGACCTTTCTTCCGTTATTTGTGTTTTTTGTGGGCGTTCCGTTGCTGGAACATTTTCTTCCCCCTGCTCTAGATAACCTAACGGAAGAGGAGCGACATGAAGCAGAGCGCGATCCATTTTTTAATCTTTTGATTTATGCCATGGTGCCTGTTCAACTCTTTTTTGTTGGATGGTATCTCGTGGTGTTCAAAGAAATAGACACAACGTTGGATTTGATTGGACGCACGGTTGCCTTGGGCATCATGTGTGGTGTGATCGGAATCAATGTTGGTCATGAGTTGGGGCATCGCTTGAATCGCGGCGAACAGTTTTTGGGAGAAATTCTCTTGCTAACGTCGCTTGAAAACCATTTTCTTCCCTACCACAACCGCGGACACCATACCAATGTGGCAACGCCATCGGATCCTGCTACGGCACGAAAAAATGAACCTGTTTTTGTGTTTTGGTTTCGCTCCCATTTTGGCAGCTATGCACAGGCGTGGCAGATTGAATGCCAACGCATGACCATTATGGGTAAAGCAAAATTCAGTTATCAAAACAGAATGGTGGTATACTCGCTAGCCCAATTTGGTGTGTTGCTGAGCATCTATCTCGTATTTGGATGGTTTGCTATGCTCGGATTTTTTGCCGCTGCGGTTTTTGGCATTCTCTTATTGGAAACGGTGAATTACATTGAACATTATGGTTTATTGCGCAAACGACGAGAAAATGGCACCTATGAAAGTGTAAAGCGCATTCACTCGTGGAATTCGAATCATGTCATTGGACGTGTGGTCTTGTTTGAGTTAAGCCGTCATTCGGACCATCATTTTAAAGCCGATCGACCGTATCAATTGCTGGAGAACCACGATGAATCTCCTGTGATGCCAACAGGTTATCCGGGAATGATGTTGCTTTCTTTGGTCCCACCACTGTTTTTTCAGGTGATGAACAAACGCATTTCGGCGCAGCAGTCCGGTAATTAATGTTTATTTCTTGGATGAAACGACACGATGGCGTCGTGAAGGAAGCGCTGATCCAAATGGGTATAGATTTCGGTGGTTGTAATGGATTCATGACCCAACATTTCTTGTACAGCCCGCAAATTGGCACCACCTTCGATCATGTGTGTGGCAAATGAATGGCGAAAGGTATGCGGAGAAATCGATTTTGTAAGTCCTATGGCCGCTGAAAGGTCTTTGATGATGGTGAAAATCATAACGCGGGTCAACTTGGCGCCACGGCGATTTAAAAAAACGACATTTTCATTTCCAGGCTGAATGTGTTGATGGCGACGAATGTGATCGTTGTAAATGCCGATTTCTTTTTCGACGCTCTTACTCACAGGAACCAATCTCTCCTTATTTCCTTTGCCGATGACTCGGATAAATCCTTCTTCAAAATACAAATCTGAAAAGCGCAGGTTAACGAGTTCACTTACACGCAGGCCACAGCTGTACAAGGTTTCAATAATCGCGCGGTTGCGGTGTCCCTCATTTTTGGATAAATCAATGGTCGCCATTAAGGCATCAATTTCTTCGATGGTCAATACTTCTGGTAACTTTCTGCCAAGCTTCGGCATCTCCAACAACTCACTTGGATCGTCTTTGATGATGTCCTCAATGAGCATAAACATAAAGAATTGCTTGGCGCCACTGATGATCCGTGCCTGTGATCGTGCACTAAGTCCAAGGTCGTACAATTCCGCAATAAACTCTTTAAGGTTTTCATACTGGATGTTCTGCGGTAGTATGTTACGTGCCTCGGAAAAGTCCCTCAATTTACTGACATCGTTCTGATAGGCAAAAATGGAATTGTCGGCCAAGCCCTTTTCGATTTTCAGAAAAGAAACAAAATCCTTAATATAGCGATCCCAAACGGACATGATATGCGAATTCTACTAGTTAACGGCCCAAATTTGAATCTTTTGGGCACACGCGAACCCCAAATATACGGGAATCAATCGTTTGAGGAGTACTTGGAGGAGTTGAAATCACTGTCAACGTCAGAAATATCCTATTTTCAGTCGAATGTTGAAGGGGAAATCATCAATGCACTTCAAGGTGCGGATCACGATGGCATTATCTTGAATGCTGGGGGATATACCCACACGAGTGTTGCCATTCGGGATTGTGTTTCAGCCATTCAGATTCCTGTTGTTGAGGTACACATTTCGAACATTACGAACAGGGAGGATTTTCGACATACATCCTTGATTTCGCCCGTGGCGGTAGGATGTGTTTTTGGATTTGGGATGGATGGTTATCGCTTGGCACTCAATTATTTTGAGTCAAAGCGTCGTTGATCCAAGTCGCTGTACTTTGTGATTTTTTGCACATACCTTGCCCATAAGATACTTCCCTTGTAAAGTCCAGAGGAGTTGAAACTCCCTTCCTGACTTTTTATTTCTTTACGTTGTCGCATCAACACGGGAAGATGTTTGTAGAGCGCCATGTGTGCATTGAATACGCTTGCTAGGTGTTTCCATTCGCCACGAAGTAAAAATCGAAATCCCGCAATGCCATCGAGAAGCAGGCGTTGAAACAATTTGGGAAAAAGCAAACCATCGTGATTTTTCACCAACATGTAGAGGCTATTTCTAAAATTGAGGTAGGTTTTCTTGGGGGATAAATAGGGGAGTGTTCCACCGCCAACATGATAAATGGTAGATGTTGGAACGACTTTAAACGAATATCCCATCTTTTTAATGCGCCAACAGAGGTCAATTTCTTCCATGTGTGCAAAAAAGGCTTCGTCAAGTCCCCCTGCTTTGTGGTAAAGTTCTGAACGTATCAATAAGGCTGCTCCTGTTGCCCAAAAAATATCGGCAGCGTCATCGTATTGCCCCTGGTCGTGTTCAAATTTGTCGAAGATCCGTCCTCTGCAGAAAGGATAATAATTGCGGTCAAGCATTCCTCCTGAGGCTCCAGCGTGCTCAAACATTGACTTATTTTGATATGACAGTACTTTTGGTTGACATCCCGCAACTGTTTGATTTTGCATGATGTGCAGCAAAGGTTCTGTCCAATTCGGTGTGACTTCAATGTCGCTGTTCAGAAGCAAGTAGAAATCGGCATCAACGTGTTTAAGCGCATCGTTGTAGCCTTTGGCAAAGCCACCGTTGGATGCATTGATGATGATTTGAATCCCGGGAAAATACCTCCGAACATAGTCCACAGAATCATCGGTCGATGCATTGTCAGCAAGTACAATTTTTGCGTTGCCAGAATAATCACATACAGCAGGGAGGAATTTCTCCAGGAAATGTTTTCCGTTCCAATTCAGAATGACGATGGCCAAAGATTTCACGCTACACCAGACTTTACTGAATTAATATTGTCTGAAAAAATCGTTGCTATTGCCACCCCAGTTTTGTTGTAGAAACTGATTGGGGTTGTCGATGTTCCCGTTATTCGTATTTCGTTTTGACAATGTTTGAGGCCAAGATGGATTCTTCAATTCCCCAATCATGTCTGAATGCAAAAGTCGGTACGCATTGTTCACGAGGTCAGGATTGTAGAACACGAAGCGCTTGTTGCTGAATTTACCAATTTTGTTGTATTGCCAAATTTCATAGGGGTATTCAGTGGGTGAGGTTTCGCGCTGAACGATGTTCGTCGGTGCCCCATATTGCAAGTACACGCGTCCTCGATCAGTTTCAAATCCTTCTTGAAAATTGTTGGAGTAAAGGCGTTCAACGAGTTGGACTTGCTCTTTGTATTTAAGCCAAGAATCATACGCGCTATTTGGAGCCGTTTTTAGCCAGAATGCTTGAATGTGTCGACGTTCTTGTTCTCGGTCTTTCAATTTTAAGACAGAAATGATGTTCTTGATTTCTGCAGGTTTTGCGATTGGGATGAGACTTTCAAGGTAATAGGCAACAGAGTCATCCGTGATAGAAGCCTGAAACGCGGGATCGATGACCATGTTTTCCACTGTCCAAGGAATGTCCAAATCATTGCTGCGTTCAAACACATATTGCTGTGTTGACAATTCCGATAAACTTCGGGATAGCAGGGTATAGTTCAATGCATATTTACCTGTTGGTAGCGTGTTGATGTCTACCTTGCGAAGAATTGGCAAAACGCTGGATGTGGTATGACGCGAAAACATGGTGAATTCAGGCACTTCAGCACCAGTTTCCATGTTGACAAGGCTTTGTTTTAAACCGCATACGGTGTCTTCCAATTGGTTGGTGTTGTAGATCTCAAGATACACTGGTATCACACTCAGCTCTGTCGGGTAAAATGTGGATAGGCGGGGGATGATGTTGATGCCTGACTTAAAGAACACTGAATTTTCATCGCCTTTAAACGCAAATTCAGCAACTTCAATGTCAGAGATAGAAATCGCATTTGACAAATCGTCTATTTGGACGGGGACAGAAGCTTTTAAGGGAGAATTTTCGGTATTGATGTCAGATAGTTCAATATTGAGAATATATTTCCCTGGAGTCAGCGCAAAGCGTTTGAGATCGAAGAAATCTTCCACGATGCTGTCCTTCATGAGTGGCGACTGCAAGCGATATGCATCAGAAGCTACGGTCTTGATGCCGTCTGTCACATCCAATTGAATGGCCAGGTCACCTTGTAGTCCACCTTCTACGCCTTTGTATTTTACGGATGATGCAGCGAATTGAAAATAAATTTCGATGTAGTTCCCGATTTCAGGCGCGTAAAATTGTTTGGTATCCAAATAGGCTTTGAGCTTTTGATCTTGCGCTGTACTGGTCAAGGACAAAAGGAATGCTAGCGTCAATAAGGTGAATGATCGTAAAAGCATAGTGTGGTATTACAGGTCTAAAAGTACGAAAAGCTCGGCAACCTCGTTAAAGTTTTTAATTAAGAATTAAGAATTAAGAATTAAGAATTATGAGTTATGAGTTATGAGTTATGAGTGAGGAGTTACGAATTACGAGCTATGAGTTACAAGTTACGAGTTACGAGTTTGGTGCTGCTCAATTCTACTTTAGAACAAATTATAAATACTGCCCATCTTGTTTTTATTAATATGTCAAATGGTATGAGTGAAATCATCATTTTCTTTAAAAAAAATCGGTTTAAATTTTTTGGTTAATATTTGTAACTAGTTTATTTTTGTTATCTAATTAAAAAATATATGGAGACAAGTGATTTTAATGTGGCTGATTCATTGAGGACAATTGAAACAGCATTCAATGAAACGAGGAATACAAAATCAGGAGCACATTTTTATTACATACTATGGGGTACAGTATTGTTCTTATACTTCATAACACATTTTATTGTCCTCAAAAACTCAGGGTTAAAAGGCTCATTTTTAGATATATTTAGTTGGGTGTTATTTCCAATTGGAGGAATATTGTCGATGTTTAAAAAGGGAAAGGAACAAGAAAGTTTTGTGCCTTTTTTTGAGAGAGTTTACTTCTGGGCATTTACAGCTTTTGCATGCATGTATGGAGTATTGACATTAATATCTATCACTAAATCATCATCTTTAATGATAATGCTATTTCCTCTGATCATTGGTTCAACGGTATACCTTGTTGGTGGAATAACTAAACATAAGACTTCTATATTCTGTGGGGTGCTTGGTATTTTGTTTTCTTTGATAAGTATATACTCAGAAATAGATTTTCAGTATTTAATAGCAGCACTTGCATGTATTTCTACCTGCATTATTCCGGGCATTTCAATGAGAAAAAGTAATGTTTAACGATTTAGATCCTATTTTACATTCACAGTTGCGGTTGGCTGTTGTTTCTTTGCTTATTGGATTGGATGAGGCGGAATTCGTTTATTTGAAAGAGAAGACAAAATCTAGTGCGGGTAATTTAAGTTTACAAATTGATAAATTGAGTGTAGCAGGTTATGTTACCGTTTCAAAAGGTTTCAAGGGTAAATATCCCGTTACACGATGTAAAATTACGCCTAAAGGTATTGTAGCATTTGAGAATTATGTTGCCTCAATCAAAGCTTATATTAAGGTGGAATGACATTCGATTTGGAATTTAGTAAATGAGTTGAAAAAAGAAATTTCGTGCCTTGCTCACCGAGGCGAATTTTTCAACAGTTCGAAGAATGATCAAGTCTTGCAGCGCAGCGGTCTTTTGTCTTTGAGCGCAGCGGGTCTTTTGTCCATTAAGGGATTATTTCATGAACCCTAGTAGGGAACGTATCTCAAAACAAACAAATGCGCTCGTACCGACCGCTCATTTGTTATTTACAGACATTTTCACTCAAGCGTTGCTTGGCTCAATGGCTGTAAATAACAAATGCCCCATTAAAAAATGGGGCATTTGTTTGTTTTGGCGGAGAGTGAGGG
>JBDKGB010000054.1:0-3537 GCA_039798485.1 Bacteroidota bacterium
ACAAAAAATGCAGAAAAGCCTCCTCACTTTTTAGCTGATCCAACTTTTCAAAAGCAACGATCAGTGTGTCGTGCATCAAATCTTTAAAATCAACTTCACCAAAAGCCCGCGCCTTGCAAAAACGCTCAAACCTATCATTTACAGGTGAGTACAAGCGCATAAAACGTTCTGTTCGGGGTTCTATCATGGTCAAATCTTGGCAGTAAGTGTCGTGAGGTATGAAAAAGTTACATGCACGATTTTTCCTGTTCGATAAATTTACGCGAATCGTCGTCTTTTATCGCTTTTTTTTGTATTTTCACTTCGCACATAACGAACTATGCTCACACCTAGTAAAATACCTCATTCACCTGGACTGACGAAGGAATCTTCGTTAAAAACCTTGGTCGAAAATCGGACGGTATTTACCTTGGAAAAATGTGAACTCAACTTGTTTGAGACCTATCAGGAATCCTATCTCGTTCCATTGAAATTCTCTGATTTTGTCGTCACGAGTATGCTTCGAGGTAAAAAGGTTATGCATTTGCACGAAACGCCAGAGTTTGAGTATTTGCCGGGACAAACGGTTATTGTTCCCTCCAATTTGGAGATGAAAATTGATTTTCCTGAGGCTTCATCCAACAATCCCACGCAGTGCACGGCAATGGCCATCGATCGCAATAAAATTGATGATACCTTGGACTTTTTAAACGAAAAATATCCCAAGGGTGATGCAAATTTTTGGCATCTCGACTACAACAATTATTTCTTCTATAACAATGAAGAAATGGCGCACACCATCAATAAGCTTATCCATGTATCGATGTCAAATGACATTACCAAAGATGTTCGAGCTGATCTTACCTTACAAGAATTGATCATCCATATCATTCAGTCACAAGCATTATCTAGTGCGACGAATGACATGAACCACAAAGCAGGGGGATCTATGGGAGAAGTGATTCGTTATATTGGAAATCATTTGTCACATCCAGTTACACTGAAAGAACTCACTGAAATTGCATGCATGAGTCCAGCATCGTTTTACCGAAGTTTCAAACGAGAGTTTGGGGTTAATCCGATTGAATACATCACCTCGGAACGCATTAAGATGGCCAAAAAAATGTTGAAAGACTCAAGTATTCAGGTGAATCAGGTTTGCTTTGAGGCAGGATTTGATGATCCCAACTATTTCATTCGAGTTTTTAAGAAAGTGGAAGGGCTCACACCAACGCAGTACCGAAAGTGTTTTCGACATGGGAACGATTGAGGTGTATTTCCTATTTTTTAATCAGGTTCAATCAAAGGAGACAAGTGCATGATTTCCTCTTCTGTGAACATGCGGCTTCGAATAATAAATCTTATCCCTAAAGGAATTTCTAGTGAGAAACTTGATCCGCGACCAGGCGTTGTATCCAAAGTCAGGTGTGTATGTTGCCAGTACTCAAACTGATCTCTGCTCATCCAAAATTCAACACCTTCGACACATCCTATGCAAACGTCACTTGAACCAGTTCTGAATTCGCCTTTCTGAAAACACATGGGTTGTGAACCGTCACAACAACCGCCACTTTGGTGGAACATCAAATCTCCATGTTTTTCTTTCAATTGTGCAATCAGTACTTTGGCACTGTTACTTGCGGATACACGTTCTGTCATCTTTGATTAAAAAATGGGTTGCAGATTTCTCCACAACCCAATATTACGAAACATCACTAGGTGAATCAGAAAAACCCTAACTTATTTTTGTTGTAAGAAATCAACATGTTTTTTGTTTGGCGGTAGTGACCCAACATCATTTTGTGCGTCTCACGTCCAAAACCTGACTTCTTGTATCCTCCGAATGGCGCGTGCGCTGGATAAGCGTGATAATTGTTTACCCATACACGTCCTGCCTCAATGGCACGAGGCACTTGATACATTTCGTGTGCATCACGTGTCCAAACCCCAGCTCCCAATCCATACAAGGTATCGTTGGCAATTGCAATCGCTTCTTCCGTGGTTTTAAATGTTGTCACACATACCACTGGCCCAAAGATTTCTTCCTGGAAGACACGCATTTTGTTGTGTCCCTTTAAAATCGTCGGTTGAATGTAGTACCCGTTCGACAACTCACCTGGCAATTGATTGGCACCACCTCCAACTAAAACTTCAGCACCCTCTTCAATCCCGATTTTGATGTAAGATTGGATTTTCTCGTATTGATCGTTTGATGCTTGTGCACCCATCATCACTGTTCCATCCAATGGATTTCCGGTGATGATTGCTTTCGTGCGTTCAATCACCCGTGACATGAATGTATCATAAATGGACTCGTGCACTAAAATGCGTGAAGGACATGTACACACCTCGCCTTGGTTCAATGCGAAAAGAACTGCTCCTTCAACCGCTTTATCAAAAAACTCGTCATCAGCGTCGGCTACAGACGGGAAGAAAATGTTTGGCGATTTACCACCCAATTCCATTGTTACCGGAATCAAGTTTTCAGAAGCATATTGCATGATTAAACGTCCTGTTGTTGTTTCACCTGTAAATGCAACTTTTTGAACACGTGGTGACGTTGCCAATGGTTTTCCTGCTTCAGGACCAAATCCTGTTACTACATTCAATACACCTGCAGGAAGTACATCTTGGATCAATTCCATCAAGCACATAATTGCAGTTGGTGTTTGTTCTGCTGGCTTTACAATCACACAGTTCCCAGCAGCCAAGGCTGGTGCGATTTTCCATGATGCCATCAACAACGGGAAGTTCCAAGGAATGATTTGTCCAACTACTCCGAGTGGCTCATGTAGGTTGATGCTCACCGTATGTTCATCGTGCTCAGAAATTGTACCTTCCTCAGCGCGAATTACCCCTGCAAAATAGCGGAAATGATCTATGCACAACGGAAGATCTGCCGCTCGTGTTTCGCGCAAAGCCTTTCCGTTATCGATTGTTTCTATGACAGCAAGGTATTCGAGATTTTGCTCCATGATGTCCGCAATCTTCAATAAGAGATTTGAACGGTGAGCAGCAGATGTTTTTGACCATGTTTTGAATGCCGCGTGTGCTGCATCAAGTGCCAATTCGATATCCTCCTTACCTGAACGGGCTGCTTTTGTGAAAACTTGTCCGTCGATCGGAGAAATATTGTCAAAATATTCACCATTTACTGGTGGAACGAACTGACCATTGATAAAGTTCCCATACGAACTTTTGAATGTTGGTTTTTGTGCTGTATTTCCCATAGTTTTAAAAAGATTTTTGTCAAATCTATTTCCTTAACTACAAAATCAGCAGTACGATTTTCCCAAAAAGTAGCATTATTTTATCAAAATCAAAATACTCAATGCGGAGGTCATTCAGTCATTGTATTGATAATGCTTTGTATGTGATTGACAAGGGTTTGAATGCGTTGCTGCATCGCTACCAATTCCATTTGTCCAGCGAGCATATCTTTTTCGGCTTGAAGAACCACCTCCCAGTCAGGTGAACACGAATAAATCTTTTGTTTTCCGGTTGTACTCCCCTTAAACTGATCGCCAGCAGCTTTCATCGATTTAGCAATGTTTACCA
>JBDKGB010000055.1:0-14128 GCA_039798485.1 Bacteroidota bacterium
GGCGACCGCACCATCGATGTGCATGTGCGCAAACTCCGTGAAAAAATCGGAGAGGGCATGATCAAAACCATCAAAGGTATTGGCTACAAATTCGTTGAACAGTCTGCTTAAGTTGTGTTAAAATTTAATGTTAAGAAAGTTAATTCAGTGTTAACCAATATTAACTATACCTTAACCTTCTAATAATTCGTGAATAAACCTGTAGGAGTTCCTTTGTGCCACTAACAAAGGATAACATGTCATTTCAATCAATTTTAACTGCTACATTTGTAATCTCCTCATTTTTAGGGTTTTCACAAACGGTATCCATTCAAGGAAAAGTAACTGATGCCAAGTCGGGGGAGACGATTCCCGGCGTAAAAATAATGGTAGAAGGTCAGGGTAAGGGAGCTTATACGGATTTCGAAGGAAATTATAAGGTTCTCGATCTTGCAAACGGAACGTACATGTTAACGTTCAAATACGACACCTACAAGGTGGATACCATTCGAGGAATTAAAGTGAACAATTCAGCACCAACGATTGTAGATGTTCAATTGAAGTCTGAATTCTTGGAACTCGGACCAATGCAAGTAACACACACAGTGGTAAAAGAGTCTACAGGTGGATTGCTGCAGCTTCAACGAAATAGTTTGGTTGCCATCGATGGGATTTCATCGGAAACCATCAAGCGTTCGCCAGACCGCTCTGCTTCGGATGCTTTGAAGCGCGTGAGTGGGGCAAGTATTCAAGACAATAAGTTTGCGATTATTCGCGGGTTGAATGACCGTTACAACGCTGCTTACCTCAACGGGGCGCCACTTCCGAGTTCTGAATCTGACCGTAAAGCATTTGCCTTCGACATCTTTCCAGTGAATATGCTTGACAACTTAACGATTGTTAAAACGGCTTCTCCAGATCTTCCAGGTGAATTTGCAGGTGGGATCATTCAAATTAAAACAAAGGACATTCCGACAAAAACATTCCATTCATTCAGTTTAGGAGGAGGGTACAACACCATTACTACGTTCAAAGACCAATTGACTTATCAGGGTGGTAAAACAGACTGGTTGGGAATCGATGATGGAACGCGCAATATTCCAACTTCTATCCCTTCTCAAGCTGATTATCCTTTACTCATCGGAGATCAGGCGGCATTGGCAAAAACATTCGGATACGACTGGTCATTGCAGAACAAATCGTTTATGCCGAACATGAGTTTCCAGTACTCTGGAGGATTTGCCAAGAAAATTAAATTGGGAGATTTCGGATTGATCGGATCACTTTCGTACAACCGAACAAACAATTACAACGAAACAGAACGTCGTTCATACACGGACAACCAAGCGGGAGGAACAGGTGCTTCTCAAATTGAAAATGACTTGTTCGATAAAGCGTATTCTTCACAAACATTGGTGGGTTCTATGTTGAACATGAGTTTGAAATTCAACGACAAGAACAAGATCTCTTTCAAAAATCTTTACAGCATAAACGCTGACGACCGCACAATCTTGCGTACTGGTGAGATCAATCCTTTGGAATCAAATCCGAACTTGCTCCGTTCAAATGCACGCTGGTTTACGAGCAACAACATCTATTCTGGACAATTGATTGGTGAGCACACTTCGGAGAATGAAAAATTGAAATTGGAGTGGGTCGGAGCGTATAGCAACATCGTGCGTACAATTCCAAACTTGCGTCGTTCCATCTACACACGCTTGAAATATGTGAACGATCCAACGGATCCAAATCCATACGATACCATTTATACAGCAAATATTGCAAGTTCTAATGTTGGTCCTGACTACGGTGGTGGAATGTTCTTCTCACAAAACCGCGAAAATATTGCGAGTTTAACCGCCAACTTGAATTGGAAACTAGATACCATTGCCAACGTTGCTACAGAAATTAAATTTGGTGGTTTGTTCCAATACCGTAATCGTGATTTTCAAGCACGTCAATTGGGGTATACAACTTATGGAATCCCTGGTGGTTCTGTTCAGTTCAACCAACAGTTGCTCTACCTTCCTGAAGATTCTATTTTCCAGCAACAAAACATGGGCTTGATCAGTCCAGGAGTGGGTGGGTTTAAATTATCAGACGGTACTAAGCCTTCAGATGCCTATTCTGCAAACTCGAGCATCATCGCAGGGTATGTCGCTGTAGACAATAAGTTCGGAAAAATGGTTCGTTTGAACTGGGGGGCACGTGTTGAGCATTTCACGCAAAACCTTACCGCTAAGCGCGCAGATCAATCTGATTTAGTCATAGCAACCAAGAAATTGGATGTGCTACCATCATTCAACTTGATCATTAGCCCTACGAAAAAGCAGAACATTCGCTTGAGTGGTTCACAAACGTTGAATCGTCCAGAATACCGTGAGCTTGCGCCATTCGCTTTCTACGACTTCAACACACAGTTCGTATTGGCAGGTAACGACTCGTTGAAACGCGCACGCATCACCAACATCGACTTGCGCTATGAATGGTTCCCGGGCAAAAGCCAAATTCTTTCAGGAACATTCTTCTACAAGTTCTTTGAAAACCCAATTGAGCAGATTGCACGTCCAGATGTATCGAACGAAATCTCGTACAAAAATGTTCCTACTGCCGTAAACTATGGGTTTGAACTTGACATGCGTGCATCGATTGGAAGTTTGTTTAAAGCGGATTCAACATCGTTCTTGAACAATTTGACACTCTACAGTAATCTCGGGATTATCCGCTCAATCGTAGATGTATCCCAAAACATCGGAACACCTTACCAAACACGTCCACTTCAAGGGCAGTCACCGTACTTGTTCAATGGTGGTATCGTTTACCAGGACGAGAAGTTGAACATGACGTATACCTTGAACATCAACCGTGTTGGTCCACGCATTTACATCCTTGGAAGCATCATTCAGCCAGACATCTGGGAAAAGAGCCGCACATTCTTGGATTTCCAAGTGGCAAAAATGTTCTTGGATGACAAATTGGAATTGAAACTGAATGTTCAAAATATCCTTGCTCAAAACTTAGTGTTCTACCAAAACAATTATGGCAATGAGCCAACAACGAAAGGATTCAAGCGCATGACAAATGCCTTGTTCTTGTCAGATCCAGACAACAAAAATGGCTACGATAAAAATCTAGATGACATGATTTGGAACACCAAATTTGGTCGAACGATTTCATTCGCCTTAACATACAAATTCTGATAGAAACCATAATCGTCACTTGAAAAGACCGCTACCGAAAGGTTTGCGGTCTTTTTTTGTTAAAGTACTTCTATTTCCTTAACACTGAGGTAACCATTTCTTCTTCATAACATAGGGTGACCTTAACCTTTATTTGTCTTGATAGACTGAAATTTGCTTCAGAAATTAATCTAAACGAAAAAATGAAAAAAATCTATTCAATTGCTTTGGCTGCATGTATTAGCAGTTGGAGTTTCGGACAAAGCTTCTTTGTTCCTACTACGTATCGCGGAGCATTCGCTCCAGCACCTACGGCACAGTGGACTGACGGTTGGACTAACTGGGATCCACAAAATACTGCTTATGGTACATCTACAGTGAATGTAACAACTTCAATTACAAACAACACCACTTGGACATCTAATAATGTTTACCTTCTTCAAGGTCAAATTTATGTGAAGAATGGTGCAGTTTTAACCATTCAGCCAGGAACAATTATCATGGGTGATAAGAATACGGCTGGATCAGGTCTATTTATTACACAAGGTTCTAAGTTGATTGCTGACGGAACAGCTGCGAATCCAATCGTATTTACATCAAATCAACCAGCAGGTTCACGCGCATTGGGTGACTGGGGTGGAATCATCTTGATGGGACGTGCAAGCAACAACAACCCTGGTGGTATTGCAAACGTTGAGGGCTTAGCAGTTTCTCCAGACACACAGTTTGGTGGTGGTACAAACCCAGACGACAATGACAACTCCGGGATCCTTCGCTACGTGCGCATCGAGTTCGGTGGGTATGTTTACTTACCAAATAAGGAAATCAACGGATTGACATTGGGTGCAATTGGTCGTGGAACAACCATCGACAACATTCAGGTGTCTTTCTCCAATGACGATGCGTACGAATGGTTTGGTGGTACAGTAAACTGTCGTCACCTTGTATCGTACCGTAACCTAGATGATGATTTCGATACAGACAACGGTTTCTCAGGAAGTGTTCAGTTCTGTGTTGCCGTTCGTGATCCACAAATCGCAGATAACCCATCAGTATCTACATCTGAAGGTTTTGAATCTGACAACGATGCAGCTGGTTCTACAAACTCTCCACAAACATCTGCGATTTTCTCAAACGTGACACACATCGGACCACTTCGTGGAAATACTGCAGCAACTGTTGCTACTGGTTATAGAAGAGGTGCACGTATCCGTAGAAATTCAGGATTGAAAATTTATAACTCAATCTTTATGGATGATCTTCGTGGATTGCATATCGACGGAACAGCATGTGAAGGCAATGCAAACACAGGTGTTTTGAAATACAAAAACAATGTGGTTGCTGGTCACTTGACAGCATATTCAGTTGAGCGCAATGCAGGAAGTACGTTCAACATCAGCACTTGGTTTGGTCAAAACAGCAACGATTCATTGGTTTCTTCAGCGAATATCTTGATTGCACCTTACGGAGCAACTGCAAACAACTTCTTGAATCCAGATTACCGTCCAGCTGGTGGTTCTGTTGCGTTGAACAACGTTTCATTTGCTGACAATTCAATTGCACCGAAGGTAATTGTTGCACCAACAACAACAGCGTCATATACATATTGCCAAGGAGCAACAGCAACTGCGTTGACTGCAACAGGAAATTCAGATTGTACAATTAAATGGTACACAACAGCTACGGGAGGAACTGCAATTACAGCTCCAACACCATCAACCGCTACAGCTGGTGTAACAAACTATTATGTAGCACAACAAACTGCAGATGGAACTGAGGGACCACGCGCAATGGTAACCATCACTGTGAACGCAACGCCTGCAACGCCTACAATTTCTGCAAATGGACCAACTTCATTCTGTACAGGTGGATCTGTAGTATTGACTTCTAGTGATGCTTCAGGAAACGTTTGGTCAACTACAGCTACTACAGCATCGATTACTGTTTCAGCTTCTGGAACTTACTCAGTAACTTATACTGACAACAATGGTTGTTCAGCATCATCTTCAGAAACAACCGTAAACGTAAGTAACGCACCGGTGCCTACAATCAATGCGTCTGCAACGTCTGCATGTAGTGGTGATTCTATCGTTCTTACTTCATCTACAGCTGACTCTTATTTGTGGAGTAACAATGCTACGTCACAATCGATTACAGTAACATCTACTGGAAACTACACGGTGACTACAACAAATGCTGATGCTTGTGCTGGAGTTGGAACGTCTGCTGCAACTGCAATTACATTCGGTACTACACCAACTGCAAGTGCTACATACACGGTGAACGGAAACGTTGTAACATTCACAAATACATCAACGGATGCAACATCTTACTCTTGGGACTTCGCTGACTTCTCTGGATCTTCTGCTGCGTCACCAGTGCACGCCTTTGCTGCAAATGGTTCTTATGATGTTGTATTGACTGCAATCAATGGAAACTGTACATCTACATTCACAATTACGATTGCTATCTCTGTAGGTTTGGAAGAGTTTACAGGAATTACGGAAGTAGTATTGTTCCCTAACCCTACAAGCGGAGAATCAATGTTAACATTCTCTTCTGAAACAAATGAGTCAGCTCAAGCAATCATTATTGATCAATTGGGCAAGGTTGTTTCTTCAACGAACTTTGAGGTGAATACAGGTGCAAACACTGTTGCCATTGACGCCAATCAACTTGGAAACGGAATGTACACAATCTTGTTAAACACAGGTCGTGGAAGCATCGTTCGCAAAATGATTGTTCAAAAATAATAGACATACATTGGGGCTATCCTTCGGGATAGCCCTTTTTTTTTATCCCATGGAAAATTTAAAAGGACATACAATTCTTCTTGTAGATGACGAGGCAGATATCCTCGAATTTCTAACCTACAACTTAAAGAAGGAGGGGTATAAAGTTTTTACAGCATCCAATGGAGAAGAAGGAGTGAAAATGGTGCAACAATATTCGCCTTCGCTCATTCTCATGGATGTAATGATGCCCGTAATGGATGGAATCGAGGCGTGTCAATTCATACGCAAAGACTTGAACATTACACAACCGATCATTGCATTCTTAACATCACGTGCAGAGGATTATGCGCAAATCGCAGGATTCGAAGCAGGCGCTGATGATTACATATCAAAACCAATTCGTCCAAGATTGCTGATCAGCAAGGTTGAATCCCTCTTGAGACGTTTACACCGTCCTGTAGTGGCGGAAGAAGTGGTGAGCAACTCACGTGTAAAAATCGATCGTGAAAAGTTCATCGTTGAAGTGGAGGGTAAGAAAATCCTCCTTCCAAAAAAAGAATTTGAATTGCTGGAATTGCTGGCAAGCAGACCAGGAAAAGTATATACAAGAGAACAAATCTTGACGATTGTTTGGGGAAATGAAACGATAGTTGGTGAACGAACAATTGATGTTCATATCCGCAAATTGCGTGAAAAGCTGGGAGATGATTATATTCGTACGATCAAAGGCGTCGGATATACTTTCAGCGAGCAGTGAAAAACTTCAAACCTATCCACTTACTCATTGGCGGAAGCGCCATCACGTTCATTTTAACCTTCATTGTAACGGTTATCATTGATTTTCAAGTGCTCAATTTTCCATTATGGGTAATGATTGGGCTGCCTTTTCTGTCAGGGTTGATCTCCTTCGGGGTATTTTATTTCTTCATCACCTATTTTATCAATGACAGGCTAAAACTTTTGTACAGATCTATTCGAAAAGGAAAGGTCACTGCAGAAAATGAAGTCAAATTTAGAATTACAGACGACGTCATTGCCGATGCAGAACTGGAAACCAATCGTTGGACGGAAGAACGAAATGTAGAAATTTCTCGATTAAAAGAACAAGAACAATTTCGTCGTGAGTTTCTGGGGAACCTCGCGCACGAATTGAAAACCCCTGTCTTCTCCATTCAAGGTTATGTGGATACATTGCTAGAAGGTGGCTTGGAAGATGAATCGGTGAATCGCATGTTTCTTGAGCGTGCATCAAAAGCAACCGACCGGATGGCCAATATTCTCGAAGACCTCGATCAAATTACTAGATTGGAAGCCGAGTCCATTCGATTGGACATTCGCTCCTTTGATGTTGTAGAACTCTCAAAGGAAATTATTGAGTCTTTGGACATAAGAGCGAAAGAAAAGGAAATCGGAATCTCGCTGTTGAAAGATTATAGTGCCATTTATGTGGATGGAGATCGCGCTAAAATTGCACAAGTCCTTACCAATCTTCTTGTCAATTCCATTTTTTATGGCAATCAAAAGGGGGCAACAACCATTCGCTTTCACCAGATGGATGAGATCTTGACCATTGAAGTTTCTGACAACGGGCTGGGTATCGATGAGGTGCACCTTCCGCGTTTGTTTGAACGGTTTTATCGAGTTGAAAAAAGCCGCAATCGAAATGAGGGAGGTTCAGGACTAGGCTTGTCGATTGTGCGTCACATCGTTGAGTCTCATGGTCAAACAATTTCTGTGCGCAGTACAGTGGGTATCGGAAGTACCTTTACCTTCACACTCGATCGCAGCAAGAGTCAGTCTGGTGGATTGTATTCTTCCCGCGGTGTACAGATTAAATAACCCTTAGAGTTTACACAATTTCTCTGCAATGTCCTGAAAGCTCATCGCGCCGCAGTTTATCGACTGAATGTTCTCATGATTGCGTTTACTCAACAAGTAGGCATAAGCGCGGTCGTAATAGCCTAGAGCAATCTCAAAAGCAGCATGAATTTCATGGTTGTCCAAATGAATCAGTGCCTGCTTCACATGTTGCGGTCCAAGACGTTTACCAATGCGTTCCATGGCCGTGCGCAGATCTGAAACTGGGAAATGTCCATAGTCATGTATAATTTGATTGAGTCGTTCAGCATCTGTGCGCTGCACTTCGATCACCGTGGCATTTTTCATTTGATTCCACAATCCCTCTGGGATCACTTTGTCACCAATGACTCTGCTTTCATCTTCAATCCAAATGGTGCGCGAGCCATCCATGACGGACAGTGCCTCGAACAAACTGTTTTCAAAGGATTCTTGATTGGGTTGTGGTCCCATGCCGATGGCTCCGAAAGATGAGCCCCGATGTTTGGCCAATCCTTCAAGGTCGATCACTTGTTCGCCAAGCGTTTTTAAAGCAGCCAAAATTTCTGTTTTCCCAGATCCTGTTTTGCCACTGAGTAGTTTAATTGTGTATTTTTTTTCGAAAGATTGATGCACGGCACCGCGATACGCCTTGTAACCTCCTTCAAGAACAATCGCTTCATAGCCGTAATAATGCAGCAAAAAGGCAAAAAACTCACTGCGCATTCCTCCTCGCCAACAATGTACCAAGGCACGTCCATCGGGAGATACTTTTATTCCCTTGCGCAAAATGGTACTTAAATGAGGTCCCGTTAATTCCAATCCTTTCAGTACTGCTGTTTGTCGGCCGTATTGCTTGTACAAGGTGCCGACTATTTTCCGAGCTTCATCGTCCAAAATGGGAATGTTCAACGCGCCAGAGATATGCCCTTCAAGGAATTCATGTTGACTGCGCACATCAATAATGGGAACCACTTTTCTCAATAGAAGGAATTGATCGATGGGAATCTTTTTTACCATTATTTTTTGTTTAAGGCTAAAAAAAAGCAGACCGAAGTCTGCTATGATGTGCTGAAGTTAGCGTTATTTAACGAGTGTAATTCCGTCCGCCTCAAAGTTAAGTTCAAACTCAGGCTTTGTGATTTTATCGATTTCTGCCTTACTTTTCCCAGCGTCTTCGGCAAAATGGCGCAATAACTCAACGCTGATGGTATCCATATAGGCAGTACCGTGAAGATAGGCCTGTGTGCCAATTTTCGTTTTTGGTGGAATGGTAAAGTGGTCTTTGAAGCGCACCATGAATGTTTCACCATTGCCTTTATCTACATTGATCCAACAACCCGCTTTTGAGCAAACTTCTTCAATGGGAGCGATGAAGGTGAAAACTTGTTCTCCTTTTTTCGCGTCAAATGCGTCAAGCATTTCTTTAACATTCATGGCTTCGGCTGTGTCCACCTTTACAGGACCATAACTTTTTCCCAATACAATGGCATTTTCTGGTGTGTTCTCACCACAAGCGAAAAGTACTGTGGCTGTGAATGAGGCGATAAAGAGCTTTTTCATGTGCTATTTTTTTTGCAAAGATGCTATATTTTAGGGGATCTCGGGGCATCCAATAAAAAAAGGATGCCGAGTAGACATCCTTCTTTTTGAATAAGGTATTGCTTAAAGCATGAAATTTGTAAAGAAATCTTCAAGCATCATTTCACGTCCTTCAACCATCACAGATTGAACTCCACAAGATGTCAAGAAGCGCACAATCACGTGACGTGATTTGTCTGTATTCTCAATCATGGTGATTGTAGCAACATCAGATTTTTCGTCAAACGAAATGGTGAAAATACGCGTGTAAAATTTTGAGTTTTCGGCAACCTCGCTGGCTGTCATACCATCCGGAAGGGTGATGTAATATTTTCCAGAAGATTTGCTCGCAGACAATTCTGTTTTTGATTGCGCCGTAGCTACGGTTGAGCGATCTTGAGCAAATACGGACGTTCCAGCCAAGAATAGTGTTGTAACCACTGCAAAGATTGTTTTCATAATATCGGTTTTTTCTTCAGACGTAAATTTACTAGTAATCGTTGTCCCAATCCAAATGTTGGTCGCACTAAACTACAATTTTTTTGCCATATTTGTTCCTATGGCAAAACTTTTACCATTTTTTCACCAAGACAAGATCGAAGCTGGTTGTGATGAGGCAGGTCGTGGTTGCTTGGCTGGACCAGTCGTTGCGGCGGCAGTAATTCTGCCACCCGATTTTGTCAGCAGCACCTTGAATGACTCCAAGCAGCTCAGTGAAAAAAAACGGGTCCAGTTGAGAGAGGAAATTGAACGTGAAGCGCTAGCCTATGCAGTAGCATTTGTGGATGCACCGACCATCGATCAAATTAATATTTTGCAAGCAAGTTTTTTGGCGATGCACAAAGCGGTGGATGCACTTTCAATTGTACCGGAACATTTGCTGATCGACGGAAATCGATTCAAACCTTACAAGGATATTCCTGCAACTTGCGTCGTTAAAGGCGATGGGAAATACCTCAGCATTGCAGCTGCATCCATACTCGCAAAAACATACCGCGATGATTTTATGTTGAAGATACACGAGGAATTCCCGGTATACGATTGGCCGTCAAACAAGGGCTATCCCACACAAAAACATCGCTTGGCTATCGTTGAACATGGAACAACACCCTATCACCGCATGAGTTTTACACTCTTGTCGGCGCAACAACTTGAACTCTTCGCGTAAACATTTGAATGTTCATTTCTATTGACTTGAGCTCATATTGCTGCACATCATTGCTGTACTTTTGAGCAAATTAGTTCAACTATGTTTGCACGGTACCTTCTCATTGTTCTTGGCTTGATCAGCTTGATGTGGATTGGATATGTTGCACTCGAAATTGTTGAAACAAAAGATTCCCTTTCGCCAGGAGCCGTTTTTGGTCAAGAGGATAAACGGTTATTGATCGTTAACCGCGCGAATGAACTAAGTCCGGCTTTAATTGGGTTCTCTCCAACACCTCAGGTTGAAAAGGTAATCAGTCCTTTGATGCTTCAGATGTCTAACCAATACACCATTTACTTAAGCGATGCACGCAATCACTTCATGCTCGAGAAAAAGCACGGTTGGACGGCTGCAGAAGTGAAGAAGCTTTGTAAGAAAGCTGGATTAAAAGTGACTGACAATGGCTTAAGGTCCTTTAAAGTGAATGGATTTAAGCTGCGGTATTTGCGCGATTACCTTTATTTCTCTGTTGGTGAAATGAGCACGACCGCGGTGGAAGGGTGGACGGTTTTTGACCGTAAATCGAGTGCAGCATTGGTGACCTTCGGCGCCTCAGGACTTGAAACAGCTGATGTTTATGTGCGCAATGGTGGTGTTGTTGAGTTTAAAATGAAGAACTTAAAAGACATCAAAGGGAAGCAAGTTGATGATGCTGAGGTTTTTCTACCTGCGATTCCCTCGGGGATCAATGCCTATCATTTTTATGAGAAAGATTACAGAAAGTCTTTGGATTCGGATTATAGCGATGGACCATTGTCCGCTTGGTCGTCAACGGGATATGTTGAGGTCGCTTACAAAGGAAGCACAGCGTTAATATCGGATTACATAGATGGTCAGGATCCCCTGCAACTGTTGTTCGAGAAATCGCGCAGAGATCCAGAGAATGTGGAGCACTTTCAATTTACAGGTATAAAATTGACCTCGGCCTTTCCGAAATCTACATCTACGGGGTTCCATGCCTACCTCATGGGAGATTTTGTCGTGCTCGCAGATGACCAATCTGTATGTGAAGAAATTGTTGCTGCCTTTAAAATGGGGAACACTTTACAGCGTGAAAGTGAGCGATATCGAATCATTTTTGGGGATTTGCCACGTAAGGTTTCTGAACGAAATTACGATGCAACCGGACATTACAGCCGCAGCATTTACCGTGATCGAATTTTGCAAACGACGGTGAGTATGCCAGAAACAGCAGCCACTACGGCAGATGAGTCAGCACCGGAATCGTTCACCATGCACGTGGATGATCAAATTGCAGATTTCCTCGTAGATGGAGGGAATGGAAATGCCTTTGTGCTGTCGAAAGGAGGAAAAGTCATCCGTTTCAAGGGAGGACAAAAATCATGGGAACGCCGAGTTAGTGGACGTGTTATTGGCCAATTAGGCAGTGTTCAAACAGAACGAGATGGTATCATCTATTGGGTAACAACCTCAACAAAAGTGGTGGCGTTCAAAGAAAATGGTGACATTGTGAAAGGTTTTCCACTGAATTTACAAGGCAAGACCCCAGCGACAGGTGCCCGTGGCTATACGTTTGGGGGGCGAACATTTGGTGTGCTCATAACGACAAATGGCGAATTGTTGACCATTGGCATGTCTGGGAAAATTGTTTCGTCCATCTCCACCGGTCTTACAGCGGTCAAGCAACTCCCTGATGTTTGGCTCAGCCAAGGCAAAGTGCTTTATGGGGTACTTTGTTCAGATCGATATGCCATTTACGATGCCAGTCGACGTGGGGTTGTGCGTACTCTATCTTTTTCCGGCAGTGCAGCGGCCTCCGTGAAAGGAGATGAACTCATACTGATGTCGGCTGAAGGAAATCGACTTGTGAGATTTGATCAAAAAGGGAATCCAACCGATCTGGCAAGTTCATCGTCTAAGGTATTCGCTGCATATGATGGTGCCCGAGAAATTTTTGCTGCGGTAAGCGCAGGAAGGATTGATGCATTTGATCGTTCATTGAGCGCAATCGGCGGGTTCATCAGCGAATGCAGTGATGTAGAATCTGTTAGTGCATGTAGATCAAGCACAGGTACCGTAGTGGCGGTGATTGATGGACTTGAAAACAATGTGTATCTCTACCGTCTTACGGGGGATAAATATACAGAAAGAAGAATTGAAGGAAGCACAAAATGCGAGCTTCACAATGTAGGTGTGAGCCTTCGGTTGACAACAATCGTGGATGATTACCTGATACAATATACACTCGATTAAAACAAACGTATGAAGTTGATTAAACGTATTTTATTTTCTGCAGCAGTTTTTTCTGCTACCGCAACGTACGCTCAAAATTACCTAGGCGTCATTACCAGTAATTATGCTGGGGTGATGGGAACAGATTTGCAGCCAGCGAGTTTTGTAGATGGAAGATTTGTTGTGGATGTGAACCTTGGAAGTTCCTATTTTAATTTTTATACCAACGCCATGTCTTTTGATACCAAAGGAATGCCTGCTTGGTGGACAAAGTCATTTTTAGATACAACGGTTTACAATTCTTGGGCACCACAAGATGGCCAAGCTTTTATGGATCAATACATCATTAAAAACTATAGTGAAAACTCGACAAAGACGTTAGGGGCTTACAACAACATGCAATTGGATCTTTTGAATTTTGCATTTCACATCAATCCTAAAATTGCCATTGGATTTTCAACGAAATTTAGATCAATCACGAACATCGATAATGTCGATCCACAACTTGTTGTTCTTGCTGAAAATTCACTGAATTATCCTTCGCTGTGGAATACAACGTTCAACGAAGAACTCTTCTCTGTGCAACACATGACATGGGGTGAGTATGGATTTAACTATGGTCAAGTGATCAAAGATGATGGTGAGCATTTCATGAAAGTGGGTGGGCGTCTGAAATATTTGACAGGTATTGCATCGATGTACATTCATACAAACAACTTTAACTACGACCTTAAAAATGACGATTTTTCGAATTCCTTGAGTGGAGATTTTAGTTACGGGTATTCGGCAAATGTGAATGGAGTGGCAACCTCAGCAAATCCTGGTTTTGTGACATCAAGTTTTGGAATGGGCGGCGATTTAGGCTTTGTGTACGAATGGCGACCTGAATGGAAAGAACACAAATACGACATGGATGGAGAAACGAACATCTGGAGAAGAAATACGAACAAATATAAATTGCGCGCTGGTATTTCCTTGCTTGATATGGGTGGTATGAAGTTTCAAAAAAGTGACAACAGCCGAAATTTTTCCGTGAACTCTGCCAGTTTGTTTGATCTTCACACGTTCGATGCAGATACATCACTTGCAGATTTTAATGGAACAGTGGATAGTTTAATCCAAGCGTCTCCTGATTGGACTGCGGGTGAAGATGTTGGTTCTACGTATTTCATGAAAACGCCTACAGCGTTGAGCGTTCAACTCGATTATCACATTGGCAGCTGGTTTTATGTAAATGCGACAGGGATGCTGAATGTACTCTCCAAACGAAATGGAAATCATGTCCACATTGCCAATCAATTCTCAATTACTCCTTCGTTTGACCACCCTTGGATTGGTGTGTATTTGCCAATGTCCTACAACCAATACTCTGGATTTAAAGCGGGTCTTGCCACGCGTTTAGGTCCTTTGACCATCGG
>JBDKGB010000056.1:0-3345 GCA_039798485.1 Bacteroidota bacterium
ACTGCATCCCTTCAATGTGCAGGTTGTAGGTTCCGCGGATGTCATGTGCTTGAAGCACTTTCAATTCGTTGCGTTTTCCCAACATCCAGCTTTCTGTCAGAACGGCATTTTCCGTAAAAGGGTCAGCAGACCAGATGGTGAAACTTGCACGTTTTCCAGTTTCCAAGGTCCCCACTTGATCGGAGACATTCAGCATTTTTGCTGGCTCGATGGTCAAAGCACCTAAGGCATCGGAAACACTCAATCCACGATCTATCGCAAGGCGCAGATTTTTCCAAAAAGCTTCCGGACTCTTTACTCCTGCAGAAGTCAGGGCCATGGAAATACCTTTTTGCTGGACCAAGGCTGGATTTGACGGCGCCAACTCCCAATGCTTCAAGTCCGACAAGGGAATTTGACGTACGATGTAGGGATCATTTACCTGAAAGGCATCTGGGAAATTCAACGGGACAATGACAGGACGTTTCAAAGCTGAAATCTCGTCCAAGGCGGCATACTCATTTCCCGATCCGAGGTACAGTCCCAACAACTGAAACTCATCCGCGATTTTTGCCATGCGCAAGATTTCCCATTTGTCCGTCGTTTGAAAAAGTACAGGCAAACGCTTATGGGCAGACAGTGCTTCGAGGGATAGGTTCGTTGACGTATGTTTCTGTGAATAAGCCTGAAGGTCATAAAACGCCTGACGGATCAAGGCGATAGATCCCATCTGCGAAGAGGGATACGTTTGACGTGAAATGCCTTTGTCGAAGGTAATGACAGAGGCTGCATCCGCCACCAAGATTTGGCGCTGTGGATTTTCTGATCCCAAGGAAACCAAGGCTCCTGTACCGCGAAAAATTCCATCGTTCACATGCGTCAGTGCCATTCCGAATCCCATATTGATCAAGGTTTCAGAGGCTTTTGGTTGAATGGTAAATTGATCCGCTGCGCGGACTTCAGGATGCACTGCTTCATTCCAGTAATAGGCGCCTTTGTTGCTACTTTCGAGTTGCGGTCGTCCAGAATGGTCATTGGATGGCGTCGGCGCGTTCGTTCCTACAGAAGACCAGGTTTCAATAAATGCTGGAAGAATGGTTCGTCCATCGCAATCAATTTCAAGCGCACCCGCAGGAACCATAACCAACAAGCCAGCATCCAAGATGCGATCACCTTGAATGAGCAAGGTACCTTTCTCAATGACCTTGTCTGGCGAAACAACGATGCGTGCATTCCGCAACGCAATGATGGGTGCTTCAGACGGCGCAAGTCCATTCAGCGGGACGGTTTGCGCACTGGCAAAGACCGAAAATAGAACCGAAAACAGGAGTGCTATTCGCATGGATATAGATTAAAATTTGGGTGCGTGAAATTACGGAAAAACGATGGACTTTGAAATCTCCGTGTGCATCGATGCGTTTTTGCGTATTTTTGTAAAAAATCAAAAAGATGGAAATCCTAAAATACACGCACTCTGGCCTTCGTTGGGTCGTTTTGGCACTCCTTATTGGAGCAATAATCAATGCAATTACAGGCAAATCGAGAACCTACGAAAAGAAAGACAAGATGTTGAACCTATTTGCGATGGTGTTCTTACACATCCAATTGCTGCTTGGTTTGGCGTTGTATTTCACGAGTCCACGTGTGAAGTTTTTTGATGGTTGGATGAAAAAAGAGATTTTCCGTTTTTACGGGATGGAGCACATCCTCATGATGGTCATCGCCATTGCACTTGTAACAATTGGTCATAGCAAAGCGAAAAAGCACAGCGAATCCGCGAAGAAATTTAAGACGATCTCTCTGTGGTATACCATCGCTCTAGTGGTGATTATCGCTGCCATTCCGTGGCCATTCCGTGAAGCACTCGGAGGACAATGGTTCTAAGACATTCAATTGCCGCGTTGAGCATTGCTCTCGTGCTACAAGCGTGTTCGGGTGGAGGTTCTGGGAAGAAAGGTTCTGATGATGAAACGTTGCCAGTTACTGAGAATAAAGCTGGACAAAAATTGTTCACGGAGAATTGCGCCCAATGTCATGGGAATGACGGAAAATTAGGCGCTTCGGGAGCCTCTGACTTGAGCAAATCTACCTTAGAAGATACCGAATTGACGAAAGTCATTACGGAAGGAAGAAACGCCATGCCTGGAATGGGCCCTGTCTTAGGGAAGAAAAAATCGATCAATGCTGTCGTAGAATACGTCAAGGAACTAAGAAAATAATGAGCAACGAACATGTAACGGTGGATGCAGTCGAAGAGACCTGTGTTCTTGTGGGGATCATCACTCCTGAAATCAAGGAGGAAACCGCACACGAATACCTCGACGAATTGGAGTTTCTTGCCGAGACTGCAGGTGCCATTACGATGAAAAAGTTCCTTCAAAAGCTTCAGATGGCAAATCCTAGAACCTTTGTGGGGACAGGAAAACTAGAAGAAATAAAAGAATACGTCAAGGAACACAACATTGAACTCGTCATCTTCGACGATGAACTTTCACCGTCCCAGTTGCGCAACATTGAACGCGAACTGGAGTGTAAAATACTTGACCGCAACATCCTGATCCTCGATATTTTTGCTAGCCGTGCACGGACATCGCATGCGAAAACACAGGTTGAACTCGCGCAGTTGCAATACATGTTGCCACGACTCACCCGCATGTGGACCCACCTTGAACGCCAAAAAGGAGGAATTGGATTGCGCGGTCCTGGGGAATCACAAATTGAATCCGACCGCCGAATCATTCAGACGCGCATTGCCTTGATGAAAGAGAAATTGCGTGAAATCGACAAGCAGATGGCCGTTCAACGCAGCAACCGCGGACAACTCGTTCGTGTTGCTTTGGTTGGCTACACCAACGTTGGAAAAAGTACTCTGATGAATTTGCTGTCGAAGTCGGATGTATTTGCTGAAAACAAGCTCTTTGCAACACTCGACACTACCGTTCGGAAGGTTGTCATTCACAACTTGCCCTTCTTACTCACGGATACCGTTGGGTTCATCCGCAAGCTACCTCATCAGTTGGTGGAATCATTTAAAAGCACCTTGGATGAAGTCCGCGAAGCCGATTTGTTGGTGCATGTGCTCGACATTTCCCACGAGAACTTCGAAGATCATTTTCAGGTGGTCAACGAGACCTTGAGCGAATTGGATAAAACCGAGAAACCGGTCATTCTGGTGTTCAATAAAATTGACGCTTACCACCCCGTCGAAAAAGAAGAGGACGATCCAACGCCGCGCACCGAAGAGAACTTTACTTTAGATGAATTGAAGAAAAGTTGGATGGCGAAGATGAACAATACCCAGTGTGTGTTCATTTCTGCACAGGACAAGGAAAACATCGAAGAACTCAAAGAAATCATCTACGAGAA
>JBDKGB010000057.1:0-9751 GCA_039798485.1 Bacteroidota bacterium
GCTGTCCGATATAATTTGCATTTTTGCTCATGGTATTAATATGTTTTGTGGTGAAACAAAAATACCATTTAGCGAGCTTCAGTTTTAGCTCGCTATTTTTTTATCGGACAACAATGATTACGAGTTATTAGTTTCGAGTTACTAATTATGAATTGCCGATGGCATCAAATTGCAGAAGGCATCAAATCTCTTGAAAAACTATCCGGTAATCACATTCAACACAAAGAGCAAAAAAACAATTGCTGCTAGAATAATCCAAAGATCGCGGTTGATGGTGTCTATCTTTACTGGTGCTGTAGATGTGGATGTGGAACTTGTTTTTGACGAAGAATTTGATGTGGGATTGTCTTTCTTTTTTGGTTCAGCAGGTTTTTCTGTTTGCTTTCCTAAAATATGGTATTCCCAATCGTAATGCGCTGCGGAACCGAAACGCACCTTGTCTCCAGACTGAAGAATAACCGGATCTGAAATTGGTTTTCCGTTTACAAAGGTATGGGACCGTGAACCAAGGTCAGTCAAAAAAACATTGTTGGTATTGTCTATGAAAATTTCCGCATGGGCAGCACCGATGTCTGAATCCAAGAAGCGTACATCATTTTCTGCGGCCTGACCAATACGCAGTATTTTCGGTCCTTTCATCATAGTCGTTGAATTCGTTTCGTTGATTCACTTTGCAAAGTAAAGGGTTTATCTCAGACTGAAAAACTTCTGATTGTAAAATATTGGTCATTGTTTCATGAGACCTTTGTCTATTGCTTCGAAAAGCAACTCTCCTTGCAGGTTGTACCCTTTCTTTAAATAATGTATGTGATCCTCGTTTACTAGACCTGCTTTCTTCCATTCAAGCATACTTCCTTCACCACCCATGGCTTCAAAAAGATCCCAAACAGCAAAACCATGCTTCTGGCTCTGTTCACGCAAAATGTTGGTAATTATTGGAATGCGTTGATTGACTGTTGCTACACCATTTTTCACGCGGTAGTTTTCAGATGGAAGCGCAATCAATACCGATGTGTTTGGTATGCGTTCCTCAATCATGGTGAACATAGAATCAACGATTTGGCGGAAACTGGCCTCTGTGAACAACGGATCATACGACTCATTCGTACCCAGTGAAATGATGACTAAATCAGGTGTAAACAAGGGGAGTTGCTCGATAAAAAAATCGTTCCTCAGAAAATCGCGGTATCGCGCTCCTGCAACACCCGCAGCATTGTACACCACACCTGCTTGATCGTTTTCTACATAGACGCCATGTAAGGTCATCGCTGTACCAGAAAAGGACACATCTAATTTGCTTTGTGGCATGGCGCTGTTAAACGTCAAGGTGTCAAAATGCACTTGCGTCGTGGTTTTCGTAATGGATTTATTGACGGTCACCGTTCCCTTTTTAGGATCCTGCAAGGAATACAAAAGGAATCCTCGAGAATAGGGATTGATGATTGAATCTTTCCGCAACTCTAAGGTAAAGGCACCTGATTCAGTCGTGCTTTTTATTCCAATTCCCGGCATTCCAATCGCAAATTTGTGCGGATAATTGATGATCCAACTGTTTGTCCATACCGTTGAAGAGGTGGCAATAAAATCTTTTGGACCATTTGTTTTCGCTAAGGAATAAGGAAAGACCAATCCACGTCCACCGTTGCCATACGTTGCTTGAAATTTCTTTCGCGCAATGCCGCTCAGGTTGTCGGGTTGAATGTGCGAATCTCCAATGTGCACGATTCGAACCTTTTGACGCGTCCCTTGGTTCAAAGAATCCATTTTTAGACGAAAACCATCAAAGCGCTCAGTCGTGTTTTCAATCGCATTACTCCCCAATGACAACTGTTCGCGTTGAGCAAAAAGCACAAGAGGAAGGAATGCAAAGCAAACACAGAACAATTTCATTTTTACGCAGTTTAAAATTGAAAATAAATAAAAGGCTGAACCACAGATGAACGCATTTGAAGGATTGCTTGAATCACAAGCGCTAACATCAAAAACTTCACCAAGACATCCTGACTGTAGATGTAAGTTACGATATTATTCTTTACGGTTGACGGAATGAGCGTGAATCCGTACCCGAGAATCAAGAGAACAAAGAGCACAGGATTGGTTTCAATCACCGCCCACACCATCGGCCAATTGGCATTGGTAAAGATTCTGGTGTAGATGTTCCAGGTATCTTCCATCGATGCAGCCCTAAACGGTATCCACAATAAGGATACACAAGCGAAGGTTAGTGCCCATGAAAAGCCATTGTAAACAGCTGAACTCCATCGTTTACCTGTGAATTTCACCCACAATTTATGCAAAATCAACAACACCCCATGTCCAGCACCCCAGAACACAAATTTCCAGTCGGCACCATGCCAAAATCCACCAACGAGCATGGTCACGAGTAAGAAAGCCAACTGAAGAAGAAAACCTTTTCGATTTCCACCCAAAGGAATGTAAATGTAATCGCGCAACCACGAGGACAAAGAAATGTGCCAACGTCGCCAAAAATTGGTGATATCCAGAGCTTTGTAAGGTGAGTCAAAGTTCAAACACAGGCGATAACCAAGGAGTAGTGCTACACCAATGGCCATGTCGGTATACCCACTAAAATCGCAGAAAATCTGTAGTGTATAGCACAAGGAAGCTAGAATCAACTCGGAACCCGAAAATCCATCTGGCGCCGAAAAAACGATATCGGAGTACTGCGCTACATAATCCGCTATGATTGCTTTTTTGATCAAGCCTTTGAAAATGAGGTAGAATGCTTCGTTGAATTGCACACCTGTTAAGCTGAATTTCTTCTTCAACTGTGGCAAGAAATCACGTGCCCTAACGATTGGACCAGCCACAAGATGTGGAAAGAAGAGCATGTATATCAAATAGTTGCGGAAGGCTGGACGTTTTACATGCTTGTTTGCCACATCCACCAAATAACTGATTGATTGAAAGGTATAGAAAGAAATCCCAATGGGTAAAATCAATTCGGATAGCGTATGATTACTACCCGTGAGCGCATTCACATTGGACAAAAAGAAATTCTTGTACTTGAAGTAGAGCAGAAAAGATAGGCTAAAAAGTATCCCAGCTGCTAAAATCCACTTTTTCTTGCGCTCATTTTCCTGCCGTTCGATCCACATCGAAAAGAGGTAATCCGCAGATATGGTAAGTAACAATAGCAGCAAGAAGATGCCACTTGCCTTGTAATAGAAGTAAGCACTGAAGATGATGATCAAGTATTCTCTCGGTCCTTTCGTTTTTGCCACGAAGGAATACCCAATCAAGAAAATAGCAAACAAGAACAAGAAAATCCCTTGATGAAAGAGCATTGGATCCTCCGGTATGTGTAAAAATTGTTTGCCGATTTCGCCCCAGTTCATCCCTCTCCTAGTTTACGTTCATTAAAATGGTCCGTGTGAACTTGAGCTTGGGCAGCGTTTCCACTTTCTTCGACATGTCGATTACCCCTTTTTCAGTCAGGCTAATCGCGACTTGATCGAACCACAACTTTGCAGCGCTTTTTGACGGATGTCGTCCATCTCCAGAACGCTCCATCTCAATTTCGTGCGATGCGAAGAAATGACTTCCCACTTCTTTCTTCATTACGGCAATGATGCCTTTATCTTTGGTCCATGCGGCAGGGCCGATCCACGAATACCGCACATTGTGTGCATTGAAGGTTTTGATGATGTTGCGCATGTAGGTGGCGCGTTGATCAAAATCGTTGACAAACAACTCATTTAAACCTATGGCAAAAAGTACAACTGAGGGTTTGTAAAGGTCTAGGTAATAGGCCAAGGTGTCGGATGAGCCCCATTGTTTTGTGGACGACCCATAATAGATTACCGTAGCCACCAACACATGTCCGTTGGCATCACAATAGGCACTTACAGGACTGCGCAAGCCTTCCAATTGAGAATCACCAAGGAGCAATACACGTTCAACTCCCTCAGGTGTATCGACAGGTGTTGCGCCTTTGGCCACTTTCACTGGCCTTTGGTTTTCCTTTATGTCGGATGAATCTGTTTCCTTGTTTGAATCAATCTGCTTAGAGGCAGTTTTTGACGACTTTTTCGTGTCCTTTTTTACCGCAAAAAAGTTGCTGATCTCAACTTTACGCAATTCAAATGTTAAGGGAAAATTGATCGAACCTAACGCAAAAAAAAGGCAGAACGTAAGTAAAAAACCAACGCCTACCTTTCTCAATCTTATGTGTGGTTCTTGTGCCATTTTCGCAAACAAACATACGAATAAAGCACGAATCAGAACTTAGTGCTTGTAGGTCACCAATTCACGATCCAGTTTAATGTATTTCTCAGCTCCATGCACGCCACTTATCTCATAATATGAAAGTAGGTCCTCACCGACGGCATCTTTGAATTTTTTACGAATCCGTGACAGGTTGATGCTGATGTCATTTTCAAGGGGATTTACCAAAGAAGCAATTGCTCCACGAATATTCTCTTCAGATTCGCGGCTAGAAAGTCGTCGATAAATCGTGAGCAATTCCTCTCGATGGTCAAACAGTTCTGGGAGCGAAATTCCTTCGGGATGATTCAAATACAGCAAATACAGCGCACGTTCTTTGGGATTCAAGCGCACTTGAAGATTTCCAAAATCTGTCAAGAATATGTGCTTCATGAAACCATCGACAAGGATTCGACTCGGTCTGCGCATGATTCGAATGCGGTCACGAAAAACGAGATTGGTGCGAATACCATCCATTGTTTCCAAAATCTGTGTCACAAAATTTGACGGCAAATCTTTCACGTTAATGTGATCAAGACAACTCGGACAGATATCTGCCGTGCGCATTTTCAAGATAATTTCCTTTTTGTTCTCACAATAATCCATGAAGCAACCAATCGATGTTGTGTGCAAATGTTGCTGCAATTCTTGGCGAGAATTATAAATATTGCCTCTTAGCAACCAGACAATCACTTCATAGGCAATTGGGAAACGAACATCTACTTCATTCTGAAAAAAGTGACTCCAATTTGCTGTATGAATAAAGTAGTTCTTTAAACCATCATCTATCGAACCAAACCAATTTTTATCGTTTCCAATATCCGTCAAAAGTATGACGTGATCATCGGTTGGAACATTCCGTTCACGTCTGTAAATCATGCATTGACGGAACAAATCCTCCCATGTCAATCGTTTGTCCGTCATAGGAAAACTAAACGCATTTATTTCACCGGAAATGTGACTCTTTTGAGGAAAAATCACATTGCCCTTCAAATCAAACTTTTTCTCGTCTTCCCAATAATGGTCCTTTGGTTCAGCATCCATGATCCCAAGTTCACTCTCTATAAAGCGAATAGGGCCCGGATATTGGCGTAATACAAGAACTACATCACGGTAGGTGTCTTCATTCAATTCAGGACTTCTTAGCAGATGTACATTCATGGCAGTGCTATTTAGTTGTCAAACAATTACTTGCTTCGACGATCTTTTTCATCAAAAATATCAAAAATTGAGGTTTTCACGTTCCCCGCATGTTTTGAAGCCGAATATTGGCGCATTGATTCTCCCACATCCATCATCATTTGGTTGATGTCCTTTTTGTCAAAAGCCATCACATTTTCCTGTTTAATGCTCAACATTTGCGAGGTGTGGAAGGCATCAATATCTGCCCCGATAAAACTAAAACTCCACTTACCGCTGCTCTCTAAATGTCGAATCATTGCTGCAATCTGGTGGTAGGTGTAATAACGCGATGTATTTTCCTGACCATCAGTCAGTATGACCACCACGACACTTGCCTCATTGTTTTGTATATCAACTTGGTGTGCCTCATTGATTTTATTGATTGAAAATCCAACCGCATCCAACAATGAAGTCGATCCGTTGGGTTGATAATTCATGGGATTCAGTGCAGGAACGAAATCTGCAGGCGCATCGCGAAAAAGATGGTCAATCCCCCCGTTAAATGTGGTCAACGAAACTTTGTATTCTTGATCTGGAAACTCGTTCTTAAGGGAGCGAATGATGTCCAATTGTGCATTGAAACCGTTAATCGTAGCGTCGGTGCAAGAGCACATCGATCCACTTTTATCCAAAATGAATTGATAGATTGTTTTTTTGTTCTTCATGGTACTTTGTTTTTATGATTACGAAACAAAGATCGGATGATGAAAAAGGAAGTGGAAATCTCTGCAACCTTGCAATGCTTATTTGATGGAAAGAATGAGGTCTACTTTTTCTAAAAATCCTGCCAATACTTGAAGTTGATTTTGAGCACGATGAAGGTTGTGCATGGGGTGGTCTATCTGGTAATAGACATCCCCCAGAAGGAAGTCTGTCAGAAAGCGATGTGCTTGAACGGTCATTACAGCGGCAACTGCAAGATCCATGTTTTGTGTTTCGAGCGGTGTTAAAAAATCGGATGTGCTTTTCAAATACGAACCTTTTATCACATTGTATACCTGATTGTTAAACCCATTTTCCTCTATAGATTCTTCACTCTTTAAACTACAAAACGATCGGGCCATATCACCGAAATCATACAACACCGTTCCAGGCATAAGCGTATCCAAATCAATCAATGCAACCACTTGTGCCCCCTCTTTTTCAAACAGAAAATTACTCAGTTTCGGATCGCCATGGATGATGCGTACTGGAAGTTTCTCTTGAAGCTCCACAAAGCAATTAACGATCAGGCTATGCTTTTTTAGCTGGATAATTTCCGTCTCGGCCATCGCAATTCGATCTGGAGAAGCACCTACCAGCGCATGATCATACTGAAGAAGTCGTGAAGCTAAGTTCGTGAAATCAGGCAAATGAACCATTAACTCTTCCGAAGGAATTTGTGACAAATAACCGTGAAGTTCACCCAAGGCTCTAGCTGCATTTTCCGCAAATGCATCATTTGGTAACATCTGGTAACAGGAGGTATTTTCAATATATGGAAACATTCGCCACGCATCGTTTTGTGCATCCACATAGATCGTAGTTCCTGATTTTAAGTGGATCGGAATTAGAACTTCCTTTGGATAACCCGATTGCTGAAGAAACTCACCAACATGCTGCATGTTCCATTGAATTGCATGTGCATCCGGAAATACATTTGCATTGATTCTTTGAAGCACAACACACTGATTTTGATTTGTTTCAATCTTGTATGTTGAATTGATTAATCCACCAGTTACTGGTTGAATGTCGACAATTGTTTCGTCTAAAAACAATCCTGCAATCTGTTTTAACTCCTCAACCATGCGGACAACTGATTTGGATAAATACCTTGTTTCGTCAGCTCCATGAGAAAATTCTGTACCTCTGATCGGTCTTGAGCGTAGGTTAAACCGCACCAATGCGAGGTTGTAGGATGTACCTGAACAGCTACTTTATTAGCGCTCAATGCAGTTTGGATGGCTGAAGGCAAGTAAAATTCAGCCGAATTATGTTCACGATTGACCTCGAGAAAATGATTGAATTCACCTTCTAATAGTTGAAACACCGACGGATTAAACATCCAACAATTCATTGATACAGAAGTATTTTCATGAATTTCAATTGAAGTGTCACTTGAAGTAATTTCTCCATTCTCCTGACGCTGAATACCTGTTTGCTCTTCGAGGTGTATGAGCTTGTTCTCCACATCGATCATACAAACCCCTCTTGATACGGGTCCATTTTCACTTAAGGTATTCTTCAAAGGATACGCGATCATGCCATAATGTTGCACATTGATTTGTCCGGAATCGATGGTAATGGCTGCCTGTTCAAAGGCCACGCGCCCGTAAAAATCATCCCCATTCACCACCATAAAGGGTCCGTGAACATAGTCACGAACCGAAAGAACAGCATGTCCTGTCCCCCAAGGTTTGACGCGGAGTGTCGGCAAGGGTTGAACCACAAGAAAAAGTCGATCCTTCCCAACAATAGGTAATAAGCGTTCTAGCACATGTTGTTCAACCGCGGCATTTACCACAATCACGAAGCGATCAAATCCTGCACGCAACGCATCATACACCGAATATTCCAAGAGAAATTCGCCGTTCGGTCCTACCCCATTGATTTGTTTATCACCGCCGAAACGGCTTCCCAAGCCAGCTGCAAGAACCACCAAGGTTTTTTCTTCCGACTCAGAACGCATCCGTCAACCCAAAAACAGGCGTTCGGTTTTCCCATGCGCCATTGGTGAAATCTGGAAACTCTTGAGGCATTCCATTTTCGGCAATTGATTTTTCACTAAGAGGTGTGATGGCATACCACGCAGCGAGATCGTAGACATCAAGCGGGAATTCAACATTTTGTTTGATGCATTCAATAAAGGCATTGTCGACAAAAAAGTCCATTCCTCCGTGACCCGAATTTTCTGCTTCAGCGGAGAAACGCTTCCAAAGTGGGTGGTCGTGATCCTCCAACCATTTTTTTGTTCCGTCCCAGCGGTGTGAGTGCTCCATCAACTTTTCAAAATAGATAAAGCCCTGGTCATTGTCTCCCCATCCGAAATCCTGCCAAATGCCGTCCGTTCCTTGAACGCGAAATCCGAGATTGTACGGACGCTGCAATGAAGTATCGTGCGTCAACAAGAACGTTTCTCCATTGGCACATTGAATTTGAGTAGTGACGATGTCGCCTTGTTTAAAGTCAATCTGCGCATTGGGGTGATCCTTTCCTCCTTTTGGATGTTCTTGGATGTATTTTTTAAGTCCCCTCGACTTGCTTGCCATGGATGTCAATCGCACCATTCTATTTCCACGATTGATGTCGAACATCGTCGCCAATGGACCTACTCCATGCGTCGGGTACAATTCTCCGTTGCGTTTCACGTAATGATTTGTTCGCCATTTCGCTTCGCTAAATCCCTTTTCACCAAACTCAACGCCCGAATTATAAGCTGTAACCCCGTCATTGAAGAGCACTCCGCGAAGATCGTGCTCATAGCCACCTTGACCGTGCACCAATTCACCAAACATTCCTAAACGCACCATATTTAAAATGGCCATCACGTCGCGGCGATAGCACACATTCTCCAACATCATGATCGGCACTTTCGTTTCTTCGTAGGTCTTCACAAACTCCCAGCAGTCTTCAAGGCGCATCGCACCACACACCTCCATCCCTACAATTTTTCCAGCGCGCATGGCTTCAGTTCCATGGGCGAGGTGCCACTCCCAAGGCGAACAGACAAAAACAGCATCGATGTCATTTCGCTTCAAGAGGTTACGGTAATCGTATTCTCCGTCCCCATATTCTTTTGCTTTCGGTTGTCCGTGTTTTTCAAGCAGTTTCTGTGCATCGGCCATCATTCTCGCATCTGGATCCGCAAGTGCGACAATTTCAATGTCTTTGCGTTTGAGCATTTCCTCCATGTGCGACTGCCCACGGTATCCTACGGCGATAAAACCTAGTCTTACCTTCTTTACTTTATCACGATGTTGAGCAAAAAGTGAATTCGGTAAAATAAGGGCACCCATTCCGAGTATAGATGATGTCTTGACAAATTTGCGGCGATCCATTTTGAATAATTTTGAATGAAAATAGCTTTTTTAAACGAAAGTCCGCTGCGCTAAGAGACAAAAGACCGCTGCGCTCAAAGACATCAAGATTTTAAGACATTAAGATATTGAGACAAAAGACAAGGGACAACAAGATTTCAAGACATTAAGATAATAAGACGAAAGACAAAGAAGACAAAGGACCCCGCCGCGGCTCTTAGATTTGCTCAGTAGAATTATTTCTAATAATTTCCGATTCAAAGGAAGGAGTGAACTATCGCCGCGGCTAGGAATTAAGTCCTATGGTCCGTTTTAGTCTCCTTCCT
>JBDKGB010000058.1:0-4454 GCA_039798485.1 Bacteroidota bacterium
AGGATGTCATAGTGACCTTTCAAGGAAGCAGCGATGTAGTTTGCATTTACGATTGCAATTTCCGTTGAATGGCGCAATCCTTCTGCACCAAGCATCTTGATGTATCCGTAAGAGATCAATAGAATCAAGGCAGAACCGTAAGGCGCAGCAGAAACGGCATGAATGGCTTGGTCACCTCCGGCCTTAATGACTGGGCTTCCCGGGATAAATGGTGCGAGATGCGCCGCCACTCCGATTGGTCCCATGCCTGGTCCACCACCACCATGTGGAATGGCGAATGTTTTATGCAAGTTCAAGTGACATACATCAGCCCCAATGTTTCCTGGGTTGGTTAAGCCCACTTGAGCGTTCATGTTGGCTCCGTCCATGTATACCTGACCACCATTTTCGTGGATGATTGACGTGATTTCTTGGATTCCCTCTTCATAAACACCGTGTGTCGAAGGATAAGTTACCATCAATCCAGCCAATGAATCTTTCAACTCAACAGCCACCTGACGAAGCTCGTCGATGTTGATGTTTCCGTTTTCATCGCAGCTTGTCACCACCACCTCAAATCCTGCCATAACTGCAGAAGCTGGGTTGGTACCGTGAGCAGATGAAGGGATAATCATTTTCGTACGGTGATGATCGCCACGTGATTCGTGGTACGCTTTGATCACCATCAATCCTGCGTATTCTCCTTGCGCACCAGAGTTTGGTTGCAACGACATAGCTGCAAAGCCAGTACATTCGCACAAATCTTTTTCCAACTGGCGGAACATTGCGTGATAGCCAGCGGCTTGCTCAAGCGGAGCAAACGGGTGCATGTTGGCAAATTGAGGATCTGTGATTGGAATAAGTTCCGATGCGGCATTCAACTTCATTGTACATGAACCTAGTGGAATCATGCTATGTACCAAAGAAAGGTCTTTATTTTCCAAACGCTTCAAATAGCGCATCATCTTCGATTCAGAATGGAAGCGGTTAAAGGTTGGGTGCGTAAACACGGCATCCGTGCGCAATTTTTCTGCAGAGATGCTGCTTGAATGTTCAGGCAATACCACTGGTGCATTTTGTCCCGTTACTTTGGCGAAAACCGCTAATATGGCATTCACATCCGCCAAGGTGTGTGGTTCTCCGAAGCTGATTGATTGTTCTGTGTCGTTGATGTAGTGGAAGTTCATTTCTGCTGCTTCTGCTACTTTGCGAAGTTCTGCGGAAGAAACGCCGTTCACCCAAAGGGTGTCAAAGAAAGAATCTGACCCAAGGTGAACGCCCATTGCTTTCAATCCAGCGGCAGTTTTTGTAGCCAATGAATGACAGTGAAGTGCGATTGATCGCATGCCATCTGGACCATGATAAACGGCATACATGCTTGCCATTACAGCAAGTAGCGCTTGAGCTGTACAGATATTTGATGTGGCCTTATCGCGTTTGATATGTTGTTCACGCGTTTGTAGGGCCATGCGCAAGGCGAGGTTGTCATCCGCATCTTTCGATACACCAATGATTCGTCCTGGCATTGTTCTTTTGTAATCGTCTTTTGCAGCGAAAAATGCAGCGTGTGGACCTCCATAACCCATCGGTACACCAAAACGTTGAGAAGTACCCAAGACAACATCTGCTCCCATTGAACCTGGAGAACGAAGAATCACTAAGGATAATATGTCAGCCGCGACTGCTACTTGCACACCCAAGGCTTTCGCAGCTGAAATGAATCCACTGATGTAATGCACAACACCCTTGGCGTCTGGATATTGAATCAAGGCTCCGAAGAAACCATTGCTTAAATCTTGTGTGTCTTGGTCGCCAATAACAAGTTCAATTCCTAAATTCTTCGCACGTCCTTCAACGACATCAATCGTTTGCGGGAAACATGTCGCTGAAATGAAGAAACGATTTTTTCCTTCTTTCACATCGCTACGCGAACGTGAATTCCAGAACATGATCATGGCTTCAGCTGCTGAAGTTCCTTCGTCGAGCAACGAAGCATTCGCGATGTCCATTCCCGTCAATTCCATCACCATCGTTTGGAAATTCAACAACGCTTCAAGTCGTCCTTGAGAAATTTCTGCTTGATAAGGTGTGTATGCCGTATACCATCCTGGATTTTGCAATACATTGCGCAGGATGACCGATGGAACTATCGTTTCGTTGTACCCAAGTCCAATGAATGAGCGGAACACTTGGTTTTGTTTTCCAAGTGCAGAAATGTGTTGCAAATATTCTTGCTCAGACAAGGCTGCATCAATGTGCAATTCACGGTTCAGTCTAATATGTGCTGGAATTGTTTTGCCAATTAGTTCTTCCACAGAGGAAACACCAATTTTGTTCAACATTTGTGTCTTTTCCGATTCGCTCGGACCAATGTGACGGGTAGAGAAAGTACTCATTAGAGACGGGATTAATTTAGGTTGCAAATATACATTAGCAAAAAAGAATAGGACGGACTCTACGGCGTAAAAATGTCCACATGTTACTCACAAAATTGAGCTTAGTTGCTGATCTTCATCTATGCGGTTTTGACTTCTTTGTTAAACAGAAATCAACACATAATGTTCGAGACAAATAAAATGGGGATACTCGGAATAGTGCAGCTTAACTGCGGCTTTTTACCCTGTATAAGTTGTTCGAGCGGTTGTAGCGCAATTGGTAGTTGCGTCTGAATTTCCCTTTCCTCCCGAGGAATTTTTGTCCACCGAAGGAATCGCTTGAGAAGTAATACGGCAAACCAAACCCCAGGTGAACTTCGTGCGAAGCGCCTTTAACGCGGCTCAATGAACCTATGCCGTAGTTGAACGAGTAGCCAACGCGGAATTTTCCAGCAATCATGAAATCGGCACCTGCAATGAGTGCATTTTCTGTTCGGTATCCCAAACTTACGCCAACAGAACCTACGACACCGCGGAGAAGAAAATCTCCCTGTATGGGTGCATTTTTCGTGTACTTAATTTGAACATTTGGGTTAAAATATGCCTTATCACCCAGCTCAAAATAATAGCCTCCGATCAACATGTAATGCCATCTAGGAATGGTAAAGCCACTTTCTGGACCACTTGGCGTTTGTTGAAAAAGTTGCGGTACACTCAAGCCGACATAGCCTTTTGACGAGCGGTAATACGCACCAAAAGATGCGTTTAACTTCCACATGTTGTAACTCTGTGAGTATGCGGGATCGTTAGGCATCGTTGTGCTTGCGGCGGCAAGGTCTTGAATCACGTTGTCGGCACCAAGTCCCAAACCAAGTGAAAGGTATTGCCTGTCAGCGAAAACGATGCGATAAGAGTACATGGCAGATACTGAAGTCGATTGATTCAATCCAATTTTATCACTGCAAAAATTGACGCCTAATGCCATGTTTGATGTCAATTCACTGGCCACATTCAGTCCGATCGTGGTTGGTGCTCCGGCTAGTCCAACCCACTGGTTGCGGTACACCATATCTGCTGAAAGACGCGCATCCGATGCTAGGGCAGCAGGATTGTACATCGACTTCAAAAAGTTGAATTGTGAATAGCGGTAGACGTTTTGTGCTTTCGATGTGAGCGCCAACGTGAAGAACAGGGTGAAGAGGAGGCCTTTTTTCATCGCTTTATCGTTGTAAAACCGTCGACTTGGCTATTCGAAACAGTGATTGAATAATAGTAGGTACCTTCAGGAAGTGGTCCGTGCCCCATGCACAACGGTGTCCCACAGGTTCCGTCCCAATCGTTCTGGTAATGGTCACTTTCATATACTTTGTCCCCCCAGCGATTGAAAACGGTGAGTTTGGCGTCGAAAACTTCGATTCCGGGAACAACGAATTGGTCATTGATTAAATCCCCATTTGGAGAAAATCCTGTTGGCGCGTCAAAACGCAATACGATCACGACAATACTATCGTTGCGTTCGCAGCCATTTGGTGCTGTAGAAAACACATTGAAATGAGCCGTAGAGTCACCGATAAAATTGGTCAGTTGTGTCGAAAAACTCGATAAATCTTGGTAAGGCGTCCAGGTATATGACGTGTATCCATCTGGTCCCGAAAGTTCAACATAGTTACCTGGATTCACATAGAACGTATCTTCAACCGTTGCGGCGGGAATGTCGAGGTAATAGATATTTTGGGTCAAAGTCGTCGAACATGCACCGTTCATAACGATCACGGAGTAGGATGTATTCGCTGTCGGTGCGACAACAATGCTCGAACCAGTTTCACCTGTTGACCAAAGGTAAGTTCCACCGCCGCTGGCTACAATCGTTGTTGTAGAGCCACTACAAACAGTTTCTGAACCGTTTAAGGTCAATGCAAAGTTAGGCTGAAGAATGGTGATCGCAGATGTTCCGGCGCAACCTTTAAAATCTACGTAATCAACTGTATAAGTTCCTCCTTGTTGAATTTGCAGCGTTGAATTGGTGCTTCCATCGCTCCAGACATAGGAGGCAAAGGGTTCATTAAGGCTCAACAAAGATCCCGCTCCTCCTGGACAAAG
>JBDKGB010000059.1:0-2684 GCA_039798485.1 Bacteroidota bacterium
TCTAAATGTTCATCCGTATCTTCTTTTTTTCCTCCGGGGAAGCTCACCTGACCGCTGTGTGTACCGTCGTATTCTGGACGCTGAGTTAAGACGCATTCAATGCAATTATTGGCTTCAAAAAGTACGATAGCAACGGCCGATTCACGGTAATCGGTGAGGGTTTTCAAGGCTTCACTTGTGATGGGACGGTTCAAGGGAGACATTTTCTGATGCGACGCCTCTCCTGGTAATTCTTCTAAAAGCTGAAGACGAATGCGTTCTCGAAAAGTGTTGTTGTCCATATGTGTGATTCGCTTAAATGGCATGTCAAAGATAGTTTGAATCTTTAAGCCTTGCAGGTAGGGTCGTCAATAAGTTCTGGAAGCTGTTTTACTTCGTTGTGGTGTTTTCGGGCACATCTCGCAGTGGATATTTTGAATTTTTTAATTGCGCGTATCGACCGATATGCTTAACTTTGCGTCACTTTTTACTAAAAAATACATAGCATGCAACTGTGGAATACACTAAGTAAAGAGGAACTTGAGGCAAAATGGCGTGAAAGCGGATACAAATTCGTAACGATTTCTTTCTATCAATATGCCAAGCTCGAGAATCCTCGTTTGTTCAGAGATCATTTATTTCAACTATGGTCAGCGATAGATGTCGTAGGTCGAACCTATGTCGCATCAGAAGGAATTAACTCTCAAATTGCAGTTCCCCTTCAACATTTGGATCGCTTTCGCGAGGAATTGTACCAGATTGATTTCTTGAATGGCGTGCGTCTCAACATCGCCGTGGATGATTCTGAAGCTGAATTTTCGTTTTTGAAATTGAAGATTAAAGTCCGTGACAAGATTTTAGCAGATGGACTTGAGGACGAAACATTTGATGTGACCAACAAAGGGAAGCACCTCAATGCCGAAGAGTTCAATCAATTGACAGATGATCCGAATACCATTCTTATTGATTTTAGAAATCATTACGAGTCTGAAGTAGGCCATTTTAAAGGCGCCATTCTTCCTGATGTGGATACATTTAGGGAGTCTTTGCCCTTCATAGAAGATACCTATCTGAAAGGAAATGAGGACAAAAATTTGGTGATGTACTGTACGGGTGGTATTCGTTGTGAAAAAGCTTCCGCCTGGTTTAGGCATCGAGGATTTAAAAATGTGCACCAACTTGAAGGTGGGATCATTAAATACGCCAATGATTGCAGAAATGCAGGTATAGAAAATAAGTTCATCGGGAAAAATTTTGTCTTTGACGAACGTCGTGGTGAGCGCATTTCTGATGATGTGATTTCGGTGTGTCATCAATGTGGCGAACCGGCAGATACGCATACAAACTGCGTCAACGATGCCTGCCATCTCTTGTTCATTCAATGTGAAAGTTGTCAAGAAAAGATGGAGAATTGTTGCTCAGATGATTGCCAACATACCATTCATTTATCGGAAGAAGAACAAAAAGAATTGCGCAAAGGAAAGTCGGTCAGCAATAAAATTTTCAAAAAAGGCCGCTCTGAAAAGCTTCCGTTTCAAGTTCACAAAGAAAAACCATTACCTTTAATCCAGTCAATCAAACGGGAAAACTAACATGGTAGCAGCAATCAACTGGGATGTCGATTCCCAACTCATCGAGGGATACAACACGCCAAATTTGTACGGTTTGTTGTTCGTTACTGGGTTGATTATCGGATATTTCGTGGTGCGAAAGATGTTTCGTAAGGACGGTATTTCGGATGAAATGCTGGATAAGTTAGTGCTGTTTATGGTGGTGGCGACCATTGTTGGAGCGCGACTTGGACATGTTTTTTTCTACGGCCCTTATTGGGATGAAGTAAGTGCAGATGGTGTTGTGCTTGAACGTGGGTATTTCTCTCATCCAGGAGATATTCTGAAGGTTTGGGAAGGTGGATTGGCCAGTCATGGTGCCGCCATCGTCATTCTTATATCACTTTACATTTATTCCCGACGCGTTATTCACAAACCGTATTTGTGGATGCTCGATCGCATTTCAGCACCGATTGCTATTGGTGGAACATTTATCCGTCTCGGAAACTTGGTGAACCATGAAATGGTGGGGGATGAAACAACGATGCCTTGGGGTTTCCGCTTCCTTCATCACGATTGTATTCCACCGTTTGAATGTGCTTGGAGCACAATACCTGTAAGACATCCAGCCCAATTGTATGAGGCGATATGTTACTTTATTGCGTTCCTCATCTTGATGTTCTTGTACTGGAAAAAAGACCTGTGGAAACGTCCAGGTGTTGTCTTTGGAAGCTTCATGATCCTGATTTGGGGCGCCCGCTTTATGGTGGAATTCGTGAAATTGGGTCAAACAGCGCGCGACGAATACTTATTCTTGAATACAGGGCAGCTTTTGAGTATTCCACTCATCGTTGCAGGTGTTGTTTTGCTCTATAGAGGACTGAAAAGACCTGCGGTTGCGTAGTTATTAGTTATTAGTTACGAGTTACGAGTTACAAGTTAGGAGTTACAAGTTACGAATCGCTAATTTCGAAGAACAATCAAGTCTTCATCTCTTGAAATATTGGTGTCTTAAAATCTTTTCCTCTTTTGTGCATTACCTCTTCAACATGCTCTCGTACCTAGCAATCCAATCCTGAGGTTTCATCTTGGTCATTAATTCACCCATCAATTCAAAAGGGATTGATTCAATCTTTTTAAAGCGAATGCAACTTT
>JBDKGB010000060.1:0-10265 GCA_039798485.1 Bacteroidota bacterium
AAGGGAAAACTATACCTGATCTACGGAAGCAGCGCAGACAAAGACATTTCATCCATTCTACCGCTTTTCCCAAAAGATGCTTCGCTCGCATTCTGTGCGTTTAGCAATGAACGAAGTCTGAGGGTTGAACAATTGGAAAATTTAGCCGCAAGCATTCATCCAAGACCAAGCATCTATACAAACATTCACGAAGCATTGGAAGATGTGCTCAAAAATGCTTCAGCCAACGATACTGTATTCGTTTTTGGAAGTTTTTTCTTGATCAGTGATTATTTCGAAGCAAGGATTGATTAGCGTTTAACAAGCTTAATCACTCCCTTCATTCCATCAATTTTTAAGTAGTATACGCCAGAAGAATGGCCTGTCATGTCAATTTCATGGCTGACAGTCGAAAATGAACCGCTTAACATCGACTTACCGTTCTCATCTACAACCGTAAAAGATTGTCCTATCATCGATTCTGGAATGGCTAACGTGCACACATCAGAAAAAGGGTTCGGATGTAAACTCACCTCAAGATGCTTTATTTCATTGATTCCTGAGCTGCAATCATTGACTTGTACCGTTGAATTGTGGGTGGTTGACCCAGCTGTATTTGTCGCCGTCAACGCAACGGTATAGGTTCCAGGTGTAACATACGTCACCGTTGGATTTGTTGCTGTTGATGTTGCTGGGCTGCCCCCTTGAAAACTCCAGGCATAAGATGTCGCTCCTGTGGATGAATTCGTAAATGTTACATTTTGACCAGCGCAGATCGTCGCATTGCTTGCTGTGTAATTTGCTAATGGAGGACTTGGAGCAGCATGACTTGCCAACCAAATCGTCATGTTCATGATCAAACGACGATGATTTCCATTTGCATCTTGCGTGTACCCATTGTACAAAACATCGTTTGGGTCTCCAGTTCCGTCGTCAGTAGGTGAACTGTCACCAATTGCACCAATTTTTCCTTGCCCAACACGTGAATAGGCACAAAGCACATTGTTGTTACCAGAGCTAGTGCCCGATTTATAAACAACTCCTTTTACTGAAGAATTCTGAGTGGGATGAAGCGTCATTGTCGTTCCTCCAGCCCAAAGAACCTGCGTCACATTTCCCATAGGACCGTGAATGATACTGTCGGACGTCACGGCATTGATACTCGAAGATGTTTGAGAAATATCAACAAGGTCAAAGGTAAAACCTACACCATTGTTCAAAACCCCATTGTTCGTGATGAAGTCATTCCAAATGACTGGAGAGTCAAAGCCATCATTTTTGCGGTCACTTATTGTATGATCAGCCACCATAAACAAACCTCCACCATTCATAACAAAATTCATTAAGGCAGTTTTCTCAGCAGTTGTGAATTTAATGTTGGGTTCGTCTACAATGTAAACCGTATAATTCGATAAATCATAGGCATTGGCTGCATTTCCGTAGGTGATTTGTCCACTCGCAGGCAATGTTTCCACATGATACCCTTGTTTCACACAATCGATACCCCAATTTGAAATCCCCCCATTCCAAAATGTTTCAGCGGTAGTTGCTGTTATTCCACTTTGTGCAGGAGTTGGTGTATTTTGACCATTGGAATCGTTTCCATTTCCGACAACGGCGGTTGGATACCATCCTATATTGTGAAGATCCGCATCAATGACCCAATCTGCATTTCCTGAAGATTGTGCTTTCGTAGCATCAAAAAGAATCTTAACCGTCTGGCAATAAGAATCTTGTAAAGCAGTTACAAACAAGACGGCGATGAGCAATATTCTCATGAAATTCAACTTAAATAATCGTTAAATAAAAACAAGACGAAGATACGGTCATGGGGTTGGATAGTGCACAAGAATTCACCTCAAAAAAAGTGAATTCGTTGAAATACATCGAATGAGCTGCTCAAATCTTTGTGATCATTCCACGCAGTAATCGGAATGCGCTGAATCAGATTAAAGTCAACAAAAAAAGGAAGCACTTAATGCTTCCTTTTTATCGTGGGAGATGAGGGGTTCGAACCCCCGACCCCCTGCTTGTAAGGCAGGTGCTCTGAACCAGCTGAGCTAATCTCCCGATGCTATTTAACGTCTGTCGTTTCAAACGCGAGTGCAAATATAATGAGCTTTTTGAATTCTGCAATCGTTTCACCAAAAAAAATCTTTCAAATCCAATTTTCATTCTGCCATTTTATGAAATCAAACCCTTTCATGCATCCACATGTCGCTAACTTGACAAAAATAAGTATATTCAAGACCTAAAATTTAACCATGCGTCACATACTACTGCTTACCCTACTTTTCACAAGTACTGTTTACGGTCAAAAACGATTGATTCGTGAAACCTCTACCGAGATCATTACCACTGCCTATGCATTGCAAGAGAAATCGGAATACGAAAAAGCCATCGAAGAATATTCAAAAGTGAGTGTCAACGACACCAATTATGCCGTGGCACGCTACGAAATGGGAACATGCTACCTTGAGTTGGAACAATTTGACGATGCAAAAAAAGTACTTCGCGCCCTCATCGATGAAGAAATTCGTTTCGATTTTGAGCAAGACGTTTATTCCAACCTCGGTTTAGCTTACAAGCGTGGGGGTGATACGGTAAAAGCTTTAGAAATCTACAACGAAGGGATTGCAAAATTTCCAATGGATTTCCGTCTTTACTACAACAGAGGTCTTACGCATGAAGCATACCGCAATTACCAGCAAGCGTTCGAAGACTTTAAAGCATGTATTCAACGCAATGTGTATTTTGCACCTGGGCACTTACGCCTTGGAATTATGGCCGCGCATGAAGAACATTATGCAGAAGCAACAATGGCGCTAATTACATATTTTGTGCTGGATCCAACAAGTGAACGCGCAGGAAGTGTCATGAACTTTATTGATGAAATTGCAGACGGAACCTTCAATCCAGAACCAAAAGGGATTAAATTATCAGAAACAAATCCCTTTGAAGCGATCAACTTACTGTACAAGAACCACGTAGCACTTGATAAAAAATACAAAGTGAAACTTACAGTACCTACCTCTTATGGGAAACAACTTCATTTTGTACTGAGCAATTCAACATACAACGCCAACGACCAAGATTTCTTCAATCAAATTTACCTTCCGGTTTATCAACAAGTTTTGAAAGAAGGAAAGTTGGACTACTTGATTCTATTGAGTCTGCTTTCAAGTGAATCTGAAAGTGCACAGAAAAAAATCAAAGCGAAAATCAACCCAATCAAAGAATTTATCGATTGGTACCGTCCTGTTTACAATGCGACAATTTCCAATCAATACTTCAACTATGAAGGGAAAGTTCAAAAAATATACATGGTTTATGAGGATTCTCGACTAAGCCATTATGGTCCTTTAGATGCTGAAGAACAACCGCATGGTAATTACTATTACTACCATAACAATGGCGCGCTGATGCTGAAGGCACGCTTCGAACATGGCAATCCTGTTGGGACTTTCGAATTCTTTAATTCGACGAACGACAAAATATACAAGAAATTGACCTTCATGGACAAGGAAGGTACGCGCCGTGTAGAAGAGCTTTTTTACTATTCTGGTGAACGTATGGAACGTTCCACTACACTCGACCAAACCCTCATCGACACATTGGTCATGTACTACCGCGATGGGTCACTGAAAGAAACCATCGCCGTTAAAGATGGTAAACGCCACGGTCAAGACATCGCCTACTACCCAAACGGAAAAATTCGCTTCATTGGAAACTATGCCTTAGGCAAAGCAAATGGTGAATTCAAAAACTACCACCGCAATGGAAAAATTGAATCTGAATACACGTATGTGAATGACATTCAACAAGGAAAAAGAATCAATTATTATGCTGATGGCACCATTCAATCGACCTATACTGTAAAAGACGACAATTATGACGGCCCGTATGAAGAGTTCTATCCAAATGGAAAATTGAGCGAAAAAGGGACCTACAAGAAAGGCGTTTCGGTGGGTGAATTGAATTACTACTATACCAATGGAACCGTTGAAAATAGCGTAACCTTGGATGAAAGTGGTCGCGAAAATGGTAAGGGAACTCTTTACGACATCGATGGCAAAAAATACCATGAGACCGATTTCGTTTCTGGAGAAATCAAAGAAATTCGTTTTTTCGACAAGAAAGGAAATGTCTCTGTTATCGCAGAACGCAAAGGAAAAAAATTGAATTACCAGATGAATTATCCTGACGGTAAAGTGAACATTACCGGACGTTACGAGGGAACCAAAAAAGAAGGGTTGTGGAAATACTATGATGAGTATGGTAATTTGAGCAAAACAGAAAAATACGTTGATGGTGAAATTTCCGACACCCTATTCACGTACTATGCCAACGGAAAAATCCACAAGCACATCGAATTTACTGATGGAATGAAAAATGGCGTGTACATGGAATACTCCGTATTTGGGGATCTCATCGAAGAAGGTTTTTACTTGAATGATGACTTAGACCGCGAATGGTATGAATATTACTCTGACGGAACCACCGAAAACGAATACTACTACCTCGATGGTGAATTGCATGGAATTCAACGTACCTACTACATCAACGGGAAGATTGAAAATGTACAAGAGTACGACAACGGATTGGAAATCCTTCACATCTACAAGGATACAAATGGTGTTGTCAAAGACCGCTTGGGTGAATACCATGGAGAGGTTAGTCTGAAAGATCCATCAAACAGTTATGTGAACTACACGTCAACCTTTATGAATGGAGACAACAATGGTGTGATGACGGTTTATGGTCCGAACGGATTGATTTTAACGCGCGGATCGTATGAAAACGGGGTTCGAATCGGTCCGTGGAAATGGTACTATGCAAATGGAAAACTTTCCGAAGAAGCTACCTATGTGAATGGTGAATTGGAAGGAATAGATACAGAATACCATCCGAATGGAAAATTAAAATACACCAGTACATTCTCGGATGGGGTTCAGCAAGGTGAATTTAAAATTTACCACGAAAACGGAAAAGTGAAACTCGAAGGATCCTTATTGGATGGAGAACGTCACGGAAAAGCTACATCCTACACACCAGACGGAAGTGTGATGTTGATTCGCATCTACAACCAAGGAGTTATTGAAAGTTATTCGTACTTAGGAACAGACGGAAAACCTGTCAACTACATTCCATTTACAAAAGAAGCAGATACCATGGTGACGTACCATAAGAATGGAAAACCAGCCCTTCGTTGCAAGCGAGTGAATGGATTGTTGGAAGGTCCTTACATTTCATATTATGAGAATGGGCAAATGTTTGAGAACGAAAACTTCATGTACGATGAAAATCATGGAAGATCAATCAACTATTATGCTGATGGGAAAATCATGTCCGATGTGATGTACGACAAAGGAGAAAAAGTTGGGGTTGAAAAAATATATTTTCCAAATGGCAAGATACATTCTGAGCAGCAGTTCGTATTGGGAGTAGCGCATGGCTATTACAAAGAGTACAGCGCCGAAGGAAAAATCCTGTTAACTATACAGTACTATGATGGTGAAATCGTATCGATCACGAAGAATTAATTCATTTCTTGCTTTGGCAACGCTCTTTGGGGTGTTGCCTTTTGCGAATGCTCAGAATAAGGAAACACTTGACATTTACCGTGCGAAATATCCCGGTGAACAAGTAATCATGTTGAAGGATTCAAAATCTGTACGCATTGAAAATGTCAAAGGTGAATTGCGCGTTGTAGAACAAATCCATGAAGAATACCTTATTCTAGACCAAAATGGCGGACAATTTTTAGCGGAAGAGTCCATTGGTCACTCTAGCTTTGAGGTCCTTAAAATCAATGAGGCGTATGTGATGGTACCCACAGATAAGGGAACAAAAAAGGTCGAGGTAACCAACATTTCAACCCGTGATGCTGAATCAGACCCTGGTATCTTTCATGACGACAATAAAGAGACAAATCTCTTGTTCCCACGATTGGAACCGGGTGCACTGAGGGTCTTGGATTACACCATGGTTACGAAGGAAATTCGTTTTCCTTTTGCCTTTTATTTCTCAACGTTTTGTCCGATCGAAGAATCAATTTTCCGTGTAGATGAAGACACATCCATTCACACCGACCTACACACCTATTTTACAGAAAAAATTGGCGTGAAACTGGAAGAAACCGTCAATAAAAATATGCGAACGAAGATTCTATCAGTGAAGAATCCTCCAGCGATGAAATTTGAAGATGGAGCGCCGCACATCAGTTATTTCACCCCCCATGTGATTGGTCAAATTGCATATTACAACACGAAAAACGGAAAAGTTGACGTGGTTGGAAACTTGGACGATTTGTATGCTTGGTATTACACCAACATCCAAGAAGTGATCAACGAGGTGCCTTCTGAAGAAATCCGAATGATGGCCGATTCATTGACACGCAACATCAGCAGTGAACCGGAAAAAGTGAAAGCCATTTATTATTGGATTCAAAACAACATCAAGTACATTGCCTTTGAAGAGGGTGTAAACGGTTTTATTCCCCGCCAACCTTCAGCCATCATCAAGAAACGTTATGGTGACTGTAAAGATATGGCAGCACTCATTTACAGTATGTTGAAATCCGTTGGTATCAAAAGTTACATGACATGGACTGGTTCACGGGATTTACCCTATAAATACACTGAGTTCCCGTCTTCGTTCTGTGACAATCACATGATCAACACCTACAAATATGAGGACAAAACGTATTTTCTTGATGCTACGAACAACTTCTTGCCATTGGGTGAAGTGGCCTCATTTACGATAGGAAAAGAAGTATTCCTGAGCATCGATGAGAACACCTACGAAGTGCTGCAAATGGAAGTTCCACCTGCTTCTGCTACACCAATGTATGACAGTACATTCATCCGCATAGATGGCAGAAAATTGAACGGTGAAGCACATACGATGTTTGATGGATACTACCAACAATGGCTTCAACCAGCAATGACGGCCTATCCAAATGAGCCTGCAAAAGCAATTGAATCATTTACCGAAAAAGGAAACAACTCGTATAAAGTAATCAACGGGAGCATATCCAATACTTCCGATCGCGACAAGCCATGCGTGTTGACGTATGAATTTACTGTCGATAATTATGCGACGTCCATAGACAATGAAACGTATGTCAATATGGTCCTTGAAAAAAACATTTCTGCAGGTGAATTGAGCAAAACACGAGTTACACCTTACACCTTTGAACATAAGTCATCTGATCAATACACTGTCGTACTTCAAATACCTGATGGGTATGCGGTGACTTCATTGCCGAAAGACAAATCCTTCAATTCTGATATTGTTGACTTCTCCATCAAATACCGTGTGGTAGGAAATAAAGTCTATATGGACTTAGCCTTAGACATTAAAACAATCATGCTCGAACCAACGGACTTTGCCGTGTGGAATGAATACTGTAGCACGTCAAAGAGCGCTATGTTGCAGTCGCTCGTACTTACTAAAAAATAATCCCATGAAATATTTCGCTTTACTGCTTTTCGTTATCCCGTTCTTTATTCAAGCACAAGATGCTGAATCGACGCCGTATTATAAATCGTACGATTGGACCAAAGAGCCCAGAAAATTCGATGTTTCCGAAGAAGAGAAGAAAAAGGATGAGATCGTTGTGTTCGAAAAGAAAAGTGTCGAATTCATTAACATAGGCGATGAATTGAAGAAATTTGTATTGATTCACCGCATTACGCGACTCAATACGGACCTTGCTATCGAGAACAACAACACGTATTACCTCTCGAGTGATGAAGATCAAAAAATCAACAAACTCAAGGCGCGCGTGATCAAGCCAAATGGTGAAATGATTCAAGTATCCCAATCGGACATCAAAGAAGCCAAAGATGAAGAGGGAAATGTAGAATACAAGTATTTTGCTTTTGAAGGACTTGAAATTGGAAGCTACATTGAATACCTTCAATACGGTGAAGAATATCCTGAACTGACTGGTTCGCGCATGTTCCTTCAAAGTGAAACAGATAAAAAAATCGTTGAGGCAGACATCATCTATCCTTCCTACCTAGAGTTTCAAATTTATCCAATGAATGGCTTGGCAAATTTCGAGTTGGACGACAGCGATTCGCTTAAGACACGCATGCATTTGACCGTAAAAGACCTTCCTGGTTTGGTAGAAGAAGATTGGTCAGCGTATTCGAACAACCTTCAGAAATGCTATTACAAGTTAAGCAAGAACCTAGCGCGTGGTAAGGGTAACTTCTATACGTACACTGAGGTGGCAAAGCAGATTCACGAAAACATGTTTGCGCCATTGACGAAAAAAGAAAAGAAACTTGTAAATGCATTCATCGACAAAAATAGCAAGGGAGCTACGACAACATTTGAAAAGGTGCGTGCAATAGAAGATGCGATGAAGCAGAACATTCCTACGGTTGAAATGAATTTTGAGGATGATGACAACATCGAGTTCATGTTGACCAAGAAAATCACCAACGAAGATGGAATCTGTAAACTCATGCTCAACTGTTTGCGTGAAATGGGGCTTGCTTGCGAATTGGTCATCACAACAGACCGCACTGAAGAAGAATTTCTTGAAGAGTTCCAGGGTTACAACTTCCTGCAAGAGTATTTGATTTATATCAAAGACCTAGACGCTTATTTTTCTGCAAACATCTATTCTCGTGTTGGCTTTCCTCCATACGAATTCACTTACAACAAAGGAATTTTCATTAGTGAAGTTGTCGTGAATGGCTATGCGGCGAGTGTTGCCAAAGTAAAATACATCAAGGGGACAGATTATTCAGCATCCATTGATGAAATCGGAACAGAAGTGAAATTCAACGAGGACAACAACGGATGTAAAGTAGATTTCACGAGAACCACGACGGGTTACAAGGCCATGTTCTATCAAAGCATTATCGATCTTCTGGATGAAGAACAAAAGAAGGAAATGAAAGAAGAGTACATGAAGTACTTGGATGAGGAATCAAGTACCTTGGAAAATATGGTTTTCGAAAATGACCATTCGGCTGACTTCGGTGTCAAACCTTTTATCGGTAAAGCCACGGTTATTTCTCCAGTATTTGTAGAACGTGCTGGATCGAACATCTTACTCAAAGTCGGGATGCTTATCGGACCACAAGCGGAAATGTACAACGAGGAAAAACGCAAACTCCCTGTTGATGCTTCTTACACGCGCGGATACAACAGAACGATTGTCATCAATGTTCCAGACGGATTTCAAGCAAAAAATCTCCAAGATCTGAACATCACCTATACGCCAGAAAAAGGAGCGGGTAAAATCGGATTTACCTCGTCTTATGAGATCAAGGGAAATCAAATTGTGGTTACCGTGAAAGAATGGTACAACACCCACTATTTCTCCGTTGAGGATTATGAGTTGTATGAAAAAACAATGAATGCCGCAGCAGATTTCAATAAGATTGTGTTAGTGCTTCAGGAGAAGAATTGAGTTAGACGAAAGACCGCTTCGCTTATAGACAATAGATTTCGAGCCTGAATTGCCTGTGGCATCAAATTCCGTTAGGATCAAATTCGTAATTTTAAGACAATTGACCGCTGCGCTGATGGAACATAGACCGCTTCGCTGATGGACAATGGATTTCGAGCCTATAAAACGATTGAAGTCCATGCTCTATGTTCCATGTTCTATGTTCCGAGTAAGACCGCTTCGCTGATAGACTTCGATCATGCCTGAATTGCCTGTGGCATCAAATTCCGTTTGGATCAAATTCGTAATTTTAGACAATAGACCGCTGCGCTGATGGAACATGGACCGCTTCGCTGATAGAAAATGAATTTCGAGCCTGTAAAACGATTAAAATCCATGCTCCATGTTCTATGTTCTATGTTCCGAGTAATACCGCTGCGCTGATAGACAATAGATTTCGAGCCTGAATTGCCTGTGGCATCAAATTCCGTTAGGATCAAATTCGTAATTTTAGACAATAGACCGCTGCGCTGATGGAACATGGACCGCTTCGCTGATAGAAAATGGATTTCGAGCCTGTAAAACGATTAAAATCCATGCTCTATACTCCATGTTCTATGTTCCGAGTAAGACCGCTGCGCTGTAATACTTTAATCATGCCTGAATTGCCTGTGGCATCAAATTCCGTTAGGATCAAATTCGTAATTTGTAACTCGTAATTAGTAATTAAAAAGTCCCAACGCACGTTCTACGGCTGAGCAAACTTTAATATGATCGTAATGTTGTGCTGCCTTTTTCAACGCACTGGAGGAAACACGTTGTGAATCATTGAGAAACTCCTTCAAAGCGTCCGCGAGCGCATTTGCATCCA
>JBDKGB010000061.1:0-13136 GCA_039798485.1 Bacteroidota bacterium
GCAAAACAACGAGGAATTTCATTGGATAAGGTGTTTAACGGTTAATAGAGTGAATGATGGCTACAATTAAAATTAAGCAAGTAAGAAGCGCTATTAAACGTCCCGCTGTGCAAAAAGCTACGATCAAAGCGCTAGGATTCAAAAAGTTGAATCAAGTGATCGAGAAAGAGGCAACTCCACAGATCCTGGGAATGGTGAAAAAAGTACAACATCTCGTAGAAGTTGTAGGGTAAAACGTTAAAATCGAATTGAAATGAACTTACATAATTTAACTCCTGCGAAAGGCTCTGTAAAGAGTGATAAAAGGATCGCACGTGGTCAGGGATCTGGTCATGGTGGAACCTCTACACGCGGGCATAAAGGAGCGAAATCTCGTTCTGGTTACAGCAAAAAGATTGGTTTCGAAGGTGGTCAAATGCCGCTTCAACGTCGTGTTCCAAAATTTGGATTTAAAAATATCAACCGTGTTGAATACAAAGCAATCAACCTTGATATCATCCAATCACTCGTTGAGAGAAAAAATCTGACAGATATTACACCAGATGTTCTTCGCGACAATGGTCTAGTTTCACGTAATGAATTGGTGAAAATCCTAGGTCGTGGTGAATTGAAAGCAAAGGTAAATATCTCTGCACACAAGTTTTCTGGTTCCGCTAAAGCAATGATCGAAGGTCAAGGCGGGAATTGTTCAGAAATCTAATTAACTTTGCCAACATTTTTTTAAAATGAAGCGATTTATACAGAATATCAAAAACATCTGGAAGGTAGAGGAGTTGAGAAAGAGAATCTTATTGACTCTCGGACTCATTCTCGTTTATCGAATCGGTTCTTTCATTGTATTGCCTGGTATTGATTATACGGTTCTGGAAAAGACACGTACAAGTCCGGGTGAAGGAAACATGATCGAAAACCTACTGTCTCTCTTTTCGGGAGGTGGTTTCTCTAATGTATCGGTAATGGCCCTAGGGATCATGCCTTACATTAGTGCTTCGATCATCATGCAACTTCTTGGAATGGCAGTTCCTGCTGTTCAAAAAATGCAAAATGAAGGAGAGTCGGGAAGAAAGCGTATCAACAATTATACGCGTGTTCTCACAATCATCATTTGTGCGTTGCAAGCACCAAGCTACGTTACGTTGTATGTGCAAGGTAAAGTTTGGGAAGGTGTTTCCGCAATGCCAATGGATGCCGACGCGTTCTGGTGGTCACGTGCAATACTCGTCCTCATCGCAGGATCTATGTTCGCAGTGTGGTTAGGAGAACGGATTACAGACAAAGGTATCGGAAATGGTATTTCATTGTTGATTACAGTAGGTATCCTCGCGCGACTTCCTGAAGCATTCCTTGCGGAATACGGAAAGGCTAACGCTGAAGGTAACTTGTTGAAAATCCTATTGGAAGTCATTCTATTCATGGCTGTGGTACTGGCAACAATTCTAATCGTTCAAGGGGTGCGAAAAATTCCGCTCAACACGGCGAAACGAGTTGTTGGTGCACGAGCAGTGGATGAGCAGGGCGCACGTAGCTATTTACCAATCAAGGTAAATGCTAGTGGTGTAATGCCAATCATCTTCGCGCAAGCAATCATGACTATTCCTGTAATGCTTTTTGCAGGAGATCCTACAAAAGGAAGCTCGTTCATTGAGCGCACATTGGGTGACCCATACGGAATCACGTACAATGTATTGCTTGCTTTGTTAATCATTGTGTTTACCTATTTCTACACGGCGATCATGATCAACCCGCGAAAAATTGCGGATGATTTGAAGCGCAGTGGTGGTTTTATACCGGGCGTTCGTCCAGGAGAAGAAACTGCAGAATACATCGATACGTTGGTGTCGCGCATTACATTCCCAGGGTCATTGTTCTTAGCAGCGATCGCTATCTTGCCTTCATTGGCAAAATTGTCAGGGGTGAACGACGCTTTCGCGATGTTCTTTGGTGGAACATCCCTACTGATCATGGTAGGTGTAGTGTTGGATACATTGCAACAAATTGAGTCTTATTTATTGAACCGCCACATGGATGGATTGATGGAGGGGACTCGTGTTAGAGGTAGAAGAACGGATAACGAATTATCAGGATTCTAACTATGGCAAAGCAATCATCAATCGAACAAGACGGAACTATCATCGAAGCACTTTCGAATGCAATGTTTCGTGTAGAATTGGAAAATGGGCATGTCATTACAGCGCACATTTCTGGTAAAATGAGAATGTTTTACATTAAAATTTTACCGGGAGACAGAGTGAAGGTTGAAATGTCACCGTATGATTTAACTAAAGGAAGGATAACTTTTAGATACAAATAGGAGCGATCCTGTAAAAATGTAAAGAGATGAAAGTAAGAGCATCAGTAAAAAAACGAACTGCAGATTGCAAGATCGTAAAAAGAAAAGGACGGGTTTATGTGATTAACAAGAAAAATCCGAAACTCAAACAAAGACAAGGGTAATAAGTATTAAGTATGGCACGTATTGCAGGTATAGATCTACCAAAAAACAAAAGAGGTGTGATTGGTTTGACGTACATCTTCGGAATCGGAAGAAGTACAGCTCAAAAAATCCTTAAAGACAACGGAATCGATGAGAGCATCAAAGTTCAAGAATGGAACGATGATCAGCTTGCAGCTATCCGTAATTCAGTGAACGAAGTAAAGACTGAAGGTCAGTTGCGTTCTGAAATCCAGTTGAACATCAAACGTTTGATGGACATCGGATGTCAACGCGGAATTCGTCACAGAGCTGGTCTTCCATTGAGAGGTCAACGCACTAAAAACAATTCTCGTACGAGAAAAGGTAGAAGAAAAACAGTTGCAAATAAGAAAAAGGCAACTAAATAATTAGCGTTAGCGCAGTTAATAAAAATAAATAATGGCAAAGTCTAATCAGAAAAAGAAGAAGAATGTCAAAGTAGACGCGATGGGTGAAGCGCATATTCAAGCTACCTTCAACAACGTGATCATCTCTTTGACGAACAATGCTGGTCAAGTTATTTCTTGGTCATCAGCGGGAAAGATGGGCTTCAAGGGGTCTAAAAAGAATACCCCTTATGCTGCACAGGTATCAGCCGAAGATGCAGCAAAAGAAGCACATGACTTCGGATTACGTAGAGTAAAAGTATTTGTTAAAGGTCCTGGAGCTGGTCGCGAATCAGCAATCCGTTCATTGCACAATGCTGGAATTGAGGTAACCGAAATCATTGATGTTACACCACTTCCACACAACGGTTGTCGTCCACCGAAAAGACGTAGAGTATAAGTAATTATTAACAGTTGGGGAGTATGGTCGTCGAAGGAAAGCCTTAATTCATGACCCCCTCACATAAATTTATAGTATGGCAAGATATAGAGGTCCAAAGTCCAAAATCGCACGTCGTTTCCGTGAGCCAATCTTCGGCCCGGACAAGTCGTTAGATAGAAGAGCGTATGGCCCAGGACAACATGGTCCGTCAAAAAGAAGAGGAGGAAAGCAATCAGAATATGCAATCCAGCTCGGTGAAAAACAAAAAGCAAAGTACACTTACGGGATTCTAGAGCGTCAGTTCTCTAATCTTTTCGATCGTGCATCAAGCATGAAAGGAATTACAGGTGAAAACTTGTTGCAGTTGTGTGAAGCACGTCTTGACAACACTGTATTCCGTTTGGGTATCGCTCCTAGCCGTCGCTCCGCGCGTCAGCTCGTTTCGCACAAACACATTACAGTAAATGGTGAAGTGGTAAACATCCCTTCTTACTCATTGAAAATTGGTGATGTAATTGGTGTACGTGAAAAGTCTAAAAGCTTGGAGGCGATTACAACTTCACTTTCTTCAAACAGTAAGAAATTTGACTGGTTGGATTGGAATTCATCTGACATGTCAGGTAAAGTGCTTAGCACACCATCGCGTGAAATGATCCCTGAAAACATCAGAGAGCAGTTGATCGTCGAATTGTATTCTAAATAATTTTTAAAGAACTGACATGGCTATATTAGATTTCCAAAAGCCTGACAAGGTGATTATGATTCAGTCCGACGAACGTCATGGACAATTTGAATTCCGTCCCTTGGAACCAGGATACGGTATTACCGTTGGTAACTCCCTTAGAAGAATCTTGTTGTCTTCTCTCGAAGGATTTGCAATCTCATCAATTAAAATTGAAGGTGCAGACCATGAGTTCACAACAATCAAAGGGGTAGTAGAAGACGTTACTGAGATTATCTTGAATTTGAAACAAGTACGTTTCAAACAACAAATCGAAGGAACAGACAACGAAACTGTTGTTATCTCTGTTACAGGTCAAAATAAGTTGACTGCTGGTGACTTGGGTAAATTTACTTCAGGATTCCAAGTACTAAATTCAGAGTTGGTCATCTGCAACATGGAGCCTTCTGTGAAACTTGAAATGGAATTGACGATCATTAAAGGTCGTGGATACGTTCCAGCTGAAGAAAATAAGCAAGCGAACGCACCATTCGGTACCATCGCAATTGACTCAATTTTCACACCAATCAAAAATGTGAAATACACAATTGAGAACTATCGCGTTGAGCAAAAAACAGACTACGAAAAACTGGTTTTTGACATCACAACTGATGGTTCTATTCACCCGAAAGATGCCTTGAAAGAAGCAGCGAAAATTTTGATTCACCACTTTATGCTATTCTCCGATGAGCGCATTACGCTTGACAGTGAAGTAAAAGCTGAAACAGAAGAATTCGATGAGACTTCATTGCACATGCGCCAACTTCTTAAGACGAAGCTTGTTGATATGGACCTTTCAGTGCGCGCATTGAACTGCCTTAAAGCAGCCGATGTTGAAACACTTGGAGATCTCGTTTCATACAACAAGAATGACTTGTTGAAGTTCCGTAACTTCGGTAAGAAATCTCTTACTGAATTGGAAGACCTTGTAGACAATAAAGGACTTTCTTTCGGAATGAATGTTGCGAAATACAAACTTGACAAAGATTAACAATCGATTAAAATTTTGAAATGAGACACGGTAATAAACTCAATCATTTAGGTAGAAAGTCAGCGCACAGAAAAGCGATGCTATCTAACATGGCTTGTTCGCTCATTCAGCATAAACGCATCAACACAACCGTAGCAAAAGCAAAAGCGCTACGTGGTTATGTTGAGCCACTGATGACGAAAAGTAAAACAGATTCTACACATTCGAGAAGAACAGTATTTAGCTACCTTCAAAATAAGGAAGTTGTAACTGAACTTTTCAGAGAAGTAGCTCCAAGAATCGCAGAACGCGAAGGAGGATATACGCGCATCATCCGCACAGGATACCGTTTGGGTGACAACGCAGAAATGTGTATGATCGAATTGGTAGATTTCAACGAAATCTATACAAACGAAAAAGCGAAGAAAACAACACGTCGTTCACGTCGTGGAGGTAAAAAAGAAGAAGGTGAAGCTACAGTGGTTGACGCTGTTGAAACTGCGTCAGAAGAAGCAGCTCCAGCTGTTGAGGCTGAAGTTGTTGAAGAAGCTGAAGCGGCCACAGAAGCAGAGGTTGTTGAGGAAACACCAGCGACTGAAGAAGCTCCTGCTGCTGAAGAAACGTCTTCTGATGAGCCTGAAGCAGATGCTCCTTCTACGGAAGAAGCACCTGAAGAGAAATAATATTTCTTACTCAAGATAGGAAGGGGAGCATTTTGCTCCCCTTTTTTATTAACATTGATTATTCGTACAAAACGAAACCCTAACTTTGCCAAAAATAATCCGATGGAGGAAAGAAAACCAGCGGTCCTCGTTTTGGCAGATGGCACCGTTTTTCAAGGTGTAGCAATAGGTCATACGGGAACTACATCCGGCGAAATTGCATTCAATACAGGTATGACGGGATATCAAGAAGTGTTTACCGACCCTTCATACTATGGACAATTGTTAATAATGACAACGGCTCACATTGGGAATTATGGTGTGCATGCCGATGAAATTGAATCTGAAGGGATGAAAATTTCAGGTCTTGTGACTAAAAAGTTTTCCGAAGGATTTTCACGGCCTTCAGCAGAGGGTTCTTTAGAAGACCTTATGGTGAAAAATCAAACCGTTGGGATTTCAGACATCGATACACGTGCCTTGGTTCGACACATCCGCAGTAAAGGAGCAATGAATGCCATTATTTCTTCTGAAATTTTGGACATTGACCAATTGAAAGCAATGTTGAAGGAAACACCTTCAATGGACGGTCTTGAGTTGTCTTCTAAGGTTGCAACGAATGAAGTGTATGATGCAGCGCCAGAAAATCCGAGTTATAAAGTTTCTTTGATTGACTTTGGTGTAAAGAAGAATATCGTTCGCTGCCTCGTTGAACGCGGTTGTCATGTGCGCGTTTTTCCATTGAATTCCTCAAAAGCAGATATGGATGCCTTCAACCCAGATGGTTATATGCTGTCGAATGGTCCAGGAGATCCTTCAGCGATGCCTGCCTCCATTGAACTCGTGAAGTCTCTTGTTGCCTCAGGTAAACCGGTGTTCGGAATTTGTTTGGGACATCAAATATTAGGATTGAGTCAAGGATTGAAAACAGAGAAAATGTTCAATGGTCACCGCGGGATCAACCACCCAATTCTCAATCTGAAAACAGGTAAGGGTGAAATCACTTCTCAAAATCACGGATTCGTTATTTCAAAAGATAGTGTGACTGCAAATCCGGCAGTTCGTGTAACGCACCGCCATTTGAATGATGACACTATCGCAGGTATTGAATTGGTTGATCGACCTGTTTTCTCGGTTCAATACCATCCAGAAGCTTCGGCAGGACCACACGATTCTAGGTACCTGTTTGATCAGTTTATCGACAACATGAAACAAATGAGATCATGAGTTATATCGTAAAAGTTACCGGACGTCAAATTTTAGATTCCCGTGGAAATCCTACTGTTGAAGTGGATGTGCTTACTGCAAATGGTGTAGTAGGTCGTGCTGCTGTTCCTTCCGGAGCATCAACGGGTGTGCATGAGGCGGTTGAATTGCGCGATGGTGACAAGTTAAAATACCTCGGCAAAGGAGTGCTTAAAGCGGTAAACAACGTCAATACCTTGATCAATGAGGCGCTTCATGGAATGGATATCTTTGATCAGAAAGCGATTGACACCGTAATGCTTCGCTTGGATGGAACAGAAAATAAATCACATCTTGGCGCAAATGCCATTCTTGGAACTTCTTTGGCGGTAGCTAAAGCTGCAGCTCAAGAATCTGGTTTGAGTTTGTACCGCTATATTGGTGGAGTAGGCGCAGTGACGATGCCTGTTCCAATGATGAATATCTTGAACGGTGGTTCACATGCCGATAATCTCATTGATATTCAAGAATTTATGGTTATGCCTTTTGGTGCATCTTCTTTTTCGGAAGGTTTGCGTTGGGGAACGGAGGTGTTTCATGAATTAAAAGGTGTACTTAAATCTCGCGGAATGTCTACCAATGTGGGCGACGAGGGCGGATTTGCACCGAATTTAGGTTCGAATGAAGAAGCCATTCAAGTGGTCATTGAGGCCGTGGAAAAAGCTGGATTTACGCCAGGTGAAGACATGTACATCGCTCTCGATGCTGCATCGTCTGAATTCTACAATGCTGAAACAGGAAAATACATATTCCATTCAACAGGCGACCAAATGAGCTCTTCGGAAATGGTTGGGTTCTGGGCAGACTGGTCCAAGAAATACCCGATTGTTTCCATAGAGGATGGATTGGCTGAAGATGATTGGGCAGGATGGAAGCACGTTACGGAGCAATTGGGATCTAAGGTTCAATTGGTTGGTGATGATTTGTTTGTGACCAATACCAAACGTCTTTCTCGAGGTATAGAAGAAGGGATCGCAAATTCGATCCTTGTGAAAGTGAATCAAATTGGTTCTTTAACAGAAACGATTGAGGCTGTGCAAATGGCAACCCGAAATGGGTTTACATCCGTCATGAGCCACCGCAGCGGCGAAACGGAAGACAGCACCATCGCTGATCTCGCTGTAGCATTGAACTGTGGACAAATCAAAACTGGATCTGCTTCACGTAGCGACCGCATGGCGAAGTACAATCAATTGTTGCGCATCGAAGAAGAATTGGGCGATGCAGCTGTGTATCCAGGAAAGAAATTTAGATACCTTTAAGGTTTAGAATACCATGGAAGTCCGCCGTGAGCGGACTTTTTTTATGCGTGAAACTTTTGGTTCGCTCTTGCCAATTTGCGCAGCAGAGGATTTGGACGGTAGCGATCCTCGCCATACTCGGAGAATAAATCTTCTATTTTTAAAAGCACTTCATCCAAGCCAATTTCATCTGCCCATGTCAACAATCCCTTTGGATAATTGACACCTTTTGTCATCGCAAGATCAACACCTTGGGCATCAGTAACATTCATGAAAACGGCATCCGCGGCTTCATTGATCAACATCGCCAAAATGCGCTCGAAGATGTATTTGCCCAATTCAGCATCCTCTTTTGCAGGAGTATTCATTGCACCCTCCGCATAGTCATAATAGCCACGTCCAGTTTTACGGCCGTAATAGCCTGCTTCTTTGTGACGCTTTTGTGTGAATGATGGCTTGAATCTTGGGTCGTAATAAAAGGATTGAAAAACAGATTCTGTAACCGCATAGTTCACATCATTGCCAATGTAATCCATTAAGGTAAATGGACCCATCTTGAATCCACCGATGGAAGTCATGGCCCAATCAATCGTTGCAAAATCGGCAATTCCTTCTTCGTAGATGCGCAATGCTTCACCATAAAAAGGACGTGCAACGCGATTTACAATGAACCCCGGAGTGTCTTTACATACGACACCAGTTTTTTTCCAAGACGTGATCAGACTCGTAACTGTGGCGACAGTTGCCTCAGAAGTCTGAACCGCTGGGATAATTTCCACCAAGGGCATCAAGGGCGCGGGATTGAAAAAATGAATTCCAATCATGCGGTTAGGTTGTTTTAATGCTGAACCTATGGAGGCAATCGATAGGGAAGAGGTGTTGCTGGCTAAAATACATGAAGCATCAACAATCGTTTCCATTTGGGCAAATACATTGTGTTTTACGTTCAAATCTTCAATGATTGCCTCTATGACCAATCCGCAAGCACTGAACTCGTTCATCGAATTGGAATAGTGAATGGCACCAAGAATTTGGTCGCATTCAGCATTGGTGATGGTTCCTTTCTCCGCCAGTCGATGGATCATTTTAATATGACTACTTTTCGCGGTATCGAGTACTGTTTCATTTACATCGACCAACACCACAGAATGACCATTTTGTGCGGCTACTTGCGCTATGCCAGCTCCCATTGTGCCAGCGCCTAAAACTCCAATTTTCATAGTTGAGTTGTGGAATAAAGATTAATGTCCTTTGAATTCAGGTTTCCGTTTTTCCAGAAAGGCATTGACACCTTCGCGAAAATCATAGGTTTCACCGGCTTCCGTTTGCAGTTTTTCTTCCAATGCAAGTTGCTCCGTCAAGGTATTTGAATAACTGGCATTGAGTGCTTTTTTGGTTAACCCTAATCCTCGTGTTGGCATCTTCGCAATGAGTTCTGCAAATTGAGCGACTTCGGTTTCGAAAGATTCATCGTCCACTGATTTATAAATCATGTTCAATTCAACGGCTTGGTCGGCAGTAACTTTATCTCCTGTCATCATCAAGGCCATGGCTTTTTGTAGACCAATGATTCGGGGAAGGAAAAATGTACCTCCTGAATCTGGAATTAAACCAATTCTTGAAAATGCCTGAATGAAAGAGGCACTTTTCTTCGCTATCGTGATGTCACAGGCCAAAGCGATATTTGCACCAGCACCCGCAGCAACGCCATTTACCGCCGCGATGATAGGCTTTTCAATGCTTCGAATACGTTCGATGATCGGGTTATAATGGTCACGTACGATCGATTGCAGCTCTGGTCCCTCCGGATCCATTGCCTCTGCCAAATCTTGGCCTGCGCAAAATGCTTTTCCTTCGCCTGTGATGACAATGGCACGAACGGACTCATCGCGTTCACAGTTGTCCAAAGCTTCCTGAAGCTGCAAGGCCATTGCTCTGTTGAAGGAATTAAAAACACTTGTGCGATTCAACCGTAGTTCGCAGACGCCATTGTTTTGGCTAATTAAAATTTCCATGCTGCATTGTTTTGACAAAGATAGCGATTTCTTTGGGCGTTTAAGGCCTCATTTTAGCCTCAGAATTTACAACTAAATGGCGTAAACAGCATTCATTCCGCGCAGACGGCGGATGATTTCGTCCCGCAACGAAAGTGGTTGAATGACCTCGATTTCACCCGCGTAAGAGAGGATATTGCGGATCAACTCCTCAGAAGGGAGTAGGGTCACTTCAAAAGTTGTTGCTTTATCTCCGCGATGTGTGACGTGTTGTGTGTCATGAAACGGTTGAGTCTCGATGTACTTCGCAGCCACATTCTGCGCTGAAAAAACAATTGTTTCTGGTGTTGTTTTATTGTTTGCTGTAATTCCGTAGGCATAACGAAAATAAGTAGCCGCATCAAAATGAACCGGAACAGTACTTTTTTCTTCCGTTAGCGTCAATTCACGCATGCGGTCAAGTCCATATGTAATGATGTCCTTCTTTTCTTGATCAAAGGAAATCAAATACCAGCGGTTTCTATATTCTTTTAGCAACAAGGGCGATACGCTGCGTACTTTGGATTGCCCAGAAACAAAGCTCGTATAGTCAAACTGGATGATTAACCCAACCCGTATGGCATTTAAAATCTCTGGCAGGTATTCATTCCCTCCGGAAGATAGGGCAGTTTCAAATTGCACAAATTGACTGATGTCCTTGTCTTCGGGATGAGTTGAGATGGAAACGCGGTCAACAATTTTATCGATGGCACTCCCAAATTGTTTGAACATTTCTACATCTCGGAATTGCATCAGTGTGTTTACGGCAAAGCGGATTGCACTTAAATCTTCTTCCGTAAGTGGAATGTCATTGATCGAGAAATCGGGATCTTCGTAGTAATAACCACCGTTACGTTTGCTGTATTTAATGGGTGCATCGTGTTCCATTTTCATGGCGAACATGTCCTTCTCAATGGTGGAATCACAAATGTTTGCGCCATCTGCCATTCCGTACAGCGCTTCCTCACAAGCCTCCCTTAGCTCCTTTTTGGAGGGAAAGGGTTTGTATTTATTCCGAATGGATCGGTCAATGATGCGGTACCGAATGAGGGCATTCTTAATGTGCGGCATGACAATGATTAATGCGCAACCGTATTTTCAGGCTTTGGATGGTATCCAAAGAGTTCGTAAAACTTAATGGCTTTGACCACTTCTACTGGAACATCCTCTTCCCAAATGGCAGCTCCAGCATGTATTTTTGACAATACATCATCCGACATGATGTGCAATAATTTCGGATCGAATGACTCAAAGGCTGCCAGTTTGTTGTTGTCCTTCAAATAGCGCAAGAGTCCACTAAGGTTTGGCTTGTGCTGAAAATCCTCCAATTCATACAACTCACCTGTATCCACATTGATGGCTGGATAGACGAACATTTTTACGTTGTGTCCAAAACCGCGTCCAAACGCTTCAAGCAATCCTCCAGGTAAATTGTCGTAATAGCGTTCGTCAAAAATGGTATGCAGGTTATAAATTCCTGCGATTACACCCATGCGTTTCTCTTTGGCGATGGACGCGAGGTAATCGATCATTTTGTAATGCTTCAAGTAATTCGAAATCATCACGGTATATCCCAAGGTGCCGAGCAATTCTGCACGATCAATAAAGTCTTTGATGGAGATTTTTCCTTCGGCTGTAAGGTCTTTGAGTGTCAATTCAAAGATAACTTGAAGTTTTTCAGGGTCAACGCCTTCCTCTTTCAAGAATTGCATTTTTCCCTTCTCAATCATGTCAATGTGTACCTTGGTTACTGGACGAAAACGTCCGCGCATCAACAATATGTTTTGCTTGTAAAGCGCAGTTGCAGGCTGTAGCACGTTCCCACACAAATCGAACATTGTCGCATCGGTAATGCCGCGTTTTACGAGATTTAAAGCAATAACGCGGTTATCAAAATGGGAGAAGTCTGGACCGGATACACGCAACATATCAATTTCCATGCGGTCACGCGGAAGTCGATGAACCAAATTATCCAGCAACTCATCCAGATCAGTGTAGTTGAAATAAGCGGCATAAATGAGGTTAACCCCCAAAATCCCCAGCGCTTCTTGTTGCGCTTTATGACTGTTATCGTGCATTTTAATGTGCAAGATGATGTCATTCGGTTCTGCCTCAAGGTTCAATTGAAAACGTATTCCAACCCATCCTTGACCTTGATTTGTCTTGTGGTAGTTCAACGATTCAACCGTGTTGCAAAACGCAAAAAATCGGGATTCTTTGAATTTATTCGGCAAGCGAAATTTTAAGGTGTTGTATTCCGTGTCGAGCATAGTCAACAAGCGTTCTTCACACACATAACGAGAAGCCTCACCGTACATGGAGTCGGAAACTTTCATGTCGTAAGCCGACTGTGTAAAGGCAATCGTCCCTGAACTACCCCCTGCTTTAAAAAAGTTTGCAGCAACCTCTTGTCCAGCACCGATTTCCGCAAAACATCCGTAGATATCCTGTGTTAGGTTAATTTTCAAGGCCTTTTCCTCGGTGGTCAATCTTCGTTCGTCAATCATGGTTTGTGCTTTCTTGCAAAAAAGGAGCGTAAAGAAACAAATTTCAGCGCAATTTTATCAATGTGGATCTTGAAAATCTGGGTTATTGATAAAATCGAAATCAGTAAGGGTGAGCAAGAATTGTTTCAACAAGTACTTTTCTTGAGCATCCAATTGAACTCCCCCTTGCGCTGCAAATTCAATCTTGGGATCAATGGTAGGGCTCAAGACAATCCCCGTCGAATAGTGTTCGATTACTTGATCTAAGGTTGTGAATCGTCCGTCGTGCATGTAAGGCCCTGTCAATTCGATGTTTCTCAAAGTGGGGACTTTAAATTTGCCATTATCGTTGGGGCTACCTGTCACAGCACCTCTTCCAAGATCTGTAAACGTCGCATCAAGGCCATTGTTACTATAAATTTTAACATTCATCAGTGGTCCATTGTGGCAATGGAAACAATCTGCACCGTTTAAACTCTTAAACAAATCATAGCCGCCCCATTCATCCGCTGTAATGGTTGTGAGCTTCGCCTGGTC
>JBDKGB010000062.1:0-3622 GCA_039798485.1 Bacteroidota bacterium
CCAAAGGTGCCATTATTAACGACGATGCCCTAATCAAAATGTTATTTTTAACCTTAAAAACCAATGAAAAAACATGGAAACGAAGAGCTAGAAACTGGCCTTCGATACTCAGCACTTTAAGGCGCGAATTTGGAAATCGGATAAATCAATATCTTTGATGACACACTTTTAAGGATACTCTGCGCTCTCCGCTATCTGCAGCTATTAAACGTTGTTGTACTTTAACTCGAACAATTTTCTAGTAAAAGACGCCATCCATAATTCCAATCAATTTATCTTCTCTCATGGATTCTCCCCTATTTTTCAAATCTAAAGTGGTGAGTGGCGGCAAATCTTCGTTCGATTTCACATGCTCAGATAACTCAATGTTCGGACGCGCACTTGATTTTTCAATATAAATCGTTTTTCCCTCACGGTATTCGATTACAGTAGACACTGTTTTGTCTTTTACGTACACAGTATCAGCCGTCAAATAAATTGGCTTATCCACTTTTTGAACAATAATTGTTTCTTTTCGGAAGAAGAAAAACGTAAGAAGTGCAGCTGCTGCCGCTGAAGAAAAAGGAACCGCTATCAAACGGAAACGACTTGGTACTGCTGCAGGTAATACAAGTGGACGCGCTTCGGGAACAGCATAGATTACTTTGCTTTCTGTCAAAGCCATGTGTGCTAGATCAAACGCTTCTTGTGAAGTTTGGCGAAGCACAAAAGCTTGTTCTTCTGCCGTCAAATCAACGAAAAAGCTTTTTTCTTGAAGTGCTAAAAGTTGCTCTTGCTCTTTGTTCAATTGTGCTTCCATGTTAACTCAATTTAAAGTGTTGTCCTGCTTGTTCAGGTGTAAATTCGTTCAATTCTTGTGTCACTTTCTTTGTCGCATAAAATATGCGCGACTTCACAGTTCCCTCTGGTAGTTCAATGATTTCGGCAATTTCCTTCACGCTCATTTCTTCCATGTAACGCAACACAAAGACCAAGCGATGATGTTCCTCCAATTGCTCAATGGCTCCTTTTAACGAATGTTTGAACACTTCACGATCCATTCGATTGTCTGAAAAGTCATGATGAAAGTCAAAATCTTTACTTCCCTCTTCGATTCCCTCGTGATTCTTTTCGCGATAAGAGGATTTTACCATATTGCTTGCAATGGTAAACATCCATGTATAAAAGCGTTTCGTAGGATCAAACATGTGATGTTTTTCGAGTATTCTAAGAAACAAGTCTTGCACTAAATCATTTGATTTTTCTTGGTTTCCTTTGGTCATACGAAGGAAAAAGCCAAGTACTTTTTTACTGTACCTGGCATGAATTTCCGTCAATGCTTCGTTGCAGCGTCGCGTTGAAAGCAGTTGTATTAATGCTTCGTCAGTAAAAGATTGAATATCTTTTTTGAGACCGAACATCTTATTCCGTTAAAGCTTTTTGAATTTCAGCCTCAATGTCCAATTCTTTAGCAATGGAATCAATTAACCCTTTGTAATAGGCAATTCCTTCCAAGTCGTCTGCCGTTTTGGAATGAACATACAGTTTCATTAATCCAGGAAGATACATGTGCTTTATACGTGAATCCAAATCGCCATAACTGTAGGAAAAGTTTTTAATTAAATGGTCCAGGAGAAATCGTTTCTCAAAATTGCGCTTGATAACAGCAATGTTCTCCACATCTTCTAAACTATAGATGTAGGTCAAACCTGTCAAATATAAATGATCTGTGATCGTTGAATCTGTGAATAAGCCAGAAGCAGAGGTCGAAACATGCACGGGAATCTTCGCGTTGTTCTCGAAAATTTGCTTAAAGAAGGCTGTCGAACCTGGATTCTTTTTGTCCATTTCTAATGGAGCAATTCCCATTTCTTTGAACAATTTTGAGCGGTAATCATCCATTTGGATCATATAGGAATTGATCACTGTCACATCCTTGCGGTAATTCAATCCCTCTTGGACAATCCAAAGTGCATAGGTATCATTATCACCTGCAGTAAATACAATTCCATTTTCAGAAACTTCAGTCAACACATTGTAGGCCCAATTCAATGCTCCAGATGGCATGCGATTGACTTCGTATAACTTCTTTGCCACCTTCGAAAAGGTCACTGTATCACGTTCTAATTCAGATTTTATCAAATAATCCAACAAGACTCGTGGATCCTCTGGACGGAACTCGTATGCTTTGGTTAGGTATTTTTCGTCGTTCTCACCTAATTTTCCATTCCAATACATGATGTAATTCCCTTCAAAGGTGTTTGGCATTAAGGCATATACATCCTTCGCTATTTTATCACATTGATTGTAGTACTTTTTTTGTTCCGCTGAATTTGCTTCACTTAAAATGCGTAAAGCGCGCACGGCTCCATAATAATTCATCCAAGCTTCACCATTTTGATTGTTTTTATCAATCTCAGCCTTCCACAGTCTCTCCTGTGTTTTATACCATTCAGCTTCGCGCCATTCGACAATTACACTGTGCACCGTTTGTTTCTCTTGGGCAACTGCTCCTAATGCTAGAAGCACTAAACTTAAACATCCAATTATTTTTTTCATTTTTTTCATGATTATAAACTAGGCGGTGCACCAGCCCGTTTTGGTTAAACGTCAAAAGTATTACTCAGAAAGTTCTCCAACGTTCATCCATTTCCAAAAAGATAAATAAAATGAGCTGTCTACTGCTTCTTTTTTCTCTTTTGAGAATCGGATCTTTCCATTAGTTTTCGCCTCTCCTCTTGTGAAGCGGTGTGGCCAATGAGCATGGAAGTTGGTGCCCAGGGCTGACTAAAAAAGATGATCTCAATAGTATTGGTTCGATTTTTAAGTTCACGAAAGCCAAAAAATACGCGACTTCCGAAATTGGAACTTATCATCGCGTTGTCTGCTTGAAAAGCAAATACCTTGTAGGTCTCACCATCTATTACTTGCGTCTCCTCACGGTGAATTGTTCCTGCGCTGTAATAGGTTCGATTTCGAAAACGGTAAGAAATGACTGCATAGTCATTGTAGATCTGCAAATAACAATCTGGTTCGTCCATCGTGAAACGTGCCTTACGACCATACAATTGTAGAGAATCGAGAATAAAGAGATAATCCCGGATTTCAGGTTCATTTGATTGATCAACAGCCACGAGGGTCCAATAATTGTCATCATGCACACGTTCCGTTGTCTTTTCGGTGAAGGGTACTTCATCTGAATGCGGAACAGGGGCAGAATCAGAATACAATGTAATGCTTGGAATTTTTAGAACATCTGATTGCTTAGGGTCGTCGACGGTTCTTCTTGTAGCTGTTTGCATCAAAGCTTCTGACTTGACCTGACTATTTCCAACATGTTCCTTAGCTGTATTCGGTGTACTTTTTTGGGAGGTTGATTGGCGCGAATTGGATCCCTTTGGCAGTAGCACCAACAATGCGGCAATGACACAAATTATCCCGAAGAGGAGTGTTTTAAGTTTGATATCCGTTTTCCAAGTACGGCTAACCCGAACCTTAGGATCATGATCCAGCCATTCAATAACCTCAATTGATTGAACAGAAGGACGTTCATTCTTCAACGCCTCAAACAACATGTCAATTCGTTCATCCGTCATAGCTCAAGGGGTTTATTGAGTTCAATTTGTCGGTTTAAAATGAGTTT
>JBDKGB010000063.1:0-9172 GCA_039798485.1 Bacteroidota bacterium
TTCATTGTGCTTCAATTCGTTGAATAGCGATTTCAAGGTTTGAAATTCTTGGTGAACCAGTTCTTGATTGTCTGTAAATGAGGCCATACCCATTATACCGACAATGCGAATATTTTGCATCGTTTTGTAGTCGGGTGAACACAACAATTCTTTTGCTTCCGTCAAATTTAAACCGAATTTTGTTTCCTCGGTTGCGACATGAAACTGGAGTAAACAATCTATCGTCCGTTCGTTTTTAAGTGCTTGTTTGTTGATCTCAGCGAGCAATTTTAAGCTGTCAACCGAGTGAATCAATGCGACAAAAGGTGCAATGTATTTCACTTTATTGCTTTGAAGATGTCCAATCAGATGCCACTGAATGTCCTTCGGTAAAGCTTCATATTTTGCAACCAACTCTTGGACTTTGTTTTCACCAAAAACGCGCTGTCCTGCAGTATATGCTTCCGTGATGTCCTCAACAGGCTTGGTTTTGGAAACGGCAACAAGCGTTACTTTATCACCAATTTCTTTGCGAACCGAGGTGAGTCGATCTTGAATGCTCATTCGTTGATGTTGTAAATGGTAAGACCACTTCTGAGTTTTGGTTCAACCCAGGTAGACTTCGGTGGCATGATCATGTGATTGTCTGCAACGCGCTTTACTTCGTCCATAGCGACGGGGTACAACACAAATGCAACACTATTTTTGGTTGCATCGATTTTCTTTTTAAGCTTGGAAATCGGTTCTGCACCACTTATGAACTCGATGTGCTCATCCGTTTTTAAATCCTGAATTCCTAGGATTGGGGTGAGCACATACTGTGTTAAAATTTCAGCATCCAAAGAACGTACAGGATGTTCATGATCAATACAATTTTCATGACAATTCAAACTGTACCAAGTTTCGTCCAAGTACATTGTCATTTGATGTGCATGTGCTGGCTTTTGAAATTCAGCAAGTGGAAGAACATCGAACGATTGATTCAATGCCTGTAAAAACTCGGCTGTGGTAAGTCCATTCAGCGTTTTCACAATGCGGTTAAATTCCAAAATTTGTAAAACCTCCTCGTCAATAAAAAAGGCAAGAAAATAATCTTCATTGGGAAATTGATCGCTTCCTTTTTGAATTCTCTCTTTCTTTAATCGAGCTGATGATGCCGATCTATGGTGACCATCCGCGATGTATGTGACCGGAATTTCCAAAAAGGCGTTCTGAAGTGCAGCGGTTTGTTCCGTATTCACCACCCAAAGTTCATGCTTGATGCGGTCCGTGGTGGTAAATTCATATTCCGGCCTTACTGCGATGCATTGATTCAAAAGTTGCTGAACACCGACGTGATGCGGATGTGCAAGCAATACAGGTTCGGCATTGTAACCAACAATCTCCAAATAGTTCGTGAACATTTCTTCTCGCGAAGTCAGTGTTGCTTCGTGCTTTCGAATCAAATCAGCTTCGTATTCAGCGATGCTTGCACCTGCGATAACGCCTGTGAATACATGGTCTTCTTTAGTCTGACGGTAAATGTACAGGTGCGAATCCTTGTCTTGAAACAAAATGCCATCTTGAATGAATTCAGCGTATTTCTCCTTCACCAATTCAAAACGCTCAAGAGAATTTGGAGCAGTGTGCTTTTCACTTTCAAATTCCGGATTAATGATCCGAAGTAAGGTGAACGGATTGTCCTCTAATTTTGCTTTGAGTACATTTTGTGTGTACGAATAGTACGGACGTGTAGCGACAAGATGTACTTTATCGCGGACGGGTCGTATTGCCTTGAAAGGAGAAATTCGCGCCATCGGAAATGATCTTAAGTGTTCGGTTAGTTTTGCTTACCGAAGGCGGTTATGATTAAAGATGCAAGTTCTTCACCAATGCGGTCCTGTGCTTCGACGGTTGCTGCGCCGATGTGTGGCGTGCATGCAATTTTAGGATGAGACAACAAATCCTTGCGTGGATTAGGTTCATTCTCAAACACATCCAAAGCGCAACCTGCAACATGTCCGCTATTGAGAGCTGCCAGTAAATCATCTTCATTGATGACGCCACCTCGCGCAGCATTCACAAGGCGAACACCTTTTTTCATTTGTGCAAATTGTTCGGAAGCGATAACCGCAGATCCATCTGTTTGCTTAGGGACGTGAATGGAAATATAATCCATCTCTCCCAAAACTTCAGAAAGGGAAGTGTGGGGCGTTATCGTTGCTTGAGCATTTAAGCCATTTCCAAGTGGAATAGCTACTGCAACAGGATTGGATTTTTTATCTACTGCAATGACATTCATTCCACAGCCAATGGCATACGATGCAACGCTTTGCCCTATGCGACCAAAGCCTACGATACCAAGTGTTTTACCCCGAAGTTCAACGCCTTTGGCATAGTTCTTTTTCAAGGTTGAAAAATCACCCATTTCCATGTTTTTGTAGGAATCATTCAAGAATCGAGAGAGGGAAAATAAATGCCCCATGACCAATTCAGCCACCGATTGAGAAGAAGAAGCAGGCGTGTTGATGACTTGAATGCCTTTTTCACGAGCATAAGCGACATCAATGTTATCCATACCTACGCCACCGCGTCCAATGAGTTTAATTCCAGGACAAGCGTCGATCACTTCTTTTCGCACAGTCGTTGCACTACGCACCAAAATCATGTCGATTCCTTGTTCATTTACAGCAGTTGCCAATTCTTCTTGTGCAACTTTTTCCGTAATTACTGTAAATCCAGCTTCTTCCAAAAGTGACTTTCCAAGTGCTGATATTCCGTCGTTTGCTAGTATTTTCATAGTGTTGTGAATGTCAATTAGCCATTTGTTCGTGTAAACTCGCGCATTACGTCAACCAGTACATGTACACTTTCAATCGGAAGGGCATTGTACATGGATGCTCGGTAACCACCTGTAGAACGATGTCCAGGAAGACCAACGATTTCTGCACCTTTCCAAAGTTGATCAAAAGCTGCCTGGTGCGCTTCATTGTTCAATGTAAAGGTGACATTCATTTTCGAACGGTCTTCGTGAGCTACGGTTCCATTAAAAAGCGGATTGGCATCAATTTCAGCATACAGCAAGGCTGCTTTCGCATCGTTTCGCGCTTCCATCGCTTTCACACCACCATTTGCAAGCAAATTGCGGAGATTGAGCATGGCCACATAGACACTAAACACAGGAGGCGTATTCAGCATAGATTCTTTCTCAACATGTTGTTTGAGATCCAAATAGGTGGGCATAAACGGTGAGCTTGATTTCCCAAGTACCTCGTCTTTTACAATGTAGAGTGTTGCTCCTGCAGGTCCTAGGTTCTTTTGAGCCCCAGCGTAAATCAAGTCGAAATCCGCGACATTTATTTCTTTGGAAAAGATATCGGAGGACATGTCACAAACCAAGGGCAAATTCGTGCTTGGGAAAGCGTGGAATTGTGTTCCGTAAATGGTGTTGTTTGATGTAAAATGGATGTAATCAACATCAGTAGGAATGCTGTAATCTTTTGGGATGTAGGCGAATTTTTTATCTTCTGAGGATGCAAAAACGTTCACATCAACACCTACTTTTTTTGCTTCCTTGATGGCACCAGAAGCCCAAGTTCCTGTGTTCATGTACCCAGCTTTCTTCGTGTCGCGCATCATGGTCAATGCTGCAATCGTAAAACCAAGGGTTGCCCCACCTTGGAGGTATGCTACAGAATAGCCTTGAGGAACGTTAAGTGCTTTTTTTACCAAGTCAATGGCTTCATCCATCACAGCGACAAAATCCTTATGTCTGTGAGATACTTCTAGAATGGATAAACCGTTGAAATCAACAACAGCATCTGCCGCTTGATGAAATACTTCTTGAGGGAGGATGCACGGACCGGCACCAAAATTATGTTTCATTTGAATCGGTTGTTTGTTATTCCAAAATTGATGTTTAATTGTCGATCTTAAACTGATGAGCAAAATGTTTTTTCACGGCAGTTCGTTAATAGACAAAAAAAAAGCTGTCGAAGAGACAGCTTAAATTTTTATTCCGCAGATGTTTCTTTGGTTTTCGTTGTTGCTTTTTTAGCAGCCGGCTTTTTAGCAGCTGGCTTTTTCTCAGCATCAGCAGCTTTTTCAGTTTTCACTTTCGCTACTGGAGCTGTAGTTGTTGTTGCTTTTCTTTTGCGGCTGTTACCGTAAGAACCCATTGTTCTTTTTCCTTTGGCTGTTTTTTTATCACCTCTTCCCATAAGTGTAGATTTTATTTTAATTGCATTTTCAGTAATGCTGAAAACAGGTACAAATATATTATTCTTTTTCAAATAAGCGGCGACGAATCTCTGCTTCAATCAGTGGTCCGCCATTCAAAATACTTTTACACCAATTCAATTTAAGCATTGTCTGTTCGCTTTCATTCAGTTTCCATTGAATGTTGCTTTCCTCCAAGCGTTGACGGAAGACATTCAACATGATAGCCACAGAAACCGAGATGTTGAAACTTTCCGAAAAACCATACATCGGTATGCGCACAAATTCATCTGCCGCTTGCTGAACCTCCTCCGAAATCCCTCTGCGTTCGGTACCGAAGATCAGCGCGAAGGGTTTGGAGATGTCGAGCTCATGAATGCTTGGAGTATCTCCATGTGGTGATGTGGCCACAATGCGGTAACCTTGGCTGCGCAGTTGATCAATGCATTGTGTTTCTGGAGAAACTTCACGGTCGTAATTCAATAAATCAACCCAGCGTCCGGCGCCCAAGGCAATGTCGCGTTGAATTTTGTATTGATTGTCTTTTTCAATGACGTGCAACTCTTGAATCCCAAAGCAATCGCAAGAACGCAGAACTGCTGAGGCATTGTGCTCTTGATAGATGTTTTCTAAGGCAACGGTTAGATGGCGCGTTCGATCAGCTGCGATGCGGTCAAACATTTCGCGCTTGGAAGGAGTAATGATCGAATACAATTCATTCAAAACAAGCATATTTTGCTCGTGCTCAGTCATGTGTGTTGCTCAGTTTTTCGAAATGTGTTAAAACAAAAAAGAGGAACCCGAAAGCTCCTCTTCTTCAATTTCTCAAAGAGAATTAGTTTACGTTACCAGTCAAGTCAGCACCAGCTTTGAAACTTACAACGTTCTTTGCAGCAATTTGGATTTCTTTTCCAGATTGTGGGTTACGTCCAGTTCTAGCAGCACGAGTGTTTACTTTGAAAGTTCCGAATCCAACAAGTGAAATTTTGTCGTTGCTTTTCAATGCTTCAGTTGTAGCCGCGATAAATCCGTCTAACGCTTTCTTTGCATCTGCTTTTGACAATCCAGCGTTAGCCGCCATTGCATCAATCAATTCTGCTTTGTTCATGATAATGTTTTTTAGTTTGTTTGTAATAAATTAACGAGACAAATATATCTGAATTCCCAAGCCTGCAAGGGCTTTCAGCAAAAAAAAAGTGAAATTTGTTAATAAAAGTGGCGAATTGTTAATAAAGACGGCTGAAACCCTTGTTTTACAAGGGGTTTTCGACCAACAACACGAAAACATCGTCTAATTTTCTGACGCAATCAACTGCCAATCAGCCAATGAATTTCCCGCAAGAAAGGAGTGTGCATCCATTTTACGCTTTCCTTCGGGTTGAATTTCTTTGATCAACACGTAAAAATCGCTGCACGGGAAGAGTAAACCTTGCGCATTGGACCGAAGTTCCGATGTTGAAGGAAGTTGTGTTAGTTCGGAAGCAAAAAACTTAAAACTTTTAGATTCCTCCTTTACCTTGTTATATAAGGTGCACCAAGCACTCGGAAATGGGTCAAGTCCCCGAATGAAATCGTGTACATTTTTCGCAGGCTGATTCCAGTTGATTTCGCAATCGGGTTTAAATAGTTTGTTGGCTGATTTCTCATGGCCTTCAATCAACTGACTTTGCGCGATGGGTTGAATATCTCCCCTTTGTATTTTATCGACTGTCGAACATGTAGTTTCAGCACCGAGTTCCATCAATTGGCTGTAGACCTTTCCCACAGTGTCGTTTGGACCAATGCTTATTTTTCGTTGCTCAATGAGTTTGCCTGTGTCAATTTCTTTTTCAATGAAAAATGTACTCACCCCAGTTTCTGTTTCTCCATTCATCACCGCACGATGAATGGGCGCAGCTCCGCGGTAGTTAGGCAGCAATGATGCGTGAAGATTAATTGTTCCAGCAGGCGGCATTGTCCAAATGGATTCTGGTAACATTCTAAAGGCAACCACAACGAATAAATCCGCTTGAAAACTCGCTAAGGATTCGCGAAAGGCTTCATCCTTTAAGTTCGTAGGTTGCAATACTGTGATTCCCTGCTTCATCGCTTCCAGTTTTACGGCACTTTCAGTGATCTGTTGTCCTCGTCCTGCAGGTTTATCGGCAACCGTTACCACAGCGACGATGTTGGATCCGCGCTCGCAAAGTGCTTTAAGGATATGGGAAGCGAAATCGGGTGTCCCCATGAAAACGATGCGAAAATCTTTCTTCATTAGATTTCTTTTTGCTTCCAATCAAAATAGCGTAGGTAGAGGATGGAGAGTAGGCCCATTACACCAAAGTAAATGTACTCGTTGGACCAAACCCACATGATATCAGCGTTGACGACCTTGATCAAATAGTAAGAATAACAGAGGTAGAAAACACCACACAGTATCTCAATAAGAAAGGTGACCTTCGTATTTCCACTTCCATTGATGGTTTGAAAATACACACTGAAAAATCCGTACATAAAAATGGAACCCGAGATAAAACGTAAGGTTTCCGCGCTATCTGCTAAATGAGCCTGATTTGGGTTGATCATTCGTATTAAAAACTCTGGGTAGAAAATTGCGCCGTGAAACGAGATGAATAGAAAAATCAGTGTCAACCATTGAATTCTTCGCTGAATGAATTTCAACGATTGCTGTTTTCCACGCCCAATGTACTGTGAAATATACGTTTTCGTAGTTCCAGCAAAACCCCAAACAGGAACATAGCACAAAAAGTAGATGGAACGAATGTTCTGAGAGACGGTGAGTTCAGCGTTGCCTCGTTGCTCAAGCCAGGTAAAGAAAATGGTCCATGTTGTCAAAGCAATGAAACCTTGTAGCATAAGTGGACTACCGACATTAAACAACTCCTTCATGGAAGGCAAATTGAAGGAAAAGTGAGAAAATACTTTCATCTGTTTTCCTTCTTTCGAAAAGATCAGGGATACGATCAAAACTAACATGCCTAAAAAGTCAGCAATTGTTGATGCCCACGCAGCCCCTTTTAGTCCGAGTTCAGGAAATCCACCTTCACCAAAAATCATGAAGTAGTCCAGCAAAACATTCGACAATGCCGTTGTTAACGCAGCTATGAGTACAACCCAGGTTTTGCCATTTGCAATGAAAAATGCTTGTATGGCCAGAGAAATCATGGCGAAAAAAAGTGCATAACTTCGGATGTCGATGTAATCGTTTTGCATGCCGGCCAATGTTTTATTGGCAGAGTAATCCATCAATGCATTGGGAAAGATAACCTGGAGGAAAAGGAAAAGGGTAAGCGCTATTAGAAACAACGTGAAAATTGTGGTTCCGAAGATTCGTCCAATGGCATCAATTTGCTGTTGACCGATGCGACGAGCAATAAGAATTTGGGCACCATCACCCATGCCTGCCAAAGCCATAAAGACGGTAACATAGACCAAACCACCATTTCCAATGGCATCAAAAGCCAAGGATGTTGGATCATAGCGACTGATAAATGAAGAATCGGTAATTAAAACAATGGCCTGGATGAAACTTGAGGTCATCAGGGGCAAGGCTACGCCAAGAATTGTTTTGTACCTTAAATCCAACATTAGTCAACACGAATTACGAGTCCTTTTAGGTATTCTCCTTCAGGATGAAAGGCATTTATGGGATGGTCTGCCGGTTGATGAAGTTGTTCCAAGATGCGCACATTACGTCCTGCTTCAATCGCTGCGGCAATTACTGTATTGTTGAAAAGAAATTTATCTACGACCTGCGAGCACGAGAAGGTGAAAATAATCCCACCTGGACGAATTTGTCGAATGGCATGTGCATTTAGCCGTTTGTATCCTTGAATGGCTTTGTGTCTTTTTTCGCGGTGCTTTGCAAAGGCTGGAGGATCGAGTACAATGATGTCGTAATCTTCCTTCAAGTCCTTCATGTACTCCATGGCATCGGCAACAATGGAATCGTGGCGGTCATTAAAACCATTCAATTCAATGTTGTCGTTGGTCAAATCGATGGCTTTGCGAGAGCTATCGAGCGAGTGAACCAAGCTAGCACCCTTCTGAAGGGCAGATAAACTGAATCCTCCAGAATAACAGAACGTGTTCAGTACTTTCTTGCCATTGGCGTATTTCCCCAATAGATGTCGGTTTTCACGCTGATCGATAAAGAAGCCTGTCTTTTGACCTTTGATCCAATCAATGTTGATGTGAACTCCGTGTTCTTTTGCTATGTGTGGCGTTTCACAACTTCCAAAGATATACCTATCATTCGTTTCAATGCGGTCAGGTAGGGTATCGGAAGATTTCGAATAAACAGCGATGAGTTCTTTGCCCAAGGCATTTTGCAAGGCTTCAGAAATATGATTTACTGATCGGTACATGCCAATGCTATGGCACTGAACAACAGCCACACCGTTATAAAAGTCAACGATCAATCCCGGAAGTTGGTCGCCTTCACCATGAACTAGACGACAAATTGTATTTTCAGGGGAGATGAGTCCGAGGTCCTTGCGGAGTTGAACTGCATTGGAAATACGTTCGGTGAAAAAAGCTGCATCAATTGGACCTTCCGAAAAACGAAGAATTCGCACAGCAATTGTTCCATGCTGAAAATGCCCAGAAGCGAGAAACTGTCCAGCTTTATCAGCCAAGGCGACACATTCGCCATCTTCGAGTTGTGAGGTATCAGTAGCAATCGCACCACTAAATACCCAAGGGTGTTTGCGGAGCAACGAATCTGTTTTCTGACGGTGGATGTTTAACGTTTTCAAATGCTGCTGGTCTGTTTCATACAAAAGTAACAAATGAATGTGGATTGAATGTTATTCTTTGCGCATTTGACTTGATTTATAGGTCGTAGTTTTGATAAAAAAGAAAATGCGTTGTACCATACATGCCTATATGTTAAATGATGATTTTTCACCTGAACATGCTGAGGCACATTTTGGAGGAAAAGATTCGGAGAACAATCGCCGTTACGATTGGGAAGATGAGTTGCACATTAAATCAG
>JBDKGB010000064.1:0-3030 GCA_039798485.1 Bacteroidota bacterium
AACTTGAATGAATACGAAGATGTAGAATTTGAATTTGAAGGGGAAATTATTGAAGAAAAATAATGCCCGAGAATCAGTACCTTTGTACAATACATTCAAGCATGATGAACATAGAACAATACAGTACAATTCCAACTGGCTCGTTGGTTGTGATAGCTGGAAAAAAAACAGCGCAAGACAAAAAATTGAGCGCGGATGTGCGTGAGTTCGCTCAACGTTTCGTTGCGGGATCTGACAACTTTGATTTTTTAAAATCGGCCAATGGATTTACATTCTTGGTGAAAGATTCCCTTTCGCACGAACAATTGCGCGTGCACGGAAGCAAGATTCTTTCTGCGTTAAACAAGGATGTTAAAGACCTCGCGCTGTATGGCGACGATAAAAAGGTATTGCATGTCCTCGAAGGATTGATGCTCTCATCTTACCAGTATTTGCGTTTCTTTAAGGAAGCTGAGAAAAAAGCGCATGCGCTTCAAACCATCCACGTTTCAGACGAGGTGAGCGATAAGAAAATTGCAGAGTTGAAATCTGTGGTAAAAGCAGTGTTTTGGGCACGTGACAAGGTCAACGACCCTGTTTCCCACCTCAATGCGCTGCAATTGAGCGAAGCCATTTCTGCCTTGGGTGCTGAAGCGGGATTTTCCGTTCAGGTGCTTGAGAAAACTCAAATTGAATCCTTGAAAATGGGTGGGCTTTTGGCGGTAAATAAAGGGTCTATTGATCCTCCTACATTTACCATTTTGGAGTACAAACCAGAAAAGCCTGTCAATAAGCAACCAATTGTGCTTGTTGGAAAAGGTGTGGTATACGATACAGGTGGTCTAAGTTTAAAGCCGACTCCAGGATCGATGGATTGCATGAAAAGCGACATGGCAGGAGCTGCGTGTATGGCAGGAACCATTTATTTGGCTGCTCTTCAAAAATTAAAAGTTCATGTCATCGGTTTGATTCCAGCCACCGACAACCGTCCAGGATTGAATGCGTATGCACCGGGAGACGTGATCACCATGTACGATGGAACAACCGTTGAAGTGTTGAATACAGATGCAGAAGGCCGAATGATCTTGGCAGATGCCCTGTCATATTCTGCTAAATACAAACCTCAATTGGTCATTGATGCTGCAACACTTACTGGTGCTGCACTCCGCGCTATTGGAACGAAGGCATCTGTCATCATGGGGAATGCAAGTAAAGATGTGTTTGAGAAATTGGAAGAAAGTGGTGATGAAGTACACGAACGTGTGGTGCGTTTTCCGTTCTGGGATGACTACTTGGATGAAATGAAGTCAAGCATCGCCGACTTGAAGAACATCGGTGGTCCAAACGCTGGGATGATTACCGCAGGAAAATTCTTAGAGCATTTTGTGAAAGCACCGTATGTGCACATGGACATTGCCGGACCGGCTTGGTTGGACTCAAAAGAAGACTATAAAGGTCAAGGTGGAACAGGTGCAGGAATTCGCTTGCTGTATACCTACCTGAAAAAGATGAAATAATGGAGAAGGAAAAGGAACAAGTTAAAGAGCAGGGTAGCGCATATCCGGTGCGTGTGGGGATCTCCATTGGTGATATGAACGGAATCGGTCCTGAAGTGATCATGAAAGCCTTGCGTGATACACGAATGTTGCTCGATTGCACACCTGTGATTTATGGCTCAAACAAGATTTTCGCCCATTACAAAAAACTACTCAACGAAAATGAGTTCAACTATACCTCTTGCCGCACTGCGGAAGAAGCACAAAACCGAAAAGTAAACTTGGTGAATGTGTGGAATGATGAGGTGGAGCTTGAGGTGGGAAAAGCAACAGAATCAGGAGGGAAATATGCCTTTCTTTCGTTGGAACGCGCCACGCAGGACCTTGCCGAAGGGAAGGTGGATGTGTTGGTGACAGCGCCAATCTCAAAAGATGCCATGGCGAAATCTGGTTTTCAGTTTCCCGGACATACAGAATATTTGGCGCATTTGGCGGGTGAGCCTGAGGCATTGATGATCTTGGTTGCAGGAACATTGCGCGTAGCCTTGGTTACCACGCATATACCCATCAAAGAAGTGAGCACAGCACTCACGCGCGAAAAGATTTTGCAAAAAATCAAACTGTTTGAAGCCAGCTTGAAAAAAGATTTTGGCCTTATTCGACCAAAAATCGCAGTGTTTGGCTTGAATCCACATGCCGGTGAGAATGGAAAAATGGGTACTGAAGAACAAGAAATCATTACCCCAGCCATCAACATGGCCAAGAATGAGGAAATCATGGCTTTTGGGCCTTTCCCAGCTGACGGGTTCTTTGGGTCGGAAGGCAGACATCAGTTTGATGGGATTTTGGCGATGTACCACGATCAAGGATTGGCTGCATTTAAAGCCTTGGCATTTGACGATGGTGTGAATTACACCGCTGGATTACCGATTGTGCGCACATCCCCTGATCATGGGACTGCATTCGATATTGCAGGACAAAATAAAGCCTCAGAACAATCCTTCCGAAGTGCGATCTATCAAGCAATTGATGTGTTTAGATGCCGGAAAATGACGAAAGAAATGAGCGCGAATCCTTTGCCAATAAGCGTGAAGGAGCGTCGTCGTTCAAACAACGATATTGAGTAAGTTATCATATTTGGGTAAAAAAAGAACAGTTATGAACAGTATTGCGTTAAAATTGTTACCTTTGCCCTCCAATTTTTGATCAGCGTGAAGTCGAAAAGAACATTCGTAATCCCTTTCGTTGGACTCAAACTGGGCTTTCATGAGTTTGATTTTGAAATTCGTGATGCGTTCTTTGAAGAAAAGGAGTACTCCATCATTCACAGCGGAAATGTGAATGTCCATTTGGTACTGGAAAAGAAGGAAACGATGATGATCGCGGAATTTGAACTCTCAGGAAATGTTTCGACATCCTGTGACCGGTGCGATGACCCCATCGATGTCCCTGTAAAAGGACAGTTTCGCTTGGTGTACAAATTTGGACTTGAACAAAGTGAAGATGAAGCACTCATTGTTTTACACCCCGATGCGTATGAATTGGATGTAAACGA
>JBDKGB010000065.1:0-28039 GCA_039798485.1 Bacteroidota bacterium
ATTTTTAATTCTCAAAGCCCCCCCTTTAAAAACACTCCTGTTAATAAAAAAATACATTTTTCTGGAAACACCCCCTCTTTTTTACGCTAACTTTGGAAAAAATTTTAAAAATGGCGACAAAAAGACAGCAAGCGTATCAGGATGTACTCAATCGTACACCGAAACACATTGATTTTGATGGTAAAGTCTCTGAATTGTTTGGGAAAAGCGTTTTCCACCTGGAAATCATGCGCGAATACCTGCCTTCAGATGCCTTTAAATCCATGATGGAATCCATTCAAAACGGCACACGACTCGACCGTAAGATGGCAGATCAAGTGGCTTCGGCGATGAAAGATTGGGCCTTGACAAAAGGAGCGACTCACTACACGCACTGGTTTCAACCTTTAACAGGTTCGACTGCTGAAAAACACGACGCCTTTTTTAAACCTGTAGGACCAGGAAAAGCGATTGAGCGTTTTGACGGTGACTTGCTTGTGCAACAAGAACCAGATGCATCTTCATTCCCGAATGGTGGAATCAGAAACACATTTGAAGCGCGCGGTTATACTGCTTGGGATCCTTCTTCTCCAGCTTTCGTTATTGGAAAAACGTTGTGTATCCCAACCATTTTCATCTCGTATACAGGTGAATCGTTGGACTACAAAATGCCTTTGCTTAAAGCGTTGAATGCTGTGGATCAAGCTGCTGTTGAAGTTTGCCAATACTTCGACAAAAATGTAACGAAAGTGAACGCTACGTTAGGTTGGGAACAAGAATATTTCTTGATTGACCAAGCCCTCTTCAATGCACGTCCAGACTTGATGATGACGGGCCGTGCTCTGTTTGGTCACGCTGCAGCGAAAGGCCAACAGCTGGAAGACCACTACTTTGGCTCTATTCCTGAGCGCGTTACAGCGTACATGCGTGATTTTGAAACAGAAGCCATCCAACTTGGTATTCCTGTAACTACACGCCACAATGAGGTCGCTCCAAATCAGTTTGAATGTGCGCCAATTTTTGAAGAGTGCAATTTGGCCAATGACCACAACTTGATGTTGATGGACTTGATGGAGAAAATTGCCCGCAAACATGATTTCCGCGTCCTATTGCACGAAAAGCCATTCTCTGGCGTAAATGGTTCTGGAAAACACAACAACTGGTCACTCGGAACCAACACAGGGGTTAACCTACTTGCTCCAGGAAAAAATCCGAAGTCAAATCTTCAGTTCTTGACATTCTTCGTAAATACAATAAAAGCCATTCACGATCATTCTGATATCCTTCGTGCGTGCATCGCTTCTGCAGGGAACGACCATCGTTTGGGTGCGAACGAAGCTCCACCAGCGATTATTTCGACATTTATCGGGACGCAGCTTTCTACATTGTTGGATGACATTGAAAAGAATGTCAAGGCAGGAAAAATGACGCCAGAAGACAAAACTGAATTGAAATTGAACATCGGTAAGATCCCACAAATCATGTTGGACAACACCGATCGTAACCGCACATCACCTTTTGCCTTCACTGGTAACAAATTTGAATTCCGTGCTGTAGGTTCTTCAGCCAACTGTGCTTCTGCAATGATCGTTCTCAACACGATTATGGCGAAACAACTGAAGGTCTTCAAGAAATCTGTTGATGCACGCATTGATAAAGGAGAAGGCAAAGACGAAGCCATTTTGAAAGAACTTCAAAAGCTCATCAAAGAATCGAAGAAAATTCGTTTTGAAGGAAATGGATATGGAGAGGAATGGGTGAAAGATGCTGAAAAGCGTGGATTGAAAAACCTAAAAGACACACCGCGTGCATTGCAAGTTTGGGCAGATAAAAATGTGGTGAAACTGTTCGATGAAATGGGAATTTTGACACCTCGTGAGCTTGAAGCACGTCAGGAAATTGAATTTGAAAACTACATCTTGAAAGTTCAGATCGAAGCGCGTATCATGGGTGACGTAATCAACTCGATGATCATTCCAGCGGTTGTGGATTACCAAAACAAACTGTTGCAAAATGTTCAAGGTTTGATCGATGTGCTCGGAGCAAAAGCAGGAAAAGAAGCGGCGAATACACAAATTGAATTGATTCAGCGCATCGCTATCCACATGAATAAAATGAAAGCCGCAGCAGACACCATGCTGATGGCACGAAAACTTGCGAATAAACTTGGTCACGCGGAAGACAAAGCCTTTGCTTATTGTGACAAGGTACGCATCCATTTCGATGAAATTCGTTACCACGCTGACAAACTCGAATTGCTTGTTGACGACGAATTGTGGCCATTGCCGAAATTTAGAGAAATGCTTTTCACACGTTAATCATGTATCAATAAATTAACAATGAACCCGGACTTGCTTCGGGTTTTTTCGTTTTCAAACACATTAAAAAAAATCCATTTGCTTTTCCCTGCTTGGCAATAAAGTTGCTACCTTTGTTTAAAATAATTCTAAATAAGGTGCACGTCATTTTAGCCGATAGCAATGATTTAGTTCGTGTAGGACTTCGAACCATCTTGAATTCACATGGTGGATTTAAAATTGTTGGAGAGGCGAAGGACAATGATGAATTGCTTGAACAAGTTGAATTATTTGGCACTTCGGTCGTTGTGATTGACTACACCTCTCCTGGTTTTAACATCGATATCATTCCAAAAGTCTTGTCTAAAAGCAAAGGTGTACGATTTCTCGCCATCACCCCTGAGCAGTCTGGTCAAACCTTGGTCAATGCCTTACGTTCTGGAGTCATTAGCTACATCAAAAAGGATTGCGACCTTGGTGAAATCATCAATGCCATTGAAGAAACAGCCAATGGCAACAAGTTTTTTTGTGGACAAATCCTTGAAACCATTCAGCGAGCAGCCATTGATGTGAACGATATCGATTTCGAATCCTTTTCCTGCGAACCGATCATCTTATCTGAGCGAGAAAATGAAATCATAACCTTAATCGCCGAGGGATTGACCAACATTCAGATTGCAGATCAGTTGTTTTTAAGTAACCACACCATCAACACGCACCGCAAGAACATCATGTCAAAGCTGGGGGTTAAAAACACAGCAGGAATCGTTATGTATGCGGTAAAAACACACCTCGTTTCTCCGAATAAATTCTTGTTCGCTTCAGAGCAAAACTAGTCGATTTTCTGGACCACAAAAAAGGTCCGTCATTTGCTAGAAGCCCCCCGAAAAAAAATTGACGTAACGTTGAACGCATATCTCATACCTTTGTACAGCTGGCAAAATTTGTTCAAGATGAACGTACGTTTTCTATTTTTATTCCTACTCATTGGCCTTCGTCTAAGTGCACAATCGATAAACACCAATCTAGCCCCTCAAAACAATAACAATGCGGTAATTCCAAATGAATCGCTGAATGAAGAAAAAATGGATACTGTTTCAATGAAAAGCGAACAGGAAAAACGAGAGGAATCCATCCAACAAAAAAAACAATCTGTTCAGTTGAAGGATGACGCATCGACAAGCTTTGGGTACAGCACCGGGGTGTCACAACAAATCCAACAAACATCAACACTTTTTGTCACAACGCGACAACAAGCTTCCACTCAGCGCACTCAGCGTACACCAAGTGCTGTTCAACAAGAACAAATGAACCAATACGTTTTACTCTTATCTCAAGCGGCACCAGAATCATTCGAACACCATTACTACAGCTATTTGGCTGGAAACTATAACATTGAACTGATAGACCATCTTAGAAAAGCCGAAGCCCTTCGCCCAGAGAACTCAGATGTTCACATTCAAATTGCAGCCTACGATTTCATCACAAATAACCTGAATGAAGCAAGAAAATACTTGAAAAAACTGCATACAACCGGTCGAATAAATGAGGTTATGCTCGCATATGGAAAGGATTTAATGCGCTCCGTACCTGAAAACGGCTATTTAATCACGCACGGGTTTGAAGATACATACGCCGCATATTACGCTCAAATTTTCATGAATGAACGGTCCGATGTAACAATCATCTCGTTGGACTTTTTGCAAAGCGAAGCCTACCGTTCAGCGCTGACAACCAACGGATTTACCTTGCCAAATTCCTCCGTTATTGATGTTGCCTATTTGACTGAATTCTGTGCATTAAATGCCACCAAAAAACTCAGCGTTTCACTTACAGTTCCCAAGGAATACTTGGTTCCGAATCAACAGCACATGTTTGTCACTGGCTTAGTGATGGAATACCATGCAGAAAGATGTACTGGGATTTTTGAGCGCAACGAACAGCTATGGAACACGAAACTTTCGGCCAAGATTACAACTGTCGGTCGAGATAAAGCCCGCTCTTTATCGGCCAATTACCTACCGATGCTCTTGCTGCTGCGTAAGGAATACCAAACAAGAGGTCAGCAGGATGAAGTCCAAAAAATTGATGTAGCCATCGATCAAATTGCCGTGCAGTGTGGAAAATATGAACAAGTGCAATCCATAAAGGCGAATTATTAGTAATGAAATTGCTGCGCACGACATACACGAATTTTACCGATGAAAAGCTCATGGAAGCTATCATGCGTGGTGAAAAACGTGCGTTTGATGAATTGTACCAACGCTATGCGGGTCCCCTTCTCGGTTATTTTATGCGCATGCTTTGGCGCGATCGAGAAAAATCGGAGGATTTCGTGCATGACTTGTTTGCCAAGATTGTGAACAAACCGGAATATTTCGATCCGACGAGAAGTTTCAAAACCTGGGTATATTCGGTTGCCAACAACATGTGCAAAAACGAATACAAGAAAGCAGAAATACGCAAAGGCACCAAAAATGGATTGGACACGCATTTTAGTTTGTTCGATACAACAGCCAATGTCATGAACGAAGTGCAAGACCGACAATTCTCAGAAGCCTTCCAACAGAGCATGGAAACGTTGGACCAAAAACACAAAGAAGCTTTTGCTTTGCGCCACTTAGATGGATTGTCTATCCTTGAAATCGCTGAAGTGCTGCAAGTTGCCGAAGGAACAATCAAGTCGCGCCTGTTTTATGCGACAAAATATCTGGCAGAAAAATTAAAAGAATTTGACCCTCAATTGAATCGATGATGGAAAAAGAATTGGAACAGTTGATCATCAACAACGAATACTACACGCTAAGCACTGAAGAGAAGGCTTCTTTGGCAGAATGGTGTGCGAATGAAGACGAGTTTCTTCAACTCAAGCAGGTATTTGGGCAGCTTGAAGGTTTGCATGCAGCCAATGCATTTGTTCCGAAACGGGAAACAAAGCAATCCTTGGACGAACTGTTCGCCGCCAAACACCAAAAATCAAATCGTGTCATTTGGTTGAATGGGCTCGGTGCCGCCTTGTATTCAAAGGAGAAACCACTGTACCAAAGACCTTTGGTTTATGCTGCAGCCATTGGCATCATTGCCTTGCTCACCACGCCATTCTTGTTCGACAACACACCAACAACAAAACCTGCGTTGGCTGAGGTACAAGAAGAACAACAAAAAACTTCTACTGAGCCGACTGTCAAACAACAGGAAGCACCCAAAGAAGAACCAAAGAACTTCATTCAATCTGAGGTTCAACGTGATATTGTGTTTGCTGAAGCTGAAATCGTAGACGTTGCCAACGATGAAGTGTATGCGATGGAAAGTGTTTCCGTAAGTGAAATTGCAGCAGCAGAACCTGCAGTACTATCGCGATCAATGATGGATGAAAACTGGACACATGTCGATGGATTACACCCGGCGGAAACTGATAAAGATAAAGTCGAAACGACAGCCTCTGCTCCTGTTTCGTCACACCCTTCTGTGCTCGATTTGTTGACGGCAACGTTTTGAGGATAAAAAAAGCGCCATTATCGGGCGCTTTTGAAAAATCTATTTTTGGTAAATTATTGAGAAATTAAGGTATAACAATAGGTACCATCGTCCTTGTATTCATATGCTCTAATTTTTGAGTTCGTTACACTCAAAGACTTCCAATTGAGCAAATACACTGCCCCACTTGCAGCATCTGTTAATGTTCCAGCAAGTACCTCTGTCGCATTTGGTGTTTGACCTGTCGAAGCAGCATATTCATCTTGACCATAATCTACTTTCCAAGTACCAATGCGGGTTGCTCCAGTAGTGTTATTCACTTCATCTATGGTAAAATCAGCATTGAACGTAAGCACAATACCTGCAAAATCTTTGGTGAGATCGTCTTTTCCGAAACTACTGTTTTTTTGAAAAGTCACTTTTTCATAAACCCAAGATTTCATCAGTTTGTCTGATGTGGTTTTAAATACTGATTTTGTGCAAGAACCGAGCAATAACAAGGCTGCTACACTCACAGCAACGGCATTCAATTTTCGTGTTTCCATAGCGCTAAAAATTAAATAAGACTATTCTGAAATCCTTACACTAAATATAAAGGATTTCAATACTTAAGATGCATGAACGTACAAAAAGTTACAGGGCATTGAAACATTTCAATTGTCCGAGATTTTTTGGCAAACTCAGTCATATAATTAGAATAAATAAATCAAAATCCATTTATTTTATTATATTTAATCTCAAATCTATATAAAAATAAACTATTATTTAAGTTTTAAATTACAAACTAAGTTCATGAAAAACTTACTCACACTTGTCTTCGTTTCAATCATTTTGAATTTCTGGGGACAAATAAATTATTCAACTTTGGATTACAACAATACTTCAGGAATTCTGTCGGACGGTGGATTTTTATTCAACATAACACAACCCCATTCAGCAGGTTATGAAGTTCCAAAGGGGTCTGGTGTAGATGCTATTTTTCAAGCTGCCTTTTGGTTTGGGGCAATTGATGGAGCTGGAACATTAAGGACTGCCGCGGTGCGGATTTCAGGCGATTCTGACTTATTCCCTGGTCCATATTCATCGTTGAATATGTACTCAAACCCATCTTACATAGGAGAATATTCGCCTGCATTATGGACAGTGTCAAAATCTGAAATCGATTACCACATAGCAAATTACATGAATTCAGGTTATTCCATACCAGCATCAATTGCTGATTGGCCAGGCAACGGTTATTTTGCTTTAGGTACTGCTCAAAACCTAGCTCCTTTTGTAGATCTTAACAATGATAATGTTTATTCTCCAGCATTGGGTGACTATCCAGATATTCGGGGAGACAAGGCAACTTACATTATCATGAATGACGCAGCCGATGTGCATCCAACTGGTGGTTATCCATTAGGAATTGAAGTACACATAATGGCATACCAATTTTCATCAACCAATTTTATAGACACAACCACTTTTTTAAACCTTCGTGTATTCAATAGAGGCGGAAATATTTACTCCAATTTCCGAGTCGGCTTTTACATGGATGCCGATATTGGAAATCCAAACGATGATTATATCGGTTGTGATACGTCAAGAAATCTCATCTATACATACAACGCAGACAATATGGACGAGTCTGCCTCAGGAAACGCAAGTTATTATGGTTCAAACCCTCCATGTATCGGTATGGTAAGTTTGAATAATCCCATGAATGTTGTGGGTGGTTTTTCTAATGCCGCACAATACCCGCATCAGGATCCTTACTATTCCCCTGACTATTGGAATTATCTAATTGGAAAATGGGAAAATGGTTCAAATTTTTACTACGGCGGATTGGGATATCCAGGGACAATTGGGGTTACAGCGACACCAACAACTTATTTGTACAGCGGCAATCCATATACAGGAAATGGTTGGTCTGAACTCACAAATAACAATGCTTCAGGTGACAGAAGGTGTTACATGTCTCTTGATTCAATTGATTTAAATTCAGGAGAGGTGCTTTGTAACGATTTTGCGATCATTTACAGCCGAACTGGTGATCATCTTGAAAATGTACAAGGTGTAATCAATACCGCTGATTCAGTGCAGCAATTTTTCCTCTCACAGCAATTCAATTGCAGCCAAATGACATTGGGTGAAAGTGAATCACAAATATTGAACGTTAACGTATTTCCGAATCCATCTACAGGTAAAATTACAATTACTGGAATCACTAATCCGTCAAACTGTTCTATTATGATGCATGATGTCTATGGAAAAACACTTATCCAGGAAATGAAATCGAACGGTACGAATTTGGAAATAAATTTAAGTGAGAGAAAAGGAATCTATTTTATCAGTGTGAATTCTAATGGAAAGTCTCAAACGTTCAAGGTGATTGTTCAATAAAATGTGCGAATCACAAATTTATGCCTGATACGGAGACAGATATTATGTGATCATTGTTAGTCAAATAACCACGAATATAATATCACACCTTCACCACAAAATGCTCTTTGCGTTGCTGAGGTCGGCGCAGCATCATTCCCATCCGGAAGAAATCCATCGTAACATGGTATTCTGAATCGTCTATTATTTTTTGCCACGCCTCAAACATGGATGCACTCCAACGGATATCGTCCAAAATGAAGATGGTGTCCGCGTGGGTCAAGGGTTTCAGAGCTTCTAAATAGCGCAGCAAGGCCTTTCCATCGTGGTGACCATCGATAAATACCAGATCAAATGAAACCTCTTTTGTGGTTGAAAGATAGTGGTCAAACGTAGCGTTGATCAGGGTGCAATTCTCGATTCCCGCACCTTCCAACATGCGTCGTGCAACAGACTGGGTTTGTGCACAAGCATCAATTGATATCACCTCAGCACTGGGATTTCCCTTTGCCAAACAATAGGTCCCTACTCCCAGCGAGGTGCCAAATTCCAACATTTTCTTTGGCGAATAATACCGTGAAATTTGAAACAACAAACGTCCAAATTTCCCCTTCGAGGAGCTCACTCTATAAATGTCTTTCACTAGGCGGCGATTCGAAAGACGATGTGACCCAACACCTTGGTCGTTTACCTCAATGATTTCTTGGCTTGACGTGTACGTCAATTCAATCGCTTTCAAGCCATCAACAACCTCAACATCCATCGGAATTCGTTGACATTCATCGGCAAAGGCATACACAAAAGGAGAATGAGTGCCATGTCTCCCCTTGGCAATCCAACGATATTTTATAATTTCGAAGACAATATTCACAGTACAAAGAAAAACAATCTCTCGCAGTAATGAGTCAGTCGCCTTCGGAATCATGGATCAATGAGCAGCGTTCACTTGTTTTTCGGGAAAATCCATCCTTAAAACTCGATGCCCCTTGTACCCCAGAAAATGGCATTACCGTGCTTTCGAGGGAGCAACGCCATCAACTGATTGACCTTTTTGATTCCGAACTTCGAGAAGTGGTCTATTTCATTCCCGCATCTGGTTCTGGTTCACGCATGTTTCAGTTCATCCATGACTTTTTGATGAACCCGAGCTATGAGAAACGTGGACCCATCGAACGCTTTTTGACCCATTTAGAAAGTTTTGCTTTTTATCAAAATTTATCCCCGGAAATGCAAGAAGTCGTGTTGTCTAAAAAGGACCGATACAGCGATTTGTTGCTTTTTCTTTTGGAGAAAAATGGGCTTTCACTCGGACATTTGCCAAAAGGTTTGATTCCATTTCACCGCATTGGAGAAAACACTTTCAATGCATTTCAAGAGCACGTGCTTCAAGGTATTCAATTGCAACCACATAGGGTGTCCTTTCACTTTACGGTTCAAGAGGAATTTCATGCCCGTATACGTTCGTCCGTCTCTGAAACGGTCACCACCGCTACACTTTCATTCTCGGATCAATCGCGCGAATCGGATGCCATTGCCTTCACTGAAAGTGGTTTAGCACTTACTGAAGGCAACTCATTTGTACGTCGTCCTGCAGGTCACGGGGCCTTGCTATCAAATTTAAATGCCCTTGAAAATGAGTTGATTTTCATCAAGAACATCGATAACATTCAACATCCCGATAAAGCGGATTCCTCTTTCGAAACCTTAAAAGTACTTGGTGGACTGCTCATCGCCTTGCAGCAAGATACCCGACAACTTTTTGAAAACCCAAGTTATGTCGGCTTGGTTGACTTGAATGCCAAATACGGTCTATACGACTCAGAAACAATGGATGTACATTCAGATGAGTCCAAAATTCGCACACTCTTGAACCGACCATTTCGGATTTGTGGCATGGTGCGCAACGAGGGACAACCTGGCGGTGGACCATTTTGGGTAAAAGATCAAGCAACAGGTTTACGCTCTAAACAAATTGTTGAAAAGGCGCAAATTTCTTCAAGTCCTGATCAATTGGAAATCCTGTTGAAAAGCAGTCACTTCAATCCTGTTTTGATGGCCATTTCGCCGTATTCATTGACGGGTGAAAAATTTGACTTGCAACAATTCGCTGATCCGTCTGCCTTTTTCATCGTACGGAAAGACCACAATGGCACTCCTGTGCGGTATATGGAATTGCCTGGATTGTGGAATGGTAGCATGGCCAACTGGAACACCGTTTTTATAGAAGTAGATTCAGAAAGCTTTAGTCCTGTAAAAACGGTCCTTGACCTACTCGATGATGCACATAAGCCAAATGAAACCATCTAAAATTGGCACAGCACTTGCCAATGGGCGAAAAAAAATAATACATGCGATACATCAACCTGTTTGTTTTTATCCTTCTTCAACTTGGAATCTTTGCGCAGCTGAACTGTTCAACAAAACACTTAACCAATGGAGATTCTACGCGCTGTTATTTTGCCGATGGAAAAATCTCTTCAATTCGCTATCCCGATGCAAAACACGAACGCTACTTCCACTTCATTGCCTACAATACAACTGGAACGGTTGTATTTGAAGGTGAGCAGGGTTATTTACACGGTAGCAGCGGACTCGATGTAACCTACCATTCCACAGGAGCGGTTTCAACAGTTCGAAGAACCTTTCAACCCGATGGCGGCATTCAACATTACGATGAGACCTTCTATTTCAATGAAGATGGTACCTTCAATCATTCGGTAGACAATTCGTGGGATCGACAAACAACGTTCATTCAAGAACCTTTTGTTCAGCCCAAGCAACAAGCTCCAAATGAATGCATGCCAGTCCCACAAAAGGACAGTATCGCGCTCTACATTCAAAATTCTTCAACACACACTGTTCGCATACTTATTGGTAAAATTGGAAGTCCCGCAGAAAAGAAACTCATTAAAATCCGTAACGACAAAAAGGTACTTGTCGGATATTATAGCCCAATGAACAACGAACAAGCACCCACGCGTTATTTTGACATCGATGTTCTTCCAGACCGTCGCTCCTTTCAAGGAAAACTATTCTGGTGGAACGATTCCTTTGATGGAAAAACCAATACCTTATTCGTCATAAAGCCTATCCCACATTGTGACTTCTGATTCCAACTACCCACTTGTCACACTTGAAAGGAATGGTTATCTTTGGCGCACCTTTAGGATGATTTCTCTCCTGTGTTGAAATGAGGAAAGGATGGACATTCTCCGCGACGAATGTCATTCAAAAACATAAACATCAGAATATGACAAAGCTTGGTTCCGCTGACTTAATGCAACTCGAAGATCAATACGGTGCGCACAACTACCACCCGCTACCCGTTGTCCTTGAAAAAGGCGAAGGTGTGCATGTTTGGGATGTTGAAGGCAAACACTACTACGATTTTCTATCTGCCTATTCTGCGGTGAACCAAGGTCATTGTCACCCAACAATTGTTGGAGCACTCACAGAGCAAGCGCAAAAATTGACGTTGACCTCACGCGCTTTTTACAACGATTCATTGGGAACGTACGAAGAATATGTGACCAAATTTTTCGGTTACGACAAGGTGCTTCCAATGAATACCGGAGCAGAAGCCGTAGAAACAGCGATTAAATTGTGCCGCAAATGGGCCTATGAGAAAAAAGGAATTGCAGAAAACGACGCAATCATCATCGTGTGCGAAGGCAACTTCCATGGACGTACAACGACCATTATTTCCTTCTCCAACGATCCTGATGCCAACACCAACTTTGGTCCGTTTACCCCTGGTTTCATTCGCATTCCTTACGATGATTTGGATGCACTTCAACACGCACTGACACACAAAAATGTGGCGGGATTTCTTGTTGAACCGATCCAAGGTGAAGCCGGTGTTTACGTACCATCCGAAGATTACATTCAACGTGCACACGCCATGTGTAAGGCCAGCAACGTCCTTTTTATGGCCGATGAAGTGCAAACAGGCATTGCCCGAACGGGAAGCATTTTAGCAACATGTGGCGATTGCACCTGCGAAAAACGCTGCGAACGTCAATCGAATTCTGTTAAGGCAGATCTTTTAATACTCGGAAAAGCGCTCTCTGGTGGTGTTTATCCTGTTTCAGCTGTACTTGCTGACGATGAAATTATGATGGTCATCAAACCCGGTCAACACGGTTCAACATTTGGCGGAAATCCTTTGGCCGCTAAAGTAGCTGTGGCCGCACTTGAAGTTGTTGAAGACGAGCAATTGATGTTGAATGCGCGCCGTTTGGGAGTCATTTTCCGTAACGAAATGCAACGCATCATTGACTCATCTGACTTGATTGTAAAGGTGCGTGGAAAAGGCTTGTTGAACGCCATCATCGTCAACGACACTCCCGAAAGTTCTACCGCTTGGAATCTTTGTGTTGCTTTGAAGAACAACGGATTGCTGGCTAAACCAACACACGGAAACATCATTCGTTTTGCGCCACCCTTGGTGATGACTGAAGCAGAACTTATGGAATGTGTGGCGATTATCGAAAAGACCATTCGCGAATTTTCAAACTAGTTTACAAGGTCTCGTTCGCCATTGTTCTGCATACTAAAGCGCAGGCATTGCAATTTTCTGCACATCGGGCACAACTGTCATGGTGTGATGCGTGTTTGGCACATTCTAGTGCGCATTCTTCGCAAATTTCCGCGCAAAGCAAATGAAGGTCGTGGCTAAATCGTGATTTGCGGGCATCGAAACGCGCACAGAGCGCACAAATATCTGCACAGTCACGGCAGAGCAAGATGCACTCGCGATTTCCGGATGCGATGCAATCCGTAATGGACATTTCACAAGAAATGACACAGGCCAAACAAGCGTCGATACATTGACTATTTTCTTTCATGGGGAGTGGTTAAATGAATGCTATGTGGTAAAATTCACACATTCATTTCTTCTAAACCATGACCGACATCACACAAAAAAGTGATTACTTAAAAAGTTCTTCAAAATACGCAGGAATCGCCGTTTCGAAGGTCATTTCCTTCTTTTTAAACGGATGCTTAATGAGCAATGAAAAGGAATGTAGCGCCAAGCGTTGAGGACCTTTTTCTGCGGTGCCATAGACTTTATCACCGAGCACTGGATGGCCTTTTTCCGACAAATGCACCCGGATTTGGTGCTTTCTTCCCGTGAACAAGTCAATCTCCAACAAACTAAGTTCTGCCGTTTCTTTCAACACTTTAAATCCTGTACGGGCCAACTTTCCTGCGACCGAATCTTTTGAAGAATATACCCTGAATGCCTTATTTTCCATCAGGTAAGAGGAATATTCACCCTGCTTGTGTTTTAATTTTCCGTGTACGACAGCGAGGTATTTTTTTTCGAAATCTTTCCAGTTTTCTTGCAAAAAGTTCTTGGCTTGTTCATTCTTGGCAAACACCAAAATCCCTGATGTTTCGCGATCTAAACGATGTACGATGTACACGCGATTTTTCGAACGCGAATTCCCTTTCATCACATAGTCATTGAGTAAAAAATGTGCGGTTCGCTCTTTCTCGCGATCTGTTCCTATGGTCAGCAATCCCGGAGCTTTATCAACGACGATGATTTCTTGATCCTCATAGAGAATGGTGAGTCCGCTAGGTTGGTATTTTTTCGGCGGAAGTTTTGGCGATTTATTGTCGTTCATGAATGGGTTGAAAGTAAGCAAAGGTAAGGCAACAGGATTTAATACGGCTTCTTAAAATCCTTGATGGCTTTGTGCGAACCATCACACGAAGGCATTCGTTTCGATAGACCACAGATGCAATCGTCAATGCCTTTTCCTTTCAAAATCCGAGGTGTTAACTTTTCGATGCGTGAAAGCCTCGTTTCGGCTTGTTTGGCAGATGAAAAATGTAGAATGTACGCACGTTGTCTACCGGGGGTGAGTTGCTCAAATGCCGATTTCAATGCGGAATTCTTTTCAAACACATCGTTCAATTCAATAGGATATGCAGGTGCTGCAACATCCGATTTAGGAACCTTCAATCCAGCCTTTTCGATTTCGATGGCTTCGAAGATGTATTGTTTAATTTCCTTTTGTAAAGCGAGTATTTGTTCACAATTGGTAAAGCGAATCATGCGCATTCCCTGTGTGTTTTCTCCTGCACGAGCAAGGATAGCAATGGGATCAGCTAGCAAGGAGCCTTTAAAAAAGGCCAAGACGCAATAGTCCTTAAACGCACTAACAAACACGACATTTTTCCCATTCAATGCGTAACACGGTTGACGCCATTTGTATTCTTCCGTCAAATCGCATTCGAGCACAAGCTCACGCAAAAGAGCCATTTCAGTACTCCACTTTTTCGCTTTTTCTATAAACGCATCGACCTGCGGATTTTTCATACCCATTTCAGTAGTTTAAATTTTCGTATTCACTTTTACCGATGTGATGCACATATTTCTTACCCATGCCATTGGTCACATAGCTCATCACGACGTCCGTTTTTCGTTTCCCTTTGCTTGTAGTATACGAGACTTCAATTTGACAATCGTGTTCAATATTGATCCACACAGTTTCCGAATCTCCATTTTCAAGTACCTCGATGTGTTCATTCTCGCAGCCTGTAATGTGGATATTTCGAATATTTTCGCCAGAATCATTGATGAATGTCACACGCATGATGCCTGTGAAATAGATGGCAACTGCAAAAAAGCCAATTGCCGTAGGAATATTTAAAAATAAAAGTCCAATGCCCTTGCCGCTGATGCCCCTATCGCCTATAAATGCAAGTATAATGACAACGATCAGGTTAATGCCCACTGCTCCAAAAAAATAAAACATACCCATGTACGCAAAGTGAATATCACCAGTGAACACAAAGGCCAAAAGTATCAACAAGGCAATGAGAAAGGTGAACAGCGTGGTGTATTTTGCCAGTGGGTGAATCGTCATACTGAATAATTTTATAGGAACTTTTAAGCGTGAAACTCGCAAGGATTTCTTCATTCATTTTTAATTCTTAATCCTCCTTATACACCACCTCGAAGACCATCACCGTATTCCCCGTGTTCGGAACTGAATCTTTTCCTTGAGAAGTCGTGACCAATTGTTTTCCGTCAGGTGAAAGTGCCATTCCGACTGGAAATTTAGCCGCCGCTACCTCTGCTACTTTTGTCATGGTCAGGGCATCAATCACGACCACTTTGTAGGCATCATTGACACAGGCAAAGATGTATTTACCATCATCTGTCACATCAATCGTACGGGCGCCAGGTCCTACGGTAACTGTTTCCCATTTCTTATAAACCAGTTTCGAATTGTCATCAAATCCTTGGGCAAAGATGTCATCCAGTTTGGCTTTTTGCACGACACCGAATTTGTTCGAACTCATCATCAAATAGCCTTGATTTATAACTAGATGGCGAAGATTTGCATAGGCGCCAGTAATTGTTCCGACGTATGCTTTACTTTCAACATCAATCACCGCAATCCCCTCACCTCCCATTTTCGCGATCAAGAGTTTTGAATTATCAGGGGTGAACACGGTGCCTCTCAAGCAATTTCCGCATTCCGAATCGCGATCAGAGTCTGCTGAAAAATCCATTTCAAGTCGCTTGTCTACAACGATATGTGCCACATAAGTAAAGTCCATCGGATTTTTAGCCGACACATCGATTAATCCTACGGTGTTGTCTCCCCAGTGTGTCACAGCTACAAATTTGTTATCCGAAGAACACGTAATCATTTTAGGAAGAGGCCCTGAAGGCATGACGCGCACGATTTCATCCGTTTCTGTGTCAATGATCGCAATGGCAGAGGGAGATTCGGCTTTCGGATCCCAATTGCGTCGGTAATAGGTGACCCAAAGGTATTTTCCGTTGTGCGATAAACAGCTTTCAACCGGTTTACCTAGAAAGTGATTGTATTCTTTTCGATCTTGCTTGAATTTGTAATCAAAAGCCGTATTCACATTGTCTTTGAAGAGCGCGTTGTTCGATTCGTTGAATTCATGTCGAATTTCTTTCAGTTTCTTCAACGTTTTCGAATCAAACACGATGGTTGTATAGCCTTCCAAGGAATTCACATAAAACTTCGAACCGTCCTTTGTAAAGGTCACTGATTTTGGCGAGTTCACCGCTGGCTCATACACCGCCAAGGGATCTTTGGGTGCCATTGTTTTGCTTTGAATCACCTTTACGAGCTTCAGTTCCTTGAAGGTTGGACCTTCAACCAACAGTACTTTTCGAATGGAATCTTCCGGGGATGATAGTTTCCCTTCACTTTCTGCTGCATTTCCGCTGGAGCAAGCCAAGGTGAAGAAATAAAAAAATACGGCAGGAATTAGAAAAAATAATTTCCGTGATTGTACAATCATTGTGTAGCTGATTAAAAAAGATGAAGAGCCCAATTAAACGCGTTAAAAGTATGACTTTTTTGGCCATCATAAGACTTCCCTGTAGGCTTAAAGCGTTAAAATGTATAAGCCAACTTTTTTTTCTTTAAATCCAACAGTTTCTTGTATTGGCTAAAAACGTTCAATCCCACCTACTTTTACTATCTTTGTCGCAACAAAAATCGAACTATTTTGGCACAAAAAATCAAATTTGGGACAGACGGATGGCGTGCGATCATCGCTGATGATTTTACCGTTGAGAATGTCGCGCGTGTGACTTTCGCTACAGGTGAATGGATGAAACAACGCTATGAAAATCCATGCGTCGTTGTTGGTCACGACTGCCGTTTTGCCGGCGAACTTTTTGCCGAGACAACCACAAAAGTGTTGCTCTCACAAGGAATTCGGGTAAAATTGGCGCGAGGATTTGTATCTACACCTATGATTTCTCTGGGTGCCAATCAGTTGAATTGTGAAATCGGTGTCATTATCACCGCAAGCCACAACCCTCCCTCTTACAACGGATTTAAATTGAAAGCCTTCTTCGGTGGTCCATTGGCTCCGTGGCATGTGCAAGAGGTAGAAGACATTATTCCTGATGTTTGTCCAGCAGATTATTCCACCATTGATTTGGACAGCGCCATTGCTGCTGGTCAATTGGAAATCGTGGACTTAGAAACACGCTATGTGGATCACGTGAAAGCCCATTTCGACATCGCTTCCATCGAAAACTCTGGAATGAATCTCGTCTATGATGCGATGTACGGTGCTGGTCAGCGCGCTTTAAAGCGCATTTTACCGAACACGCAGTTTTTGCATTGTGACCACAACCCTTCGTTCATGGGGCAAGCTCCTGAACCAATCGCAAAAAATCTACAAGAACTCGAAGCATACATCCAAGAAAAAGGAAACATCGATTGCGCCTTGGCCACAGATGGAGATGCCGACAGAATAGGTTTGTACAACGGAAAAGGTGAATTCGTTGATTCGCACCACATCATCCTGTTGTTGATTCATTACATGGCGAAGTACAAGAAGATGACGGGTAAAATTGTCATTGCCTTCTCTGTAACGCCTCGCGTTGAACGCATGGCTGCACACTATGGATTTGAATTGATTACCACAAAAATTGGATTTAAAGACATCGCTGCCATCATGGTCGAAGACGATGTGCTTCTCGGTGGTGAGGAATCAGGTGGAATCGCTGTGAAAGGTCACATCCCTGAGCGCGATGGCATCTGGATGGGAATGATCATCTGGGAATTCATGGCGAAATCTGGTAAAACACTGGATGAATTGATTGACGAGGTCTACGAAATCGTAGGTGAATTCAAATTTGAGCGCAACGACTTGCACATCACTGAAGAGTTGAAACAACGCATCATTGCCAATTGCAAAGCCGACAACTACAAAGCATTTGGACCTTACAACGTTCGTGAAGTGAAAACAACGGATGGGTTCAAATACTTTTTTGACGATGACCGATGGGTAATGATTCGTCCATCTGGAACTGAACCTGTACTGCGCACCTATGCCGAAGCACCGACCTTGGATGAAGTTCGTGTGATTTTAAAGGCTACGGAACAAGCCATTTGCCATTGATTTTTTTGATGGCTTCGGATACAATTTGATAGAATCAAAACAGAACTCATTTTATTGTTCAATCACTTGGACTTACTTTGCTGTTCCCATTCGTGTTAACCTTGTGTTGACTGTTTTGGAGCAGCAATCGTAACCATTTAATTAACAATACCATGAAACCATTCATCACCATTACATTCCTTGCGTTATCTACTTTTTTATTTTCCCAAGAAGACATATTCACCGCTGTTCGAAAAAATGATACCCTTTCCATTCAATCGTTTTTAAAATCTGGGAGCAACATCAACGAACAAGACATAAAAGGATTTACACCGCTAATTTTGGCTGTTTACCTTGGCAATTACGAGGCTTCTGAATTTCTCTTACGTCACGGAGCATTGACAGACCTCAAGGATTACTCAGGAAATACGGCTCTGATGGGTGCTGCCTTCAAAGGACATTATGCCTTAAGTGAATTGTTGTTGATGTACAACGCAGATCCAAATGCATTGAACCTCAACAAGGCCAACGCTTTATTTTTTGCCGTCACCTTTGATCAAAATGAAATTGCCAAATTACTCATTCAACATGGTACAAACCTCAATCAATTGGACAGTTTTGGGAAGTCAGTGCTGGACCATGCATTTATGCAAGAAAACGATGTGCTGATTGGCGCTATTGAAGATGCCGCGGCGGTGAAGTAAGTCGATGCTCAATTCATTCGAATTGCCTAATATTGCAGTATGGCAGGATCAATGTTTGGGACTATTTTTCGCTTGACTACGTTTGGAGAATCACATGGTCTAGCTATCGGTGGAGTTTTAGATGGAGTGCCGGCTGGAATCTCCATTGATCTGACTTTGGTTCAAGCAGAATTGGACCGCAGACGACCAGGACAATCGGCCATCGTAACGCAACGAAAAGAATCGGATACCGTTGAATTTCTATCTGGAATTTTTGAGGGAAGAACAACGGGAACACCGATCGGATTTATCATTCGAAATGAGGACCAAAAGTCACAAGATTACAGTGAAATGAAGGATCTATTCCGTCCTTCGCATGCGGATTATACCTACCAAGAAAAATATGGCATTCGCGATTACCGTGGCGGTGGACGTTCGAGCGCGCGTGAAACTGCCTGTCGTGTGGTCGCTGGATCCATCGCGAAGCAAATTCTCGCTACGTACGACATTGAATTCTCTACCTATGTCGATCAGATTGGTTCCATACGTCTAATGGATTCAGCCTTTTTCCTGAATGACTCCATTGAATCAAACCCAGTGCGCTGTCCAGATGCTGCAACAGCCAAAGAAATGGAAGCGCTTATTCGTCAAGTACGAAGCGAAGGTGATACTATTGGCGGCTGCATTCGCTGCATGGTAGTGAATGTTCCAAAAGGATTGGGAGAACCAGTATTTGATAAATTACATGCTGAGTTGGGGAAAGCGTTATTGTCCATCAATGCAGTCAAGGGGGTAGAATTTGGTAGTGGCTTTTCTGCCATTGAGATGCGGGGTTCCGCACACAATGATCTGTTCAACGCAGACGGCACCACAAAAACCAATTCGAGCGGTGGCATTCAAGGAGGCATTTCCAACGGGATGCCCATAGAATTTCGTGTGGCCTTTAAGCCCGTCGCGACAATCGCTCAAGAACAAGAGACAATTACGCTCACAGGGGAAGAAAGCACTGTTCAAGGTAAAGGAAGACATGATGCGTGTGTCGTTCCTAGGGCTGTACCCATTGTTGAGTCAATGGCTGCTATCGTTTTGTTGGATATGCTTTTACGGCAACAAGCTACGCGCTTGTCCATAGATTTTAAGACGTCAGGATATTAAGATGTCAGGACAAGAGACAATAGACAATAGACAATAGACAAAAGTCAATAGACTTGAATTTTCCTTATTTCCTCCTCATTGAGGGGGATTAAGAGGGAGGAATAATATAAGGATATTAAGAGATTAAGACAAGGGACCGCTGCGCTGATAAACAAGAGACAAAAGACAGAATCAACTTCGAAATGCCGAAGGCACCAAATTCAAAACTCGTAATTCATAATTTGAAATTCGTAACTCGTAACTTTCAACTAATCAGCCTCCTGAAGGTCGAACACCAAATCGGAGCAATGCTCAGTTGCAAAAAACTGATTGGCAATTTCCAACAACTGAGAGGACGTCAACTCATCGATGCCATCACAAATTTCTGCAATGGTGTCTATTTGATCGAAGAGCAGCAAACTTTTTCCAAGGCCTAACATCAATCCTGAGTTTGAATCTAGAGAAAGTGCCAAATACCCTTTGAGTTGTTCCTTGGCCTGATTCAATTGAAGCACACCTAGTTTTTTTTCGCAAAGCAATTTCAATTCCTTCTGCACCAAAGCGAGTGACTTGTCGACATACTTTTGATCAGTCCCAAAATAAACGCTCCAATACCCTGTGTCCGCATACGAAGTATATCCAGCTTCAACATTGTAGGAATACCCATATTTCTCTCGGATGGAAAGATTTAACCGTGAATTCAACGCAGGTCCACCCAAGATATTTGTCAGTAAGGCCATGCCTCGTCGTTCATCGTCTTTGTAGCCTGGAGCCATACCACCTATGATGGCATGCACTTGATAATTGGCTTCTTTCGATCGTTTGTGAAATGTTGGCAAAGGCTCAAACAATTCAGGTGTATGCTTGTGTTTTCCTGGTGCACATGCACCAAAATGGGTTTCAAGCATGCGTTCCAAGCGGTGTTTCGAGATATCACCAACAAAGGAAATCACCATGTTGTCGGCAGTAAATGAGCGCTTCATGAATTCCAGTAGGTGCTCGCGGGTAAAGCTCTGGACGCTATCACGCGTGCCAAGGATGTTGTTTCCGAGGGCATGCCCCTTGAAAATCATGGCTTCAAAATCGTCAAAAATCTTATCGCTGGGACTATCCAGGTAGGAGTTGATTTCATCGATGATGATTTCTTTTTCCTTCTTGATTTCTTTATCTGGAAAATTCGAATTGAGCATGATGTCGGACAACAATTCGGATGCTCGGACGATATGTTCCTTGCTAAATGAGGCATAAACGCACAATTCCTCTTTGGCTGTATACGCATTCAATTCCCCTCCTACCGAATCAAGTCGCGACAAGACATGAAATGTTTTTCGATTGGTGGTCCCTTTAAAGATGCAATGTTCCAAAAAATGTGCAAGGCCGTTTTCGTTGCTTTGTTCAAAACGAGAACCAGCAAGTACGGTTACTCCGAGATGTGCCACCTGAGCATTGGCGTGAAGATAAACCACACGCATTCCATTTGACAGGGTAAATATTTCCGGAAGAATCTCGTACATCAACTATGGATTTTTACGGTAAATTTTCCAGTCGGCTCCGTCCCATTCGTAAACGATGCGGTCGTGCAAGCGCGAAGGACGTCCTTGCCAAAATTCGATGAGTGTAGGCTTTAAAGTGTATCCTCCCCAATGCGGAGGACGTGGAACTTCGTTTGGAAATTGTTGGTCGTAAAGGGCAAAACGATCTTCTAGGTCCTTGCGCTCGTTCAAAAGGGCTGACTGATGAGATGCCCAAGCGCCGATTTGGCTCGTTCGCGGGCGAGAAGAAAAATAGGCATCGCTTGTTTCCTCGGACACCTTTTCTACCCTACCCTCAATGCGCAACTGACGTTGGAGTCCAGGCCAGAAAAAGAGCATCGATGCGTGACTGTTCGCCGCCAAATCGTGCCCTTTATGACTTTGGTAATTGGTATAAAAGATGAATGCATTCCCCAATAATTCCTTGAGGTAAACAATTCTTGAACTCGGCATGCCTTCAGTGTTCACTGTTGACAAAACAAAGGCATTTGGTTCCAATTGTTTTGATTCATATGCCTCTGCATACCACTTCTGAAAAAGGTCGAATGGTTCATGACCAAAGAAACCCTCTAGGCTCCCGCGATCGAAGTCCTTGTGATCATTTCGGAGTTGTTCAAGAATATCGTCCATTAGTCTTCGTCAGAAAAATCATCTTCGAGCACGCTTTCGTCCTCGTTGTCATCTTCGTCATCACTGAGGTCATCTTCCAGAACTTCGTCGTCATCACTAAAATCTTCATCATCTATATCAGACCCTGGAGCAGAAAACACTTTTCCTTTGGGAGCCGGTGTTTTCTCTTCCTTCTCCATCGGAGTGCGACTAATCTCACGGTCCAAATTTTCATTTGGCGGAAAAATATCGACAATCGGAGAGACGATGATGGCTGGAATTTGATAATCGATCATTAAGGTGGAAAGACTTTCGCGAATGCGCTCATAGGCATCTTTCACGGAATGTGCAGAAACCAAGAAATTTTGGGAAATCTTTTTCTTCTTCGCATCTTCTCCTTCACCATCTTCTCGTTCGTAGGAAATTTTTGCCTTGTACCACGTGTATGCATCTTCATAGGCGAAAATGTCGTGAATCTCCGTACGTGAAATCCCAACGACATCAAATTCTCCGCGAATTACGCTCCCAAGCTCCTCGTAGATGCGTGCTTCTGCATCTGTAAATGTCATTGCTGCCAATAGATAAGGTTCAGACACACGTTTAAAGGTGCCATTTTCCAATTGTTTTGTGTATTTCACCTTAACGGTAAACCAATTATTCATGCTGTATGAGTTATTGTTTGAGTAACAAATTTAGACAGAAAAAAGGCATCCTTTCTTTGTCGTTGATAAATAAAAAGTAGTGCGCAACGATTTAAGGAATAAACTTACGTCCCTTGTTGTATACGATGTAAGATCGATTAAACAACGCGACAAGCACACTATTTCCGTAAATTTGAAATTCACAGTTGGGCTGATTGCTGAGTTCGACAACTTTTCCATCCACCAAGGCGCTTGCTCCACCCATGATATTTCTGAAGGCAAAGACATTGTTTTTCAATAGATAATCCTTGGGAGTAAAATTAGCCACTTGAATTTTCGCGTCGTTTTGATAGGCATATACAAATGAATTTTCCCCCCAAACAACGATATCGTCTTTTACTTCCCAAAACGTAGGGCTAAAATTGGTTAGCGTTGTTTTTTCTCCTTCTTTGTACAAAATTAGATTTCCGTTCAAGTCTTCATAGACTAAAAAACCTCGACCAGCTTTGTACTTTTTCATGTAAAACGCTTCCACATCGAGAAACTGTCCTTTTTCGAACAAAGCAAAGGTCCGTGTGGTTGGATCATTGAAACAGAGCATATCGCAACCCGCTTCAAAATCGATTGTCCCATTCCAAACGCCCAAATCATAAATTTGACCCTGATAAAACACCTTGAAATAGTTCCCATTGTCTTTAAACGCCACAATATTATCACCAATCACTACAGGCATGTTCAATTCACCCGTCATCTGATAAATCTGATAAATCTGTTTATTCCAATACACACTGACTGTGTTGAAGCGTGTATCCTCATAGACAATGATACTATCCTTCACCTCATAATTTCGCGAGAAATAGGTTAAGGTTTGTAACTTTCCATCATCCCACATGTTCAATGTTGGACCGATATTGTAGGCCATAAGGTGATCCGAGGTCTTGTACACCACATTCATGTTGGAGATATCTTTTCGCTCCTTCCCATCATACACACGCAGGTTACCTTTTGTATCGATGTAGGCGACAAAATCATCCCCACCTTTGTATTCTCTAATTTGCTGAAACTCCAGTTGACGGAAATTGTCATTTTCAAAGGTTCTGAAGTAATAATTGAAATCCACGAAAGGAATCACACGCTGCGCATTGACAGAGCCATAGCACAAAAACAAGAAGATGATTAAATTTTTCACGGCACCAATTTACGCAATATTCGGACCGAAAATTAGTGGTTTCGTGCCAATCCAACTTGGATGCTCTTCAAATCATGAAAAATACCACATGACCTTCAAAAAAACTTAGTTTCTTTGTACCTCACAAATTGTTCATATCCATGAAATTTATTTCACTTTCTGTATTATCGATCATTCTTACATTCTCCGTGAATGGACAGAAAAAAATCGAGTATGTGGAGTATGACTTGCCGAATGGGCTTCACGTCATTATCCATGAAGAACACGCAACACCAATTGTTGCTGTTTCAATTTTGTACCATGTTGGTTCGAAAAATGAGAATCCTGACCGTACAGGTTTTGCCCACTTCTTTGAGCACTTGCTTTTTGAAGGATCTGCAAACATCGGTCGTGGTGAATACTCTGAATTGGTCGAGAAAAATGGAGGTGCATTGAATGCAAACACCTCACAAGACCGCACCTATTACTATGAATTGTTGCCATCCAATCAATTGGAATTGGGACTTTGGTTGGAAAGTGAGCGACTTTTGCATGCCAAAGTGGACAACACAGGTATTGAAACACAGCGCAGCGTTGTGAAAGAAGAAAAACGTCAGCGCATTGACAACCAACCTTACGCGTCATTCATCTCTGAAATGTTCAAGCGCATGTTCACAGTTCACCCGTACAACTGGGCTGTGATTGGAAGCATGGAACACCTCGATGCTGCTCAAGAAGAAGACTATGTGAATTTCTACAAAACGTTCTACGTGCCTGCCAATGCAACGTTATCGATTGCTGGCGACTTGAACGTAGAAGAAACGAAGAAATGGATTGCGAAGTATTTTGGTTCTATTCCTGCAGGACAAGCCATCAATCTTTACCGTGATTTCGAAAACCTCAGCGATGGAGATTTCCAAAAGCGCTATGGTGTTGCAAAATCTGTTTTTGACGCCAAAGATTTTATGAATTCAAAATCTCCTGAAGCGAAGAAATTGATTGCACAGTATGCCAAATTAAGTGTGACCATACCTCGTCCAGAAAAAGACAAAGAAGTCTTGAAGGCTGTCATTAAAGATACCATCTACGACAACATTCAATTGCCTGCGATTTTTATGGGCTACCGCTTTCCGAACCAGACAAGCGCGGACAGTTATGCGTTGGAAATGATGAATGAAGTTCTTTCCGGAGGATCATCTTCCCGCATCAACAAAGCGGTGGTAGAGAAAAAACAATTGGCGACATTCGCCTTCTCATTCAACTATGGATTGGAAGATGCTGGTGTTGGAATCTTCGCAGCAGTCGCAGCAGACAAAGTTCCGTTGGATTCTATTCAAGTAGAATTTGATGCACAAATTCAGCGCATGAAAACGGAATTGATTTCTCAGGAAGAATTTGAAAAAGTTCGAAACAAGTTCGAAAACAACTTTGTATCCTCGAATGCAACCATTGCTGGTGTTGCTGAAAATCTTGCCAATTACCATGTGTACTATGGTACTGCAAATCGTGCAAATACCGAGTTGGAGAATTACATGAAAGTTACACGTGAAGATATTCTTCGTGTGGCTAACACCTATTTGACTCAAAATGCGCGCGTTATCCTTTACTACTTACCAAGAGAGAACTAAAAAATGACCATCATGAATAAAGTATTGCTTTTCGCAGGATTAATGATGCCTGCAATCCTGTTCGGTCAAATCGATCGTTCAGTGCGACCTAGTGCCGCAAAAGCACCAACAATCAATATTAAAGATTCGCAGGTGTTTACGACAGAAAATGGAATTACTGTGATCCTTTCTGAAAACCATACCCTTCCTCGCGTTGCCTTCAACATGGTGATGGGAAGCGATCCTGTACTCGAAGGTTCCAAAGCTGGGCTTTCTGAAATGGCCGGTTCACTGATCATGTCAGGAACAAGCAACCGCGACAAAGATCAATTGGATAAGGAAATTGATTACATCGGTGCCTCTTTGGATGCATCGTCGGAAAATATCTTCCTTTCGTGCTTGACAAAACACATGGACAAAGGGTTGACCTTGATGTCTGATGTTTTGTTCAATGCATCTTTCCCTATGTCGGAATTTGAACGCATCAAGAAACAAAACGAATCCGGACTTATCTCAGCGAAATCTGACCCAGGAACCATGGCGACGAATGCTGAAGTGAAAGTGAACTTCCCAAATCACCCTTACGGAGAAGTCATGACGGAAAGTACCTTGAAGAACATTACCCGTGAAGATGTAGTAGCTTACTACAAACGCACGTTTACACCAAAAGGAAGTTACTTGGTAATTGTTGGTGACATTACTTTGGATCAAGCCAAAAAACTTGTTGGACAATACTTCGGCACATGGAAAGGTGGTGAAGCAACGAAAGCTGAAACCAATGACGGACAATTCAACAAAGGGAATCGTGTCATTTTTGTGAAGAAGGCAGGTGCTGTTCAATCCGTGATTCAAGTTTCCTTTCCAATCAAGATGCGCACAGGTGATCAAAATCAGTTGCCTTTGAATGTGTTGAATGGTATTCTTGGTGGTGGTGGTTTCGGCACACGCTTGATGCAAAACTTGCGTGAAGACAAAGCCTATACCTACGGTTGTTATTCTGATTTGAACATTACAGAGGACGGTTCATGGATTTCTATTGGAGGAAATTTCAGAAACGATGTGACCGATTCAGCAATCACACAAATCTTGTATGAATTGGATAAAATCACCAATGAATATGTCACGGATGAAGAGTTGAACCTTACGAAATCATCGATGGCTGGTGGATTTGCGCGTTCGTTGGAGCGCCCACAAACCATTGCACAATTTGCGCTAAACATCATTCGCAACGACTTAGCAAAAGACTACTACCAGACCTACTTGAAGCGTTTGGAGGCAGTGGATAAGGAAGCTGTTTTGACTATGGCTCAAACGTATTTCAGCGCGAAAAACTGCAACATCGTAGTGGTAGGAAATGAAGAAGTATTGGAGCGTTTGAAGGTGTTTGATGCAGATGGTGTGATCGAAATGCTTGATGCATTTGGAGAGCCTGTGAAAGCAACGAAAGCAGCTGACATCACCAAAGAACAATTGGTAGAGCGCTATGTATTGGCAATGACCTCAACTTCCTCTTTGAAGGCAGCCGACAAGAAATTGAAGAAAATCAAATCGGTGCGTAAAGCAACAGACCTGACGATGCCACAAGTGCCATTCCCATTGCAAATGACTGACATTTGGATGGCGCCAAACTTTGACGGAATGAAAATGGAAGGTCAAGGTATGGTCTTTCAAAAGGCTGTGTTTGAGGGAACATCTGGAAGCTCTTGGAACATGCAAGGCGGTAAAAAAGAAATGTCTGCCGAAGACATTGCTGCAAAGAACAAATCAAATGGTTTGTTACCTGAGGTGAACTACGGTAAAACTGGAATGAACTACGAATTGACAGGTATTGAAAACGTAAATGGCAAAGATGTGTATGTCCTCAAGGTAATGGACGGGCAGTCTGAAACGTATGAATATTATGACGTGGCGACCTACTTGAAAGTGAAGACGGTTAGCATCCGCACTGAAGAAGGCGAAGTAACTGAAATGTCAACGTCGTATGCCGACTATAAAGATGTAAACGGAATTCTGTTCCCTTATTCATTGGTGATCTCGGTTGGTGAAGCTGGTTTCAGCGGAACAGTGACATCGATTGAAGTGAATGGGAAAATTGACTTGAAAGAGTTTAAATAAACGATTGTTATTTTATATAGAAAAAGGTGATTCTCAGGGGTCACCTTTTTTTGTACCTTTGAATCGTGTTTTTCATGCATTCACAATGAGATTTTTTGCCGCAATTGCCTTCATGTTTTCCGTTCCCTTTTTTGGGCTGTATGCGCAAAATGAGATTGCCTCCTTTTACTTCAATGTAGGCAAAAGTGTTCCAACCGATTCATCTCTTCAAGCCTTAGCGAAATTTAAGACAATGGCCCAAGGGAACGATGATTTCACCATTGAAATCGTCGCACTGTATTCGTATACGGACAGCACGGGAACGCGCGCTATCAATGACCGACTTGCAACCGAACGGTTGAACTATGTCAAGAAATACCTTGACCCCGAAGAAGAATGGTATAACGTGATGTGTGTACCAGCCACCTTAGAGCGTAAATCAGACGCAAAAGATGTCCTCAACTGGCGGCGTGTGGATGTGTACTACAGTCGAGTTTATTTTGTTGTAGAAGAAATCGTTGAAGAAGTACCATCAGAATCCCTCGATGAGC
>JBDKGB010000066.1:0-3015 GCA_039798485.1 Bacteroidota bacterium
TCTTTTTCGGCTTGAAGAACCACCTCCCAGTCAGGTGAACACGAATAAATCTTTTGTTTTCCGGTTGTACTCCCCTTAAACTGATCGCCAGCAGCTTTCATCGATTTAGCAATGTTTACCAATTGTTCTCTCTCGGAAATCATCTCTAGCATGTCGTTGTTGAGTTGGGTGCATTTTTCCGTTTGCGTGGCATTGAACTTTCTTACGATGTTAGCGACTTGCATTTCATAGCGACGAAAATTGCCATCCAGATAACCTCGCATCTTACCCAAGGTATCCATTGCCTGCTTGAATTTGGCTGAATACATGTTCACATCACAAAACTGTACGTTAGGGACAATTTTCTCATTCAAGTAGGTATTGAGCTCCGTTGCCTTTGCCACAGCCTCTTTGTTTTTATCTTCAATTTGACCAGCAAGATTTTTCAGATTTTTTTTCGTCTGCTTCAGTTGTTTCCATTCCTCAGTCCCTGATGTGATTTGTGTTTTTCCTTGGGTGTATTGTTTAAACTGAATGTATTCAGTGTTCACCTTTTGTTCCAATTGGATTAATACCGCTGTAAGTGCATCAACTTGGTTTAAAAAAAAGACAGCCGACTTAAACGGTTCTTGCGTATCCGAACAGTTCAATCCCGACAATTGGCCACGCAAATCGGTGAGCTGTTTGGTGAATGTCTGCGTATTGGCATACATTGGTTCTAACGATGTTTTCAGCTGCGCATCGATGTCTGAAGTGGTATAGTAAACCTTGCAACTCGACAGGGATAAGAGTGCCAAACAAAAAATTAAAAATGGATGCAAACGCTTGATTATAGGCATAGTTCGACGATTTAATTCGCGATGAATATAGGCATAAAACCAATTGCAAGGTTGCAGGAACGGGGTTTTGGTGTTATGACGCATGAACTTTGTGGTATTGATTGCAGAACCCACTAAAACAAAAAGGTCATGGAAAAAACAACAGCCAACAAAATCACCACCTTCTTTACGGAGAAACAAGTATGCTTCGATTCAATCCGCGAAAAGTCCTATTCTCAGTCTCCATTGAAGCCCTATTTACTCATGTTGCGCATCAACGACCTTGGCTTGAGCGATTATTTTGACATTCGTGCCGATTTCAAACCCTTTGAAAAAGCGGATTTTGAAATCGCGCATACCCAAGCTTACATTGAAGATGTATTCCATAAAACGGGAAATTACGACTCCAATGGACTCCCGTGGTCAGAAAATTTGGTAGAAAGCTTGACCTATACAAATGCAGCCTTGTACAACGCCATGCGTCATGCCTATCTGAATCCAGACGAATTGTGCTTCGCTCCTGTTTCAGGTATGCATCATGCGATGCCAGACTCTGGCTGTGGCTTTTGCACCTTTTCTGGTCAAGTCATCGCATCAGTAAAACTGTACGAAGATTTTGGTGCCGTGGGAGCGTGGCTCGATTTGGACGGTCACTTCGGAAACAGCATCGAAGACACCCGTGAATTCAATCCTTTGGTGGATAAAGCAATCCCGCGTGACTGTAACGTGAATCCACATGGAAAAAACGAAAAGTATGTGTCCTACTTCAAAGAGAAATTGGGTCTAATTGGCGAAAAGATCAAACGAAACGAGGTGCATTATGTTGCCTTTGCTCACGGTGCAGACAGCCACTTGGACGATGATCTTGGCGGCTATTGCGACACCGAACATTGGGTGGAATGTGCACAGGTTTTTTCGGACTGGGTCAATGAGATCTCACTTGAAATCGGTAGACCACTTCCTGTAACTATGGCGCTATTTGGTGGCTACCGTAAAAGCAATTACAAAGCAGTGCTTGACTTACACATCGATTCGTTGGCGACATGCTTGTTGAGCATCGACAGAGGGATGGGGGAAATGAAGTATGCGAGTTGAGAATTGAAAATTTGATGTCTACGACAATTTGTTCCTTTCAGGAATTTGATACCTGCGGCAATTTGCACAGCAAACAAATTAGAAATTGCAACGCATCAAATTAGATGTCATTCGTAACTCGTAACTCGTAGTTAGTCATTCGTGACTATTCAAAGCGCAGCATTGATGGCTTCTTGCAGTGTCGGAATCGTCGTTGGACTAAATCCAGAGGTTTTGAACTGTAGGAATCCATCTTTGCCTATTACGAAATGCGTTGGGAAAGCGGTCACCTTCATGTCATTTGCAAATTGATCACTTTCAGGGCAAATGCGGTAATCAAATGATTTTTCTTTCAAGAACTTTTTGATGGCCTTTGCATCATCGAGCGCAACAGCCAGGAACACGACGTCTTTTCCTGCGTAATTGGCAACGATATGGTTTAACTCTGGAATTTCCATCGTGCAGGGCTTGCAGGCGATGAACCAGAAATTGATCACGACAACCTTCCCTTTCAAATCGGAAATCTTGACGGTATTTCCTTTTATATCAGTCAATACACCTTCGATGGGATGCGCCTTTTCTTCGGCGGTGATTTCATCAACAGGCATCTTCATCATTCCGCCCATCATTTTCTTTTCTTCTTCCGTTAACTTGCGAAAAACAAAGGCCTTCACTTCTTTTTTATCGTTGCAGTAGGGCTCTAATGTCAATTCGCCTGACGAGAAATATTCTCCCAATTTTTCTGGTGCGATTTGAACACCATCAGCTGAAAAAACGGGTGTTGTTACGCCATCCACCATGAGGGGTTGAGAGTGGTCGATTTCTCCAGGCAACGCAGGGTGAAGTCCGGCTAGTGAGCTGACTTGGGAGTATGTTGAAACACTCACTAAGAGAATTAAAAGGATGGATAAAATCGATTTCATGTGAGAATAAATTGATGTTGTTTCACTAAAGTACACATTTTTAAAATGTCATTTCCAACTAAATCTATTGAGCATTCTTTTCAATCATCCGTGTGAATTGTATTCTACAGTATGTGTCAACTCCAATTTTTGTTTTAAATTGGGGTCGTTAAACTGCTACTATTGACCAAAACCGTTCGACGTTGACGCATGCTTTCTGCCAAACGACATATCCTTTTTCT